>JAZRKJ010000054.1:0-43730 GCA_045646245.1 Acutalibacteraceae bacterium
CTCTGAGCCGGACAAGTTGTTCTTCAAGTTAGAAGAAGCCGAAACGGATATGACTGTATTTGAAAAACTCAACTACCGTGAACGTGCAATGATTTCAGCGCATCTTGGTTTTTGTATGGAATGTTATGCCACTCATTTTTACGACAAAGACGATTTGGATGAAGACGGCAAGCCAACACGGAAACCCATACCCGAAGAAGCCTTTATTGACATAGCTATAGACCACGGCTTGGCTTCGCCCGATACTGCCGATAAAACATATCGCAAAGCACTCGGCAAAATGAAAAAGGAACTGAAAAAGAAAGATATATCCTAAAACAAAAAAAGGGCGACAATCTGAATGTAACACATTCGAGGTGTCGCCCTTTTACTATACCATAAAATGAATTTAACATTGCCAGTAAATGAAGCATACCCGCAAACATTTTTGCTTGCGGGTATGTTTTTAATTTTAGAAATCGCTGATTACACGGTGGAAACCTTCGAAAACGATAACTTCATCATTTTTCTCAACACATCTTCCGGAGCAACGGACAGTAACCTTATCCCTTAGCGGATGATGCCATGGATATTCGACCTGAATAACAGTATTGCTTTCAGCCATATCATGAATCATATTGTCTACTGCTACGCGATACTCTTTATCGATGTTATTTTGCCAATGCTTGAAGCACTCGTTCGGGGCAATATCATCGGCAACGCCTAACAGTCTTCTCATAGTTTCATCGGTATACAATTCGCCTTCGCCGGTTTTTGCGTTAATGTGAATAATCCACAATCCCACATTTATACCGCGCAAAATTGTTTTCATTTCCATGTTAACAAGCGGTGCATGTCTTTTTTCTTTTCCAAGCTTATCAAATCGTTCTAATCGTTTTGCATATTCTTCAGTATTGCTGATAAAATATTTTGCTTCAAGACTTTCTTCAGAGCAAGGTTTATCAAATAAATATCCTTGGAAAATGTCGGGCTGTAAACCGGATAAAACAATCAACTCAGATGTGTTCTCGACACCTTCTAAACACACCTTTAATGAGTTTGATTTTGCAAATTCGATAACATTATGTATGAGATTGTAATTGTATCCGTTTTCCTTAATGTCACGAATAAATACACGATCAACCTTAAGTATGTTTGCATGAAGGTGTTTCAGATTGCCAAGATTAGAATAGCCTGTGCCGAAATCATCAATTGCAATTTGAATTCCAACCTGTCGGAGTTTTGTTAAAATGGCATAAACGTCCTCGTTTTCATCCAATTGAGCAGATTCGGTAATCTCAAGAATCAGAGCTTCTCCGGGGAGACCGTGCTTTGTAAGAAGCCTTGTAATTTGTGCGGCTATCCTTTTCTTTTCTAATTGTTTCGGTGAAATGTTAACACTGATTTTAAAATCCGGTATAAATTCACGCCACTGCTTACATTTGCGTAGCGCTTCATTCACAACCCAGATACCCACCTCGTTGATAAGCCCTGTTTGTTCAAGCACAGGAATAAACTGGTCGGGAAAAATCTGTCCCTTTGTTTTGGATTCGAATCTAAGCAATGCTTCTGCCGAAATAATAGAATAATCCTCTGCGCTAATCTGCGGTTGATACACAAGGGAAAAACCGCTGCATTTTTTCTTGATACTTTCTTCAAGTTCTTCTAAAAGTTCAACAGCGGAAATTCTTTCAAGCAAGCTGTCTTCAGAGAAAAAGACGATCTGCCCGCTGTTGTTCTTTTTGGCGTTATTCAGCGTTTGAACTGCGTAATCATAAATATTTTCTGCGCTTACATATACGGATTTATCGTTAGGAACAACTGAAGCAGAAATTGAGCATTTACCGGCCAAAGAGCCTTTGAGTTCGTCGAATAATTTTTTTGCTTCTTTGCTTGAATTTACATCAAGCAAAACAACAAAACGGTCTTTTTCTGCATGATAAATCTGTCCCATAGAAAAACGTTTTTCAAGTTCTTCTGCCAAAGTTTTGAGCAGTGTATCTCCATAAACGGAACCGTGTTTCAGGTTGATTTCTGAAAGATTATCAATATCAAGAAGCATCAAACAGCTAAACTCATCTGCTGATTCATTTTGCAAGTCCATCTTCAGCTTCGCTTTGTTAAACAGGGTTGTAATAGGATTATAAAGATGCTTTACTGCGTTTTGAGAGATTCTTCCAATGAAAACAAAATGGTTATCCATTTCATCCTTTATGACACTTCCACGGCAGTTGACCCATCGCATATTATTATTATGCATACGGAAGTTTATATCAATCTCTTCGACATCGTGGCTTATAACGGAAGATACCGCTTTTTTAACAAGCAATTGATCATTGGCGTGAACATAATTCAGCATATCCAAAATACCGTTCGCCAGTTCACGCCCGTCGGAAATATCAAAGGAGTTGGGGTCTTCTCCGAAAAAGCGGATAACACCCGTTTCGATATTCATAAGGAATAGATAATCGTCGGTACTGCCGGTTAATGTTTGCAAAAACTGACAATATTTTTCAACCTGAAGTTGCTTAATGCCTTTAGCGCCTTCTTGCCAAGGAAAAGTCTCTTTTTTGGTAATTGCCTTATTTTTATACATTTCCTTATCAGCTCTACGCAGAACATCAGAGAGCTGATGGTCGATTTTTGCATCAAACTGAGATGTACCATATGCGCAAGAAACGCGACACTCAGGATATCCCTCAAGCGAAAGATTTTTCATTCCCTCAATACAGCGGGTCATCAATGCATCGCAATTGGTGCTGTCTTCATTTTTGAGTATAACAACAAACTCATCGCCGCCAACACGGAAAACATCTGCTTCTCCGAAAGAAGCGGAAAGATGAGCCGAAACGGTAGACAATAGTCTATCGCCTGCCATATGTCCGAAAATATCGTTCGTTACTTTAAGTTTATTAACGTCAAAGACGGCAACAGAAAATTTCGCATTACCTGAAATAATTTCGTGGTTGATTTCAATCTCTTTATCCATAAATGCGGATTTATTACCTACACCGGTAAGACCATCACGATGTGCTTCGGTATCGAGCAAGTGAATTTGATGCTGTAAGGTTTTACGTGTTTCAATAAAAGTAGAGGTGAGTTCCCCGATTTCGTCACGAAGATCTGTTTGAATATCAAAATCAAACTCACCGTCTGTTAAGTGCTTGGCGGCTTCATTTAGCTTTTTGATAGGACGGGCAAACTCACGGCTGACAAAGAATGCACCGATCAATGCAAGAACTATAACAATCAAGGTGAATACAAGCGTGAAAACAGACAACGCGTGCTGTTCTCTATATATTTCGGAAACGGGTGCAAAACATACCATCAGCATACCGTTGCGCAATTTAGAACTGGCAATTCGTTTTTCAATACCATCAAGTTCGTATTTTATAAGCTCGTCTGTGCGCTCTTCTTTAGAGAGCTTTTCAACAACACCGTCAAAGCCGGGGTCACCCTCACCGATTAAATGTCCTCGCTCAAAATCCGGATGATATACAACGGTTCCATCGCTTTTTAGAAGGGCAGCTTTGCCTGAACTGTATATTGAAATTTGTTTTACGAGCGCCTCAATATGTTCAATAGATATATCGGCCCCGATAACGCCGATTAGCTGCTCATTCATATAAAGTGGTACAACATACGATATAATATCCTGATTGATATTGGCATTATGGTATGCCTCGATCCATGTCGCTGTTTGATATTTTGTAGGAATATGCCACCATCCAACATGCTCGATATCGTCTTCCGCATATAAAGAAATATAGGTCAGCGGTTGATTCTCAAATTTTTGGGTATCTTTATTTTTTACATAGAAAAAGCCATCGGACTTGCCGATATACGAAGGATTATAGCGAATATAAATTGCCATTGCTCCCTCTATGCTTTCAATATGATGGAGTGCATTCTTTCCCAAATTTGAAGAATAAATTGCTCTAAAAGAATCATCCTTTAACATCCCAATATCTGACAACTCTGAAAGTGCATTATGGGAAAGAGTATTTACCGAATCTTCTATTTTTGCCAGCACAATATCAACTTCACCGGCATTCGTTTTACATAAAAGGTTCATATTTTCGGCAGAACCTTTTTCTATAATACCAGAAGTTAGAAGAGTGCACACAGTACCAATGACTAATGAAGCTATTAAAACGCTGCCGAAAAGCAGCCACATAATTTTTGCGCGAATTGATTTCATTTTGCTACCACCAGAGAATAAACATAATTTTACATTATAAGTATAGCACAAATGAAATATTATGGCAACTATCATTCATATAATTTGTCACAAAATAGAAGCCACGGCAATTTTTTTGCCGTGGCTTCAACAATTATTTTCTATTTGTATAAAAATCCAGCGCATTTTCAAGCGGTAAAACGTGGGAATACAAGAAGCCTTGGATATAATCGCATTCGGCATCGGTCACCTTTTGGTTTTCGACTTCGTTTTCAATTCCTTCACACAAAACAGAAATCCCTAAATCGTGAGCCATACGAATGATACCAATAAGAACTGCATTTCCTCGATGAGAAACCGATTTTGCAACGATATGTCGATCTATCTTGATGACATCAATCGGATAATCACACAAATCGCTAAATGAGGTGTATCCACTTCCAAAATCATCAAGAGCAATTCCACAACCGATTTTTTTAATGCCCAATATATTTTTATAGGCAACAGAACTATCACTAACCAAAGCATCTTCTGTCAATTCAATAAGAAGATTTTTTCTGTCAAAGTCATATTTTGACAGAGCTTCTTCGAACTCTTCTAAAAAAGTTGGATGTGAAAGGGTTGTTCGTGTAAAGTTGCAAGAAAGATATAGCTTTTTAAAATCGGTGTTTTTCCAATTGGCGAGCATCTTACAGGTATTTTCAAAAATATAAAAATCAAGTTTATCAATCATACCCGCAAGTTTCATATCTTCAATATAATTCGCCGGTGACAACACACCCTCTTCTAAGCTATGCCAACGGGACAGCACTTCTGCTCCGCACAGTTTCTTTTTCTTTGTGTCAAATACAAATTGAAGATAAATTTGGAATTCTTCATTTTCCAAAGCTTTAGATATCTTCTTTTGAAGTCTGCTTTTGATAGATACGCGGTTCAGAGTGTTTTTATCGCACAAGCAAACATCCTTGTTCTCATGCGCGGCAAGAAGATATCCTTGACGGGCATTGTAAATAACGGTTTCTGTAGGGAGGTTTTGTTTATCAAGAGGGTAAACACCGCCCCTGAACAAAACGCCGTTATCCTTTGAAAAACTTCCGTTATAGCTATTAAGATTTCTTATGAGTTCTGTCATACTTTCGATTGCACGTTGCGTATCAGGGCACATAAAGCAACAAGCAAATACGCCGTTGTCAATTCGAGAAGCAAAATCGTTATCTTTAAGTATCCCTGTCATAGTGGCCGCCGCATAGCGTTGCAATTCTTCAGATTCGGGCAAGCCGAAATAGGTTTCTATTTTCTCAATATCAATTGCAATATATGCCACATAATATAATGAGCGCACCGCACTCGAAATATGATGAGAATAACATTCCTCAAAATAACTCAAATTGCCGATACCGGTAAGTGTGTCGGTCATTTTGGTTTGATTCTGCGCGTGATTACGGTGGCGTTTCACAATAATATAAACGAACATAGTAATCAAAGCAAGAACTAAAACACTGATGGCAATTATAAGCCACGGAATGATTTTGGCAGACTGTGTTTTATCTTCAAGCTGCATAGCAGCAGACATCCACACGGTTTTATCGGCACTTTGAACCGCCGTCTCTACGGCTGCCGCAATATCAGGATTCATTATTTTAGTAAAGCCGATACAAACCGTTTGTTTTTTACCGTCTTTATCATAAGAAAACAGTTCTATTTCTTTAGAAAGAGAAATATCTCCTTTATGGTGTGCAGAGGCAATTTCCACCTGAAAATTTTCACAAAGTTCTTTTTGTCTGTCTTTGCTGTCGGCAGAAACATAAGAAAAGTCTATCCCTGTCTGCTCGCTTATTTGCTCATATATCTTTGGCAAGATACCTTCATAACACTCGGTTTTTTCGTTATAAAATTCCAAAGGATACATATTAGGATTACCGGCTATATAAATTGTATCAGCCGCCGTCGGTTCCCTTGTAGACATTACCTCAGCAGAAACGGGAATACAGGCAAAAAGAACACTTAACAAGAAAATTACCGAAACAATCAGCCTTTTCATACTGCGATTCCTTCTTCGGAGTTGTATTCTGCTATCAAGTCTTCGGTTTTGACTGTCTCGGCAGCCAATTTATCATCTATATCGGAAAGTACGGAAACAATTTCTTTTCTGACGTTTTCAATTTTTTTACGATATGTATTCAATTTGTCCGTCTCGGCTTCCTTGAGAGCGAGAAGTTCATCCTGAGCCTCTTTATATTCGCCATCCGCTTTTGCTTTCAACTCGGTTGCATATTGCTGTGCATCAAAAAGCGCTTGAGCAATATCGGCATTTGCTTGTTTATATTTGTTGATCTCTTCATTAAGCGCAGCAATTTGTGCTGTCAATTCATTTCTTTCCTTGGTATGCTCTGCGGTGATCAGGTCGATTTTACCATTAAATTCATCATTTACTCTCGCAATATAATCACATACTTCTGTTTTAGAAAAGCCGAAAAGCGAGGTTCTAAGTAACTTCTTTTGCATAACTGTTTACTCCTTATTTTACATTGATTTTTTTGCGTTCAATTCTGCCCCAATTCAGTTTTTTCTTTTTATAACCGAAAAAAGCGGTTGCTCGGACAAATGCCATAATAAATCGCAAAAAAGTAATCTCAAAAAAGCATAACAAAACCGCTTTCAGGGCATCCATTGCCGATATTTTAAGGTCTATTGTCTGTGTTCTTGCAAAAAATGCGGTTAGAGTTAAAATACAACCAAATACAGCATAAATTGCGAAAAACAAAATCATAAACGGCACATTGATCAAATCAAATATAAATGCAAGCACCATTGTCAGTATGCCGAAGATCTCAATAAATGGGGATAACAACTCATAGAGAAGAAAATAAAAAAACGAAACAAAACTAACGGCTCCAAATTTAGCATTAAACAGCATAACTTTGTGCTTCCACATGCTTTGGAACAATCCCAAATGCCAACGTTTTCTTTGTTTGCAAAGGTCTTTAAGTCTTTCGGGCGCCTGGGACCAGCAAATCGCATCAGTAGCATATTTGACACAATATGGAATTTCGTTCAAGGTGCAGTACTCGTGTAGCTTTACAACAAGCTCCATATCCTCGCCCATTGTAGAATGATCATATCCGCCTGCAGCAATCACAACGTCCTTCTTAAAAAGACCGAATGCACCCGAAATGATAAGAGAACCATTGAATTTATCAAACAAAATACGTGAAGCAAGAAAAGAACGGTCATACTCAAGCACCTGCATGCAAGCAAGAACATTGCTCGGTAACTTATAATTCAAAACTCTGCCATGATCTAACGTAACGCTATTGGCAGGTCTGACTACACCGCCAACAGCCACGATGTTTTCTTGCTCTAAAATAGGACGGGAAATTTTACTTAGCGAATCATACTGCAAAACCGAATCGGCATCCATACAAATAAAGTATGGGAATTTGCAAGCGTTGATTCCCATGTTAAGCGAATCGGCTTTTCCGCCGTTTTTCTTTCTGATGAGTGTGAGCGGCACCTTTTCGCTAACCGATTCATAAACAAATTCTTCTGTTTGACAGTTTATTTTTCTATGAATTGGGCGACGGATAGGTTTCATATCAAAAGCTTCAATAAGTTTCTGCGAAGTGTTGTCTTTTGAGCCGTCATCCACGACAACGATTTCATAGAGTTTATATTCCAGAGCAAGCAAGGATTTAACCGTTTCCACTACGGTTACTTCTTCGTTATATGCAGGAACAATAATACTAATGGGCACATAATAATTTTGAAGCAGTGTGTTTTTCAGTTTTTCCTGATGTCTTTTTTTGTAAAGTTCCGAGGAGCCAACAACCACCGCCAGAAAAAGAAACGAGGAATAACCAATAAGATAAATAACAAAAAATATATTTATATAATCCAGTATGGTTTTTACAATCATAAAAGCGTTGTCACTTATCATACGGTTACCGCCTCCTTTTCTTTTAGTTTTTTGCGGTCAAAACGATAACGGAGCATTTCGGAGGCATAGCGGTCGCCACCTTCGAAAACATCAATCATTTCCTCGTATTTAACGCCCAGTCGTTCGAGACTATCCGCAGCGTTATAGCGCACATACCAATTCCTGTCGCAAAGCAAATCCCTCAAAATTTCTTCTGTCTTTACAGATGGATAATTCCCAAGTGCAGTTGCCGCAATTGCTTTATATTCCCATATAGGTGAATTATCGGTGGCAAAGCCATATAAACAATCAAGTGCAGGTTCGTAATGGTATTTTGCAAAATATCGAATGGCACTGAAACGCAACTCCTGATTTTCGTCCTTGTCGCACATAATGTGTAATACCTTTTCTTTATGCGCATCAGAACTAAAGCGAAAGTAATCAAGCACCGGCAGTTTGAGGCTTAAAGAAAACTCATTAAAACTCTGCCAAAGCTTTTTATCAAGCAACTCTCTTTCGCCACCAAAAGATAAAAGACCGTCGGCAATCATTTTTGAGTGATGAAAACCACCTGTTCTATCTAATAGTTTAAGTGCATTTATTACGCTCTGGGAATCTCCGATGGAATAAAGCGCCTGCAATGCATTTTCACGGCAATACAAATTGGATTCTTTAACAAGCTCCATAAGAGAATCTATGACAATACCTATGTATGCGCCTTTAAATACATTGTATTTCTTAATTATGTAAGGATAATAAGCCGCTTGAATTTTATTTTTCTCGCTATATTTAAAGGTCAGAAAAACAAATACGGAACTTAGCTTTATAATATAGTTTTGAACCTGCTCGGGTTTTTGCTCATAAAGCTTTTCAAGTGTTTCGTCAAAAGCCATCATATGATTGATTTTCTTTAATTTCTTACAGAGGAACTTCTTATGTTCTTCATCAATCGTATCCTTACTAAATTGTTCCTCGATACTATCTGTAAAATCTATGCTTCGCTTTTCGATGTTTTTATCCTTTTTGCGAAACACAAAAATACAAACAATGTTGAATATAATCATAGCAGCGCATACGGCTAGATAAGCATAAATCAGTATTTCAACCTTCATCCTTTTCCCTCCATACGCTCTGCAAAATGTAATAAGATGGTTTAAGCCTTTCGTGATAGGTAACCTTGTTCTCCCAACCCTCTAATTTTTGAACATAAAGCGGAATCCTTCTGCCGTTTGTTCCATCCGATAAGCCAATATACATTTCATCAATTGTAATATATTCAATTCCGTAATTATCGTCATAATAATCATCGTGAATAGTCATGCGGGACGGGTCAGCGAAATTAAGGAGTTGCCACGGTAGTTTAATTTCGACATAATCTCCGCTAACAATAAAATCAGCAAGGGAATTATAGTCTTTAGCCTTTGGGTTGGCATTTCCGTAAGTCAAGATTCCGGTTTCAAAAACCTCTGATTTTATTTCGGTTCCCGATTCATCCGAAAAAACCTCTGCCTTTAATATCATATCAATATTAACAAATTTTGGGGAATCCTTATCGGGAATATTTTCTTCAATATACGTATCAAATTTATAAATGTTTTCGCTATAGGTGGAGCGAAGCGCTTCATAACGCTCCTGAACCTGAAGTCTGCTATCATCTTTGCCGTTTATGGTAAGTAAAAAATCGGCGGCGCGGTCAAATAACAGGCCGTTGTTTTCGCAGTAACTGCTGCCGCTTTTCGGGGTAATATCAAGTGGTAAATACAACGCATCATTTTCAAAATTGAAATTGTTTTTCTTTGCAAGAAGATAGATAAACCGTTCATCGTATTTAAGGGACAAGCTTAAATCTTCCTTAGAAAAAACAACATCATCCTCTTTCCATTCTGATACATCGCCATCCACATAGCAGACAGATTGCTCTTTTCCCGGATCAAAGGATAACAGGCCGAAATACTGCTCATTCGTTTGATAGTCCGACCAATATGGTGTACGCATCAGATTGACCGCATGCATGGTATTCCAGGTTCTCTTAAACCATTCGTCTTGCCAAGTAAATACACAACTGCCTGCACAACCGGCGTCCATGATATCGTTATAACAGCGTACCAGCGCATCACCCTGTTCGGTTTCGGACATGTGACCTTGGTTTCTGCCGGTATTGACGTCTACCTGAGCCATTCCTCTGCCTGTAGAAACACCGAATTCGGAAATGACGACGGGCATGGTGTGGTGGTTTTTCACCATCGACAAATAGGCTTTGTACGTGTTCAATACGCCGTCTTCATAAAAATCGGCGATATTAATGTTGGTCTTAAAATTTTCCCAATCCTTTATGTGCACCAAATAATCGGGATAATATGGATAAATATGGTATGAAACAAACTGACCCGATAAAAACGCGTCTGTTGTTTTGATGTTTTCCACATCGACCTGTGCACATTTCATGAAAAATTTTGTTACTTGCTCGGGATAATAAAATGGGTCGGTTGTCGGCCAGTTAGAAAAAGCAACCAATTTTTGCATTTTATATTTTTCCGATTCATATTCGATCACTTTATCGCCAAGCTTTGCCAGTAACGCTTCAAACGGCGAAGCATCCTCGGCGGTATACATATACTTGCCGCTGTAGGAATTGTACTTGCTGTTATTCTTATATTTCTCATCCGTGAACACGACGGTAACGTCTTCCCATTCCACGCCGAGAATATATCCCAGCACCCAAGGAGAAATATCCTTATTATAGGTTCCATGTCCTGCCGATGCCATTCTTCCGAGATTTATCTTTTTTCTTCCGTGGAGAACGTCTATAACAGTTTTTGAATCCTCAAGCAAAGTATCAAAGAATTTCTCGTCATAAGCATCACGATGTGAATTAAGCACGTAATCATTTACCCAAACACCGTGAATAAGATAGAGCGGATCGGGATTTTCATGATTATATTCATAAAAAGCATTGTAAAAAGTGTCGTTCTGAACGGTATAAATTCTTACGGTATTGGCGCCCAAATCTTTTATCTGATCAAACCAACGGAGGTATGTTTCTTTATCAATAGCGAAATCGGTTGACCATTCGCCCGGTATTCCCGAACCCATATTAACGCCTTTAATTTCAAATTCTTTGTATCCGTTGCCTTTGTTAAGAAGTATTTTATCATCTTCTGTTTTGATAAATGTGGCAACTTCTTTTTGCGGCTGAAAATCTATATAGAGTCCCAGACGATAATAACAGGTATCATACAGCATAACAAGGACAACGATGATGGAAATGGCAATGATAAATTTTTTCATAATCGTTCCTTTCTAATCTGTATGTTCGTTATATTTTTTCACTTTTGATTCGGCAGCGTATTGACGAAGTGTATGAATGTTTTTATCTAACCAATCTCCTCTTTGTTTAATCGCATTTTTTAAAAGCGATTTTGCTTCTTCATAATTTCGAGGATTTCGTTCAGTAGGTTTCAATAAGTCATATTCTTCCTCAAAGGTGTAACCCCATTTTTCGAAATTTCTTTGAACAGCGTCTCCAAGATATTCTATCGTTTCATCTATATACGAATTCAAATACTCTTCATTTAAATATGTTTTTCTAAGTTCGTAATATCGGTTGATGATTTTCTCGACAAATTTTTCGTCTTTCATTAACATTACGTACCATACATTATATTGGAACTGCAAATTACTTGGTTTCAGATATGTGTCTTGATAATTATCGCACGCTGAGTTAAAATCCCAAATACACATTTTGTATTTGCCGTCAACATCCTTGTAGATAAATGTTGAAAGCCAGCCCGCATCATAATTGAGGGTCAATTCGTTGATTATGAAGTAATCGACGAAGGACTCAACATCAATCATGGCTTCATAACCGAATTTTTTGTTGTCATAATCAAAAGAATATATAGCCTTTTCAAACTTTGAAAAGTCCTGACGTATACTCTCTGCAATTTCAGGGGTCAGGTTAGAAGCACCGGGATAAACAATATCAACTTTATTGGGAAATCTTTTCGAGTAAACCGAAAAAGTGTCAATATTTTTAATTGGATTAGTGCTTCCTTGATCCATTCTTAAAAGATAACCTGTAAAACTGTTGTCCTTTTTATCGACCGACAGATTAAGCCTTGCACCGTTTTCGCCTGCGGTTATATTTTCAGCCAAAACATATAGTCCCATATACTCACCATTGATCATCACTTCACAAAAACGGACATTTGGTGCATAATCCATAATTTCACCTGCGATATTATACCACATATAATTTCTTATAAGTGTTTTATCGAGGAAAGGTCCGTGAAGCACCCATTCGTGATGTGGATCCATATCGATAAGTGATTGCGGATTATTATCACCTTGTTTGGTGATAAGACGTATTTCATAACTGCTTTTATCAAAGGCTCTTGACGATCTGCCTCTGACGTTGATATACGCCTGACTTTTAGTTGTGGCACTATCTGTCGTATGATTATTTGTTTTTTTATTATCGATAAGTTGAAAGTCACATATAATTTCGGTTTTACCGTCCTCTGTCACGGTGGGATGGGCATAGTCCTCATTATATACCCTTCCGGGAATAACAACACCATCGGTATCAATCTGAATAAGAGGGAGATGGGTGCAAAAAAGATCGTCAGAATGAGAGCAGGCGGCTTTGGGCTCCGCCATCAAATGCTGGTGATATCGTTCTTTCTTCTCGCTTCTTGTAAACCAAAGGGAAGAAGCAATCACAACAAATGCAAGACAGATTGAGACAATACCATAAACTTTGTATTTCATTGCGTTACCCTCCCTTAAAATTAAATAGCAAAATCAATTTGAAATTTCGTCATTTTGCATCACGATATTGACATATTCGATGCCGCCAAGCTCATATATCCCATCTGTTATACTAACATCTTTTTCTGTTTTTTTAAGCAACGATGAGGAAACCTCGTAAATCAATTCCATAGTATCCTCGGTTGTATTTTTAACACGTAAAATTGCTTTATTTTTGAATATATTAAAAATATAACCGGTAACAATAGACTGTTTGTTTCTTGCGCCTCGAACAATAATTAACATGCGGTTATCATTCTTAATGGCACCCAGAATAAGCAACACGATAAACGTAATCGCACTACCTATAAGCGCTACCATATAATCTCCGACACCGCAACAAATGCCGACGATTACCGTCCAGAAAATATACACCGTATCTCTGCTGTCTTTAATCGCAGTTCTGAAACGCACAATAGAAAGCGCACCAACCATACCGAGAGAAAGAGCGATATTGTTGCCGATAACCGTCATAACTGTTCCGGTAAGAACAGTGAGCACCACCAAGGATGCATTGAATTTTTTACTATAAATCGTGCCCCGGTGAGTAATGTAGTAAGAAACAAAAATCAAAAAGCCGAGAACAGCTGCCATAGAGATATGCAGTGCAACCGTACCGATTTGCAGTTCACCGTTTGTTTCAAATAATTCGAAAAGTTTATCTTTCATTTGTTTTTCCTCCTATATGTGTGTTTGGTATGCGTTTTGTCTTGCCAAAACGTATTTGCTTACCGAAAGCTCACTTTTATCCGTACTGTTTATAAGTTCTTTTAGGTAGCCAAGCAGAAAACCATTGAACTTAACCTCTAAAACCACGTCATAAGGGTCAAGTACGGGATTCATATTCAAATTGGGATTGAAAAGATCAAAACTGCTTTCAGTGGAAACGATTTTATTATCAAAGGTGATACGAATTTTATTTTCCTTAGCAATAAAGGCTTTGCGGTTATATTCAACAATCGTTTTAGGTCGGTAGCACCGATACTGCATCAACCCATACATCTCAGCAGCAAACGGTTCAGTATAATTAAGCAAAACTGAATAGTCTCCCGCAATCAACCGCTTTGCATCTTCTCTCGACACCCTGAGCGAACGCTTCATTTGCTGTGCGCCTTGCTTTTGCTTTAGTTCAAGCATAGCAAAGTCAGAATTTGGGTCATAACATCTCAGGCGCACCTTTCTTCTGAGTTCTATTCCTGCTTGCTTTTCAAAATAATCATCGTCAAACGGCGTATCAAAATATAGAGAGCGTATCATATATCCATGTGTACCGTTGTGTGGATCGCTAAGCATAACCTGTTCAACTTTATGGCTGAGTTTTATGAAATCTGCTACCGATATTAAAAACTTTTTTTCTTCACGCAATACCTTATTCAAAAAACCACCTCACAAAAAACAAAAACCGGCCGCATCAAAAAAGATGCAGCCGGTCGATCATACGATTTTCGCTTAGACACCGTAGCTTTGCGTCCTTGTCTTTCAACAAGTTTGCTAAATAAATATATTACCATTATACCATTTAATCCCTAAATGTCAACATGTTAATGCCACAAATTTATCAAACACACGAAGAACTGCCCCTAAATTTTAGGCTTCGCTCATTTTTGTATTTCAGTTATAAATCAATTCACTAATCACTATCTCTGTAGCCATTTGGCGAATATTGTTTATCCGGCGTACCCATTCCATTTGATTTTCCGATTTTAGTTGTTCGGTAATACCTTCCGTTTGCTTGAACTGCTTAATTAAAGTTTCAAACATTTCCTCAGCTTGAGAATTTATATCATATAGATATGAATTGAGTTTAAATTCTGCTTGAAGGCGGTTGTAGGTGGCTTTGCGGTGTTGTTTTAGATAGTTCAAATGCCGCATTCCCCATACACCAATTTCTCTTTCTTCTTCATCGGGAAGTTTCAAGCAGGGGATGTAATAGTCTCCTTGCAGTTCGTACCAAAGGCTATTATTTTCATCGTATATAATCTTTTCCATAATCAAGCCTCCTGATATACAACTTTAAATTTCTTTTGCTTTGAGCGGATAACCTTTAACAGAACTTCATCCAATGCATCCGTACACTTGCCATCCTCAATGAGTGAGTTACGCATTTCGTTCATACACTTCACAACAACCCTGCGCTCAAAATCATCGAGAGCTATATAATATTTCTTTTCTCTCATAACATTCACTCTTCAAGCAAATCCACAAATGGCGCTTCATCAGAAACAAAGGTGTCGTAGGTGAAGTCGGCGCCAAGACGAAAACCCATTATAAAGCTATCAAGGTTGGATTCACCATTTACTACACCCCAAGCATTGACAAACTCAAGGAATTTCTTTTTGCTTTCGCCCGAAAGATTCTCGGTGAGATAGTCTTCATTGAGCATCAATACTTCCATTTGCTTTTGTACTGCCTTGTTCTGCTTCGTGCTACGTGCCTGTGGATCAAGGTTGCCGTAGTAGAATTCTTCAATAAACTTACCCATAAAAATACCTCCTTTAAGTTTCTACAATAAATGTACTTAAAGAAGGTGTAATAGTCGAATGTACGGATACAAATAAAAAAGGGCAAGAAAAAAGAGAGAAGATTAAACTTCTCTCAATTCTCTTGCCCGCAATGCTCGCACCTTTCGGAAACTGTCCTTAAGTGTACGACGCATTACGAGCCGGTTTGTTTTTTTATATCTTCTTAACGCCGATAGTTACCTTTTCACCGTTTAAATCCCACTCTTTGGAGTAGCCGTCCATTGAGTCAAAATCAAATTCATCGGCAAGGGTGTCAACCGAAATATCCATAGCGTTGTTTTCGGTTATATCGGCAACTTTTTCGTTGCCCTGCATAAAGACAGCGATATGGTCGGTAACAGAAAAGCCTGCTTCCTTACGCATTGTCTGAATTTTACTTACGATTTCTCTTACGAAGCCTTCTTCAATAAGCTCTTCGGTAAGAACGGTATCAAGAGCAACGGTAACACCGTTATCGGTAAGGGTGAATAAGCCTTCCTTCTGAACCGTTTCAATAAGCAAATCTTCTTCGGCAAGCTCAACGGTTCCGCTTGCAAAACTGAATACCAGCTTGCCGTTTTCTTTAAGCTGGGCGTATGCCCTGCTTCCGTCAAGCTCAGAAAGAGCGGTTCTTATTTCGCCCAACTGCTTACCGTATTTGGGGCCAACGGTACGAAGCTGAGGCTTGAAGGAGTAGCTTGAAAGAGCGGCAGTATCCTGAACGAACTCTATGTTTTTAAGGTTAAGCTCGTCTCTTATAATGCTCTTTGTTTCTTCGCTCAGCTCTTTGTCGCACTTAACGTACATAACGGCAAGGGGCTGACGGTTTTTAAGGTTAGCGCCGTTTCTTGCGGCTCTGCCCAGAACAACAATGGAAAGCACCTTTTCCATATCGGCTTCAAGGGTTAAGTCAATAGCACCTTTGTCCACTTCGGGGAAATCGCAAAGGTGAATACTTTCCTTTGCCGATTTATCAAGGTTTCTGACAAGGTTCTGATAAATGTTTTCAGCCATAAAGGGAATCATAGGAGCGGCGGCTTTAGCAAGGGTAACAAGGGCGGTATAAAGGGTCATATAAGCGGCAACCTTATCCGCTTCCATACCCTGAACCCAATAACGCTCTCTTCCACGGCGAACGTACCAGTTACTAAGCTGGTCAACAAGGCTCTCAAGAGCTCTGGCGGCTTCGGGAATTCTGTAATTATAAAGGTTTTCGTCCACCGCTTTAACCGTTGAGTTAAGACGGGAAAGAAGCCATTTATCCATAACCGACAGCTTGCAGTCGGCAAGGTTATACTTAGTGGGGTCAAACTTATCAATATCGGCATAAAGCACGTAGAAAACATAGGTGTTCCAAAGAGTACCCATAAACTTTCTTTGACCTTCGGTAACGGCTTTACCGTAGAAACGGTTGGGAAGCCAAGGAGCAGAGTTAGTGTAGAAATACCAACGAACAGCGTCGGCTCCGTAGGTTTCCAAAGCGTCAAATGGGTCAACAGCGTTGCCCTTGGACTTACTCATTTTCTGACCGAATTCGTCCTGAACGTGACCTAAAACTATTACGTTCTTATAGGGCGCTTTATTAAAGAGAAGTGTTGAAATTGCAAGAAGCGAATAGAACCAGCCTCTTGTCTGGTCAACGGCTTCGGAAATGAAGTTTGCGGGGAACTGAGCTTCAAAAAGCCCCTTATTTTCAAAGGGATAATGGTGTTGAGCAAAAGGCATTGCGCCCGAATCGAACCAGCAGTCAATAACCTCGGGAACACGCTTCATTTCTTTGCCGCAATCGGGACATTTAATGGTAACGGCGTCAACAAACGGACGGTGAAGCTCAATATCCTCGGGACAGTTACTGCTCATACTTTTAAGCTCTTCAATACTGCCTACAGCGTGACGGCAGCCACATTCACATTCCCAGATATTAAGGGGGGTACCCCAGTAACGGTTACGGGAAAGTCCCCAGTCCTGAACGTTTTCTAACCAGTCGCCGAAACGACCCTTACCGATACTTTCGGGTATCCAGTTAATGGTGTTGTTATTTTTAATAAGGTCATCCCTTACTTCGGTCATTTTAATGAACCAGGATTCCCTTGCGTAGTAAATAAGGGGGGTGTCGCAACGCCAGCAGAAGGGATAATCGTGTTCAAATTTAGGAGCGTCGAAAAGTAAGCCCCTTTCTTCAAGGTTTATAAGCACCTTGGGGTCGGCGTCCTTAACAAAAAGACCTGCAAAGGGGGTTTCTTCTGTCATATTACCCTTGCCGTCAACAAACTGAACAAAGGGTAAATCGTACTTTCTGCCCACCTTGGCGTCGTCTTCACCGAAAGCGGGAGCGATATGTACGATACCGGTACCGTCACTCATTGTAACGTAAGAATCACAGGTAATAAAGTGACCCTTTTTCTTTTGCTTATCGGCTAATACTTTAGCACATTCAAAAAGAGGCTCGTATTCTCTGCCTTCAAGGTCAGTACCCTTAAAGGTTTCAAGAACGGTATAAGCGGCTTCTTCGCCAAGCTTTGAAAGAACCTTGTCTGCCAAAGCTTCTGCAAGATAGTAAACCTTGCCGTCAATTGCCTTTACCTTAATATAAGTGTCATCGGGGTTAACGCAAAGGGCAACGTTGCTGGGAAGAGTCCAAGGGGTAGTTGTCCAGGCAAGGAAGTAAGCGTCCTCACCAACAACCTTAAAGCGTACAACGGCGCTTCTTTCCTTTACGGCTTTATAGCCTTGGGCAACCTCATGAGAAGAAAGAGGTGTGCCGCAACGGGGACAGTAAGGCACTATTTTAAAGCCTTTATAAAGAAGCCCCTTGTTGTATATTTCCTTTAAAGCCCACCATTCCGACTCAATAAAATTATTGTCGTAGGTGACGTAAGGGTTGTCCATATCAGCCCAGAAGCCAACAGTCTGAGAAAAATCCTCCCACATACCCTTATACTGCCAAACGCTTTCTTTACAGTGAGAAATAAATTCCGAAAGACCGTACTTTTCAATTTGCTCCTTACCGTCAAGCCCCAGCTTCTTTTCAACCTCCAATTCAACAGGAAGTCCGTGGGTGTCCCAGCCCGCTTTTCTGGGCACCATATAGCCCTTCATAGTGCGGTAACGGGGAATCATATCCTTAATAACACGGGTAAGCACGTGACCGATATGAGGTTTACCGTTAGCGGTGGGAGGGCCGTCGTAAAACACGTAAGGCTCGCCCTTGGCACGGCTGTCTATACTCTTTTTGAAAATGTCGTTATCACGCCAGAATTTTTCAATTTTCTTTTCTTCGGCAACGAAATTTAAGTTTGTGGATACTTTATCGTACATTATAATACCCCTTTATTCAAAAAACTCTTAATATATTATCACAAATCACTTAAAAAAGCAATAGTATTTTCCTTTATCTTCGGGCTTTTAAGAAGCCGTGGGTGTATCCTTCACAAGCTTGCCCACAACAATAAACCTTGCATCGTTACTGCTGTATGCGCAGGTGGAAAGGCTGACTATTTTATCCCCAGTCTTTACTTCAACCTCGGTTTTGATTTTAGAATTTTTAAGCGCGTGGGAAACAAACTTTGCGGCGCCCGTTTCGCCGTAAATATTGCCGTAAACCATATCCTTTGAATTGGTTTCATAGGCAGCGAAAATCAAAAGCTTAAACCTGCCCTCGGGGGTAAAGATATAAATTTCGGGATACTTATTATAATAGGACTGTTTTTTGTAGTTAAGAAGCGTTCTGAACATTGAACCGTTATCCATACTGTGACCGTAAATAACGGTGTTAGCCGAAGAAAAATCGCTTCTTGAACGGTAGTCCATAAAAATTGAACCGTTAATGTTTTTCTTACCGTCGGGACGGCGTTTTAAATAATAATCGTTATCGTCCCCGTGAACTATGGGGTAGTTAATAACGCCGTTTTTAGAAAAAATCCAGCCGACTGCGTCCTTGTATTTAGCCTTAAGGGCGGTAAAATCAATGGATTCGGGAACCTTTACTTCCTTTTTAGTACCCGTTCCGCCACCATTTCCGTCGCCCTCCTCCGAAGAAGAATTATCGGTAGAGGTATTACCCTCGTCGCCGTCGCCGTAGGAAACAAATTCCCCTACAAGGTCGCCGTTAAAGCTGTCGTTGGAAAAATCCTGCCAAAAATAAGAGCCTATATTAAAAACGCAAACCAAAAGCACAAGGCACAAAACAAAAATTACTGCATTGTAAAGCCTTTTCTTTTTGTTCTTTTTACGCCGTTGCTCACGTTTTCTGTAAACCTCTTCAATTACTTCTTTTCCACTTTTAAATTCGTCCATAAGAATATCCTTTCTAAAACTTAAATACAGCCCTTTTACCTTCAAGGTAAAGCCTTGCGTCAAAATTCTTGCCCGTTTTTGAAACAAACCCTTTTATTTCGCTTGTCTGCCCCGTTGAAAGTAGAAGCCTTGCGTTGCTAACCGAAATAACACGTTTGCAAATAACGCCCGAAATTCTGAAGTCGCACCCTTCCTTATAACCGGTACAGCCGTAGCCGTAACGCCCCTTTATAACCTTTTTGCCGCAAATGGGGCAGTCACCGATTTCCTCCCCGTAAAAGCCGTTATAGGTGTCGGTTTCGGGGGGAGCTTCTTTAATGCCGAAAACCTCATTTATTTCTTCCTTTGCCATCTCTACGCTTTGCTCCACCGTTAAGGTGTTGCGGAAAACCTTTTTAAGGGCTTGACCCAAAAGGCTGGTTTTATATTTATCCATTGAAATTCCCATATAGGTTAAGGATTCAATAAGATAAATACCATTGGGAAGAATTGTGTAAACATCCTTTTTAAGGTCAATGTATTTTGACTTTATTGCGTTATCAATAATTCCTGTTCGGGTGGCTTCGGTACCAAGCTCAAGCCCTTCGAACATTGCCTTATATTCTTCCATATCGTCTTCCCCTGCTTCCTCGGAAGAAGCGGCAGCCTTTTCCTCCCTGAAGGGATTTTTAAGGTATTGGTTAAGGGTTTCAATGGTGTAGTGCTTGGGGGGAGAGGTTTCCTTTTCCTTGGGGGTAAAGTTAATATTAACCTTGTCCCCTACCTCTAAAAGAGGAAGAACCTTGTCTTTGGTTTTGCAGTCGTCGTATTTAGTCCAGCCCTTTGTTAAAATAACCGTACCCTTAAGGGTGAATTCCTCAAGCTCTCCCACCTTTACGGTAAGCTCGGTTTTCTGGGCAACGCACTCTTCACTGCAAAATACGGCAACGAAGCGGCGGAATACCGTTTGGTAAACCTTTAATTCGTCCTCGGTAAGGTTTTCCTTTTTGGGGATTTTATAGGTGGGGGTAAGGGCTGAATGAGACTCAATTTTACTGTCGTCAAAAATGGTCTTCTTATCCTTCATAACAACGGGGTAGCCAAGAGCCGATACGTTATTTATAATCTTACTGATTTTGTCCTTTTCGGCAGTCGCCAGATATTCCGAATTGGTTCTGGGGTAAGTAAGATAACCCTTTTCATAAAGCCCCTGAACAATTTTAAGGCTTTCGTCCATTGACATTTTAAACTTTTTACCCAAAACGTTCTGAAGCTTTGAAAGAGAATAAAGCTTACCTGCCGAAAGGCTGTCCTTCTTTGTCTTTTTATTGCTGACAAAAGCACCCGTTTCATTATAAAGCTTACAAAGCTCTTGCGCCTTTTTTATACTGTTTTTGTCAAACCTATTTTTAGAAGTAAGCTCTACCCTTTCATCACCCGTTTCTTCATTGCTGTACAGGGCGTAGTAGGTTTCGGGAACAAAGCTTTTAATTTGCATATCACGGTCGTAAATTGCCTTTACAATAGGCACTATAACCCTGCCCACCCGAAGAAGCATACCCGTTTTCAAGGTGGCGTAGCGGGTTAAATTCACACCGTAAAGCCAGTCGATATAGGTTCTTGCAAAGCCTTCGTTTGCAAGGTTATCGTACTCGCTTTCCTCCTTCATATCGGACAGCGCCGCCGAAACCGTTTCGGGGGTCTGGTCGGGAAGCCACAGACGAAGAAGGGTTTTATTGCTCTTTAAGGCGTGGGAAACACAAAGACGGATAATAATTTCACCTTCTCTGTCAGCGTCCCCTGCGTTAACGATTTTATCAACGTCACTTCGGTTGCAAAGGGCTTCAATAAGTTCAAACTGACGCTTTACACCCGAATCAACGTTACCGTCCTTGTCTCTTCTCAGCTTAAACCTGAAGCTATCAGGAAAGCAAGGAAGATTTTCCATACTCCAACGCCCCGTAGAAGTAGGGCCCGTATAATCCTCAATATCACTTAAAGAGAAAAGATGACCGAACGCCCAGGTAACAATGTACCCGTTGCCTTCGTAATAGTTACCGCTTTTCTTCATTGTGCCTATTCCTGCAACAATATTTCTTGCCAAGCTGGGCTTTTCGGCAATTATTAAAATCATACTTTTCCCCCTTTTACACATTCTATAATATTATACTATTAAATTGTTAAAAAAACAAGATAAAATAATTGACATCACGTCAGTACTGTGATATAATCACTTTTGTTGATTTATAAATTGAGATTATCTCAAAATTACAGAGGGAATTATGTCGGTAAATATTTTAAGTGAAATTAAAAGCAGTATTGAATTTTTAACCAAAACCGAAGTTAAAATTGCCCGAATAATACTTGATAACCCAAACCGCTTCACTCACCTTTCCATAACCGATTTATCCGTAGAAACAGGGGTTTCCCAAGGAAGCATCAATAACTTTTCCAAAAAGTTTTGCGGCGGCGGATTCAGTGATTTAAAGTTAAAAATCGCCCTTTGTATTTCTGCCTTTAACGAAAAGCCCTTTTCTGTAAGCGATAAGGCTTCAAGCAAAAAAGCCTTTCTTACCGACAGAATTAACGAAACCGTAACCGCCTTTAACATTACCTCTGCAATTAACGATGAAAATTCTCTTAAAGAAGCCTGTGACCTTATTTTAAACGCAGACAGAATTGAAATTTACGGTGTTTATCAGTCGGGTATTGTTGCCCGTGATTTGTGCTACCAGCTTATTCAGCTTGGTATTCCCGCTTCCTACGTTACCGATACTCTTATGGGTGCGGTTGCGGCGTCAATGCTTAATGAAAAAAGCCTTGTTATAGCCCTTTCAAATACGGGGCAGACAAAGGAAATTTTAGACGCCGTTGAAATTGCCAAAAGCAGTAAAGCAAAAACCCTTTGCATTACTTCAAACAAACATTCTCCCTTAGCTAAAAGCTGTGACTGTGTTTTGCTCAGTGCGGCAAGCGGTTCGGATATAAGCAACCGTTATAACGAAGTGAGAATGTCACAAATGCTTATAACCGATACTCTTTGTTCTTTTGTCAGAAGCGTAATTGACGAATCGGGCAAAAAGCTATACTTTAAGCTGGAAAAAATTCTTTCTTCCCACAGCGTTAAAAACGATTAGAGGTAATTTTTATGAAAAAAGAAGCAAAAAACGCCCTTATAATCGGCGGTACCTGTACCGTTGCGTATATGTTCGTTTATTTTATAAGGAATATTTTGTCGGTTGTAACCCCCGAAATGATAGAAGAAGGGATTTATACCGAAGAAAAAATAGGTTCCCTTTCGTCGGTATTTTTTATTACCTACGCCGTGGGACAGCTTGTATTCTTTCCTGGGCGGCGGTGTTCCTTTGCGGCGGAATCACCCTTATTGTAACGGGTATCGTCTGCTTTATAATTTTCACCCTTCTTGAAAGAAAGGGCTCAATAAAAAACAACCTCATTAAAAAAGGCAAAACCGAGGGCGAAGGCTTAAAAGGGCTTTTTAAACGTAAGATTTTAAAGTTCACCTTGGTTTCCATACTTACGGATGTTGTAAGAACTACGGTTGTTTTCTGGCTCCCTACCTATTACACCCAGTACCTTGGTTACACCACCGAGGAATCGGCGCTTGTCTTTACCGTAACAAGCCTTATTACCTCCCTTAACGCGCTTTTCGCTATTGTAGTTTACGAAAAGCTGGGACGAAATATTGACTTGACACTTATACTGTCCTTCGGCTTTTCGGCGTTTTTCTTTGTAAGCTGTATTTTTATTAAGCAGCCTTTAATCAACGTTGTATTTATAAATGCGGCAATATTCACAGCCAATTGCGCTTCCACAATGCTCTGGAGCCGTTACTGTCCGGGGCTACGCAGCACAGGGCTTGTATCAAGCGCTACGGGATTTTTAGACTTTGTAAGCTATATGGCTGCTTCGGTGTCCTCAACCATATTTGCCAACGCCGTAAGTGACATTGGCTGGAACGGACTTATTATAGTCTGGTGTGTTCTTATGGCGCTTGGCGTAATAGTATCAATCCCCTACGACAGAAACACCCATTATCTTGATGAATAAGAAGAACTAAATCCTAAATCCTTTCCCTTTTTCCCTTTTCCCCTTTTCCCCTTTCCCCTTTCCCTAATCCCTAATCCCTAAATCCTAAATCCTAAATCCTAAATCCTAAACCCTAAAACAACCTTCCTATACGGGAAGGTTGTTTTCAATAACTGTTCCTTTTTCAAACTGATAGGCGTTTTCCAGAGTGGTAATGGCTATTGCCGAAAGGGCTTCACCCGTTAAAAAGCCTTGATGCGAGGTAACGATTACGTTGGGAAAGGAAAGAAGCCGAGCCGTAATACTGCTTTCCATAATATCGTCCTCTCGGTTTTCAAAAACGTTGTTGTCCTCTTCTTCATAAACGTCAAGTCCGACGCCGAAGAACTTTTTATCCCTTATACCGCTTATAAGGTCTTTTGTGTTAATAAGCGCTCCTCGGGAAGTGTTAATCAAAATCACGCCGTCCTTCATTTTTGCAATGCTTTCTTTGTTTATAAGGTGGTAGGTATCCTCGGTCAAAGGACAGTGAAGGGTTATTAAATCGCTTGTTTTTAAAAGGGTATCCATATCGGTGTAGGTAATAAAGTCAAGCTCGTCGCTTTTATTTCCCGAATCCACGGCAATAATATTCATACCAAAGCCGTTTAAAATTTTAGCCGTTGCCGATCCAATTTTACCCGTTCCTATTATTCCCGCCGTTTTACCGAAAAAATTTCTCCCCGTAAGCCCCACAAGGCTAAAGTTATTTTCCCTTACTTTTATATAGGCCTTGTGAATTTTTCGGTTTACTGCAAGAGCCAAAGCAACGGCGTGCTCTGCTACCGCTTCGGGTGAATATGCGGGAACACGAAGCACAGTAATTCCCTGACGGTGCGCTTCCTTTAAATCAACGTTATTGTAGCCTGCACAACGGAGTAAAACAAGACTTACCTTGCATTTTTTCAGTATTTTGATTATTTCAGCGTTTACAGCACTTGCAACAAAAACGCATACGGCGTCGTACCCCTTTGCAAGGGGCGCCGTTGCAGGGGAAATATCGTTTTCAATAAAATCAATTTGGATATCCTTATACTTTCCCTTTAAATTGTAGTCAAATGAAGCCTTATCGTAGGTTTTTGTATCGTAAAAAAGAATTTTCATAATTACTCCTCCCTTTTTACTATTCCCTTGAAAAGAGAAAAAATTATGTTATAATTCTTTTGTAAAAGTTTTTTGGAGGAAAAATATATGAAACTGGTACTTGCTTCCGCTTCTCCTAGAAGAAGAGAACTGATAAATCTTATTGACCAAAACGCTCTTTGTGTTTCTGCCGACGTGGACGAAACCGTTCCCGAAGGAATTGAAAGCGAAGCCGCTCCCGAATTTCTTGCCTGTAAAAAGGCGTTAACCGTTGCAAAAGAATATGAAAACGAACTTGTTATAGGCTGTGATACAAGCGTTTTTATTGATTCCCTAATGCTGGGTAAGCCAAAGGACGAGCAAGATGCTTTTAATATGCTTTCCCTTCTTTCGGGTAGAACTCACAAGGTAATCACCGGCTGTTGCCTTGTTAAAAATAAAAAGACGCTCAGCTTTTCGGTGACGTCTTTGGTTAAGTTTTATACTCTCAGTGAAAAAGAAATTTGGGATTATATTAAAACAAAAGAGCCGCTTGACAAAGCAGGCGGCTACGGTATTCAGGAAAAAGGAAGCCTTTTAGTTGAAAAAATCGACGGAGATTACTTTAATATTGTGGGTTTGCCCGTTGCTATGCTGAATAAACAAATAAAGAATTTTTCGGGTACAAAAGAATGAAGATAATCGCAAAAATTTATAACGATTATACGGGCAAGTTCGGTATTCCCCGTCAAAGCGGAATTGCCGATAAGGTTATTTCAAAAATCGTTTTTGAAAAGGAATTCCGTGACGTATCAGCCATAAAGGGAATTGAAGAATTTTCCCACCTCTGGCTTATTTGGAATTTCAGCAAAAGTCAGCGTGACGGCTTTTCCCCCACCGTTCGCCCTCCAAGGCTTGGGGGCAACACACGAATGGGCGTTTTTGCCACACGCTCGCCATATAGACCAAACCCCTTGGGGCTTTCTTCGGTTAAGCTTATTAAAACCGAAATAAGCGGTGACGGCCCCGTTCTTTACGTTAGCGGAGCCGACCTTTTAAACGGTACTCCCATTTACGACATTAAGCCGTATATTCCTTATAGCGACTGTCACACCGACGCCGTAGGCGGCTTTGCCGAAGAAAAAAAGGATTACAAATTAAAGGTAATTTATTCTGACGAAATATTGAATAAATTCCCGAAAGAAAAACGGGAAACCCTTATAACCATTTTGGAAAACGACCCAAGACCGTCCTACCAAAAGGACAAAGAAAGACTTTACGGCTTTTCCTTTGCAGGCTTTGAAATAAAGTTTAAGGTAGACGGCACCACCCTTACGCTGTGCGAAGTTTATGCTGCCGATTCACAGCCGTAAGTGCATTATCATTCCCGAAGGGAATTGCATTGCCGATAGGCAATTGCATTACGAAGTAATTGCATAATGCAATATTAAAAATATGCAATACCGTTCGTTATGCAATGTTTTGCTTTGCAAAACGTGAAATGCACATTCGTGCATTATTCCCCTTTCCCTATTCCCTAATCCACTCTGAACGGTATGCCGAAATAGTCGGCAAGGCTTGCTACGGTGGTACGGGCAATTAAATCAATATTATTCCGTATCCAGTCGGCATCGGCATAATTATCGTGATATGCGTATTCAATAAGCACGGCGGGGGCTTTGGTACGCCGCACTTCGCCAAGGGTTGTAGTAGGTACGGTACGCACTCTGTCGGGTAAAGGGTAAATCAGCTTCATATTATTGCTAAGTATCTCGGCGGCACGTTTACCGTTGGCGCTTGTGGGATAATAAAACACTTCTGTTCCCCTTACGTTACCCGAATTTCCGGCCCCTGCCGCATTGGAATGAAGTGCTAAATGAAGGTCGTAATTCCCCGAATTTGACGCTGCTATACTGCTTGACGCCGTCATTTGCGGAGTGTTACGCACGAAATCAATTCCGCTTGCAGTAAGGTATGGCTCCATTGCATCGGCAATCAGATTCATATAAAACTCTTCGCTTCCGCTTCCGTCTACGTATTGATTGAACTCCTGTGTTGACAGGCTTAAATAAATTGTTGGCATAAAATATCCCCTCTCAAATTCACTTGTAAAGTTTAAATCCTAAAAAACCCTCCGTCTCAATATATGAAACGGAGGGTCTTATTATGAAAGACAGAACTTTTCGGCTTGTTCCTTAACTACCGAGGAAAACCAACAATAAAGCGCTTCGCCCAGTTCCTGATAAACGTTATCGCCGTCGTGAGAGCACAGCATAGCAAAGGTTTGACCAATACGGCGGTCAACCTCTATTCCACGTCTGTATGCAAGATAGTAAAAGGAAAACGCACCGGTGTCGGTGGAGGTTTTCAGAATTTCGGGGTTGTTTTCTTTAAGATAATCGATAAACGCTTTTTGAGCAATACCCGAATCGGTATCGTCAGCACAGTACCTTTCAAAGCCGACGGTAGCGGTAAAGGAAAGCAACATTCTCCTTTGAACCAGCATTTCATAATCGCCGTCGTCATCGTACTTAAAATTTGTGGCGTCCTTGGAAAAGATTTGAGCAACGGCACGTCCTAAATATTTTGCGTTGTTTCTTTCCCCTTTGGATTCGCCGTTTTTACCTGCTAAAAGCTTATTGCGTTTAACGTCTAAGGAAGGCTTGTCCCCGCAAATTTTAATATCAGAATCAAAACTCACATTTATTCCTCATTTTTAATAGATTTAAGAGCCTGTGCAAATTGGTCGGGACAGGAAGTGTCTTTAAAGCCGCAACGTATATTTTCAAGACGGTTTATAACTTCGCCGACCTCCATACCCTTAGCAAGCGCGGAAATACCCTTTAAATTTCCGTTACAACCGCCGCTGAACTTAACGTCGGTGATAATTCCGTCTTCAACCGAAAACTGAATGGAACGCGAACAAACGCCCTTCGGAGTGTACTGATAAGTCATATTATTCTCCTTATCTTTCCTTAAAGCGGTTGCTTCTTACGGGGTGACGGAGCTTACGAAGGGCTTTGGCTTCAATTTGGCGGATACGTTCTCTGGTAACGTTAAATTCGCTTCCTACCTCTTCAAGGGTATGACATCTTCCGTCGTGCAAGCCGAAGCGCAGACGGATAACCGCTTCTTCCCTTTCGGTAAGGGTTTTGAGAACACCGTCTATATCTTCATTGGTAATGGTTTTAAGAGCCGCTTCGTCGGGAGCAAGAGCGTCCTCGTCACGGATAAAGTCCATAAGGCGGGAATCCTCCTCGGGACCAATGGGAGTTTCCATAGAAACGGGTTCCTGTGCAACACGCATAATTTCTCTTACTCTTTCAACCGGCATATCCATTTTTTTGGCTATCATTTCTTCGCTGGGGTCGTAGCCGTTTTCATGAAGGAGCTGGCTTTGAACACGCTTTAAGCGGTTAATGGTTTCAACCATATGAACCGGAATACGAATAGTTCTTGCCTGATCGGCAATGGCACGTGTAATAGCCTGACGAATCCACCAGGTTGCGTAAGTAGAAAACTTAAAGCCTTTTGTATAGTCGAACTTGTCCACCGCTTTAATAAGACCAACGTTACCCTCCTGAATAAGGTCAAGGAAGTACATACCTCTGCCAACGTATTTTTTTGCAATACTAACAACAAGACGAAGGTTAGCTTCGGCAAGACGTCTCTTTGCCTTTTCGTCGCCTTCGGAAATTTTAACGGCAAGCTGAACCTCTTCATCGCCTGTAAGAAGGGGCACTCTGCCTATTTCACGAAGGTATACCTTAACAGGGTCGTCAAGGGACATATTATCAAGATTAACGTTGTCGTCAAGCTGGTCCAGATCCATTTCTTCCAGTTTGAGTTCATCGTCGCTTGGTTCGTCGTAATCGTCAAGCTCCAAAAGCTCGGGCTCGTCAAAAAGACCTTCAAGGTCATCGGGGGCGTTTTCGATTTCGTCGATAGAAGCGATTTTGTCACTCTTTTCGGCTTCGGCGTCAAAGGAGTCAACTTCTTTTACTTCCTCTTTAACTTCCTTTTCCTTGGTCTTTTTAACCTTCTTTTCCTTTTCCATCCTATTTTTCTCCCTTTTTCTGTTCTAAAATTGCCTGCATCCTGTTAGCCCAGTCTGCATCATCCTCCCCTTCACGGGAAGATTTTATAAGGTTTTCCTTTTCGATAACCTCCATACTGTCAAGAAGCACCTGTAACGGGTTACGCTCCGCTTTTACAGAGCTTTGCAAGGATACAAGATACCCCATTTCACCGGCTGTATACCGTTGACCGAACAGAGATAAATCTATATTATTTCCGTCCTTTAACAAATTGTAAATATCCCCGTAAATACGTTTGTTAAGGGCGGTAATAAATTTGCTTGGCGGCAAAACGTCTTCCACTCTGGAAAAATAATCAGGGTGGGAAATAAGCACCGCAATTACTGTTTCTTCGGCTACGCAAGCCCGTTTGTTGAAACGCTTTTCAGGGTTGATTTCCGTTCTGTCAATACGGGGAGCAACCACGTTCTGAATTTCCTTTTTATGGCGTCTTGCGCTTTCTTCTTCTCTTATTTTCTTAATAACGCTGTCAACCGCATTACGGCTTAAATTATACTTTTCTGCAAGCTTTCCTGCATAAAGGTCAATGGTTAAGTCGTCTTCGGTGGCGGCTAAAACAGAAGCGGCGGCTTTTATATATTTAAGCTTGCCGTCGGCTTCGTCGGTATTATACTTTTCGGCTTCAATACGCAAAAGGTATTCGGTTGCGCTTTCGGCTCGGGAAAGTAAGGCTTTAAACTTTTCGGGTGAGTTTTTCTTAATATATTCGTCAGGGTCTTTGCCTTCGGGAAGAACCAGAACCTTAACCGAAAGCCCCGAAAATTTCAAAATATCTATTGCTTTTTTAACGGCGTTCTGCCCCGCTAAGTCAGAGTCAAAGGTAATAATAATTTCCTTTGTGTAACGGGAAATAAGCTTTGCCTGTTCTGTGGTAAAGGCAGTACCCAGCGCTGCCACGGTGTTGGTAAAGCCCGCTTGATGAAGGGAAATAACGTCCATATTTCCTTCCACCAGAATAATGCTGTCTGCGCAGTCGTTTTTAGCGTAGTTAAAAGCAAAAAGATTTTCACTCTTTTTATAAACGGGGGTATCGGCAGTATTTTCGTACTTGCCGCCGCCTTTGGTTTCGTTAGGGTTAATTCTGCCGCTGAAAGCAATAACGTTTCCGCGAAGGTTTATTACAGGGAACATAACCCTGTTTCTGAAACGGTCGTAATAAGTACCTCTGCTGCTTTTTGCAATTACGTTAGCCTGAAGCATATCGGATATGGAATAGCCCTTGCTTTTAAGGTGGGTGATTAAAGAATCCCAACTGTCAGGAGCGCAGCCAAGCCCGAATTTTTTAATTGTATTAAGGGTCAGCCCCCTGCCAAGTAAATAATCCCTTGCCCATTTTCCGCCCTCACTCATAAGATATTTATGGTAAAAACGGGCGGATTCACGGTTTATTTCGAGTATGGTTTGTTTAAGCCTTTGAATTGTATTATCCTCGTAATCGTTTTCGGGAATCATAACGCCGCATTTGTCGGCAAGAAGCTTAACAGATTCAATATAATCAAGGCGTTCAATAAGACCGGTAAAGGTGAAAACGTCACCCCCAACCTTACAGCCGAAGCAGTAAAAGGAGCCGTTTTCGGGATAAATTGTAAAAGACGGGGTCTTTTCGTTATGAAAAGGACAAAGCCCAACAAGGTTTTTGCCCCTTCGTTTAAGCAAAACGTACTGAGAAATTACCGATTCAATATCGTTACGGTATTTTATTTCGGCAATAATATCCTGAGGGATTGCCATTTTCACCCCACCTTTCAAATAAAATAATTATAATGGTAGTTGAACGTGGAAATTGTACTAAAAGTGCAATATCCACGCCAAATCAAAGATTTGGCAACAAATTTTTAAAGAAAATTTGACAACAACCATTGCAATGATATCGAAGTTGCAAAATAACGTTTTAAGACGTTTTTTTGCAACATAGAGCCGATTTTATCGGCTTCGTCGAGAAATTCAATCAATTTCTCGACATTCGATAGTCATTATAGTTTAATGCTCCCAGGAACCGGGAATGTATAGTTTTTCAAAGGTAACTACGGCATAGTGGTCGGTCATACCCGCTATGTAGTCCACTACTGCACGCTGAACCCCTTCCTCTTCACAAATAACACGGTATTCATTGGGAAGTAAATGCGGATTTTCACAGTAATAATCGTAAAGACCTTTTACAAAGCCGTAAACCTTGGTTTCTTCCGACTTCGCCTTAGGATTACGGTAAACCATTTCAAAAAGAAAAGAATGTAACGCGTCGAAATAAACCGTTGTTTTTTGGTCCATACAGATAAAATCGGTACTGTTTTCAATAACCGATTTAACCAAAGTGTTAATACGCTGACTTTTGGTTTCTCCAAGGTTTTTGCGAATATCGGCGGGAATATCGTTAACACTTATAATGTCGCCCCTTACAGCGTCCTCAATGTCGTGGTTAATATAGGCTATTCTGTCGGAAATGCGGACAATCTGCCCTTCCAAGGTAGAAGCCTCTTTACCCCTTGTATGGGTAAGTATTCCGTCCAGAACCTCACCCGTAAGGTTAAGCCCACGTCCGTTCTTTTCCAGTTTTTCACAAACACGAACGCTTTGCTCAAAATGAGTAAAGGTAAAGGGAGCCAGACTGTCAAGTGCCCTTTCCCCTGCATGTCCGAAGGGAGTATGCCCAAGGTCGTGCCCCAAAGCAATAGCTTCGGTCAAGTCTTCGTTAAGACCCATTGCTCTTGCAATTGTACGGGCAATTTGCGACACCTCAAGAGTGTGGGTAAGGCGGGTACGGTAATGGTCGGATTCGGGAGAAAGAAAAACCTGAGTCTTATGCTTTAAACGGCGGAACGCCTTGGAATGAATAATACGGTCCCTGTCTCTTTGGAAACAGGTACGCATGTCCGATTCCTCTTCCTTCACCCTTCTGCCCACCGACGAATCACTAAAGGTTGCCGACGGTGACAAATAAAGGTGTTCGTTTGCTTCAATTCTCTTTCTTATATTATCCATAACCAGACTCCCAAAAATGTCCCTTTACTTATTATATACGCAAAAAAAATCAAAAAACCTTTATTTTTTTTAAAAAATATTTAAAATATTTACAATTGACAGGGTTTCACCTGTTTTTTCGGCTTTCAGTCTGCCGAAAAAGGCATCGGTAAGCTTTTCATTAAGGCTTTCTTCCTTTAGTGAATCAAGGGAAAATTTAACCGTTACGCTGTCCTCAAAAACAGTATCGGTAACCTGAGCGTTAAAGCTTTCAAGAAAAGGCAACAAACGGTTATACTGAACGTAATCAGCCTTAACAGAATAAAGGCTTAATACCCCCATTTGCACAACCGTAGAGTTTTTAATACAATCCTTGGCGGCTTCACCGTAAGCACGAACAAGACCACCCGTACCAAGCAGCACTCCGCCGAAATAACGGGTAATCACCATACAAACGTTTTTAAGCTTTCTGCCGTTAATTATATCCAGCATTGGTTTAGCGGCGGTGCCGTGAGGTTCTCCGTCGTCGGAAAAACGGCATTCTCCCGAAGCAAGCACCCAGACATAAACGTTATGACGGGCATCAAAATACTTTTGCTTTTGCTCCTTTATAAAGGCAACCGCTTCCTCTTCACTTGAAACGGGACAAAGGGTGGCAATAAAGCGGGAACGCTTTTCTTCGTATTCACCCACTGCCCTTTCCTTTACGGTAATATAGCCTTCCATTCAAGCCTCCAAAATTAAAATAAAACCGCAACCAAAAAAATGGTTGCGGAATTGTACGAAATTATAAGCCGTAACGCTTTCTGAACTTGTCAACGCGACCGCCGGTGTCAACCAGCTTCTGTTTTCCGGTAAAGAACGGATGACATTTAGAGCAGATATCAAGATGAATATCCTTCTTGGTTGAACGAGTTTCAAACTCCGCACCACACGCACATTTAACTACGACTTTCTCGTATTGTGGATGTATACCCTCTTTCATTACAGTGTCACCTCTTTCAATTTTTCGATAACAAAGGTATGTTACCATACTTTAAAGGAAAATGCAAGTATAAATTTCTTATTTTATAAAGATTTTTTTCAAATCTTCATAAATTTCCACCGTTTTAAAGCGAATTTTGAACTTTTCACTGTTTTCGGCAACGTAAGCCGAATCACAACTTACCGAATCATTAAGCTCTCCCGCCGCTCCTATGCACACAGCGGGAAACATTACGCACCACCAGTTCTTACCGTTGCCTTCCCCTATTATAAGGTTAAGAGCGTTATAGCTTCCTGCCGGTAAAGTAAAGCTTTCGTACTCTCGGTTTTCAAAATAGCTCTGCCCGATATAAGCCGAAACCTTATAATCGTAACCGTTATTCTGTATTACCGTTTCAGCCGTTTTCAAAAAGCCTTCAAGACTGTTCTCAGACAGCGTAACGGCTTCCTCTGCGTCCTGACAATTTAAAAACAAGTCACCGTAATCCTTAAGTATTTCATCCCTTACCTTAAGCTTAAGGGCTTGGTCTTCAACCGAATCCGAAGCGGCAATAATATGCAAACGGAAAACGTTATCACGCATATCTTCACACAAGGCGTCGAACCTTGCAAAAGAAAGGGTCACCGCTAAAATAAGTCCAAAGCAAACCGATAAATTAAAAGTCTTCATTTTATTACCTCCAAAGGTAATTTTGACAGACTTATTCTTTTTTATTCAGCCGCCTTTTCGGCAATAAAGATTGAAAGGTATTTATCCTTTAAAGCGTTATACGCCGACTCTACCGCTTCTTTGGTCTTAAAAAAGCCCATAACGGTGGGGCCGCTTCCCGAAAGGCAAACGCCGTCGGCACCGTTTTGCTTTAAGTCAGCGACAATATTATTTATATCCCACACAAGGGAAAAATCGTTATGAAGGTTATTTATAAAGCTGTTATAGTCGCCCTTCTTTATTGCTTTGGTAATTTCGCCGCAAAAGGCGGACACTTTAATTTCACCAAGAGCATTATCAAGCTCTTTATACATTTGCCCCGTAGAGGGTTTTTCCCCCTCTTTAATAAGCAAGACGTTAAGGGGCAGGTTGTTTTCAAAACGGGTAATTTCCTCCCCTATTCCCTTTACCCTTGCCGTACCGCCTTTAAGACAAAAGGGTACGTCGGCGCCCAGCTTTAAAGCGATTTCTTCTAACTTTTCACTACTTAAAGGGTTCCCGTATAATCGGTTTAAGCCGTTAAGGGTTGCCGCCGCATCCGCACTTCCGCCGCCAAGCCCTGCCGCCAGAGGAATTCTTTTAACAATATTTATAAAAGCGCCGCCTTTAACTTTGCTTTCGTTAAAGAAAAGGGTTGCCGCTTTATGGCAAATGTTTTCTTCCCCCGAAATTTTCAGGTTATCGCAAGCTACCGTAATTTTTCCGTCAACGTCTTCTGATACTTCCACAGTATCGTAAAGAGATAAGGTTTGCATAACGGTATCGAGAAGATGATAACCGTCACTTCTTACCCCCGTAATATAAAGGCTTAAATTAACCTTTGCAAAGGCTTTTAAACTAATCATACTATCACCTTTTTTAAGTATACCATACTTTTCAATTTATTAAAAGAATTATTTACTTTTATTAAAAACTGTGTTAATATAGTAACAATATATATTAAAGAGGTGTTCCTAATGAAAATTGTAATATCGGTTATCGGTAAGGACTGCGTTGGTATCCTTGCGGGTGTTTCCAACAAATGCGCCGAATACGGTATAAACATAATCGACGTTTCGCAGTCGGTTTTGCAGGATATGTTCTGTATGATTATGATTTGTGATATTTCGGGTATGACGGTTGATTTCAGCAAGTTTTCCGATTTGATTTCGGATTACGGCAAAGAAAAGAACCTTTCCATTCACGCAATGCACGAAGATATTTTTAATTCTATGCACAAAATTTAAGGAAATATAAAAATGATAGAGACTAAAGATATACTTGAAACCATAACTATGATACAGGAAGAAAATCTGGATATACGTACCGTTACAATGGGTATATCCCTTCTTGACTGTATCGACCCCGATATTGACAAAGCCTGCCAAAAGGTTTACGACAAAATTACAGACAAAGCAAGCCGTCTTGTAAGTGAATGTGAAGACATTGAAAAGAAATACGGTATTCCCATTATAAACAAACGTATTTCGGTTACCCCCATTGCTATGATTTTAGAGGCTTGTGAAAACAAAGACCCAATTAAATTTGCCTTAACCCTTGAAAAAGCGGCTTTAGAAGTTGGCGTTAACTTTATAGGCGGTTATTCCGCTTTAGTGCAAAAAGGCTTTACAGAAGCCGATAAAATACTGATAAACAGTATTCCCGAGGCACTCAGCGTTACCGACCACATTTGTTCTTCGGTAAACATTGGTTCAACCAAAGCGGGTATTAACCTTGACGCCGTTAAAATGATGGGTCAGGTGGTAAAACAAGCCGCCGAGCTTACCAAAGACAGAAACTGTATAGGCGCCGCCAAGCTGGTAGTATTCTGCAACGCTCCCGAAGACAACCCATTTATGGCGGGTGCTTTTCACGGCGTTGGCGAAGCCGACTGTGTAATTAACGTTGGTGTTTCGGGCCCCGGTGTTGTAAGAGCCGCTCTTGCAAAGTCCAAAAACCTTAACATTACCGAAGTAGCCGAGCTGATTAAACGTACCGCTTTTAAAATCACCCGTATGGGTCAGTTGGTTGCAAAGGAAGCCGCCGAACGTTTAGGCGTTCCTTTCGGTATTGTGGACTTATCCCTTGCTCCCACCCCTGCCGTTGGCGATTCGGTTGCATACATACTTGAAGAAATCGGGCTTGAATGTTGCGGCTGCGCAGGCACCACCGCCGCTCTCGCAATGCTTAATGACGCCGTTAAAAAAGGCGGTGTTATGGCTTCTTCAAAGGTTGGCGGTCTTTCGGGCGCATTTATTCCCGTTACCGAAGACGCAGGTATGATTCACGCCGCAACGGTTGGCTCCCTTACTATTGAAAAGCTGGAAGCAATGACCGCCGTCTGCTCGGTTGGACTTGATATGATTAACGTTCCCGGTGACACAACGGCTGAAGTTATTTCCGCCATAATTGCCGACGAAGCCGCCATTGGTATGATTAACAGCAAAACCACAGCGGTGCGCCTTATCCCCGCTATCGGCAAAAAAGAGGGCGATTCCCTTTCCTTCGGCGGACTTTTAGGCGAAGGCCCCGTTATGAAAGTTAACACAGGCTCCCCCGCCAAATTCATAAACCGTGGCGGACAAATCCCCGCCCCCATCCAAAGCCTTAAAAACTAAAATAAGGATATTAGAAAAGAAAACCTACAGTTTTTATAACTGCAGGTTTTTAATTTACCGTGAGGTGGAGGATGAGGCGTTGCCGGAGGTGTTGCCGGATGAATCTTCCGATGAAGTGTCGGAGCCACCGCCGCCGATACCGCTTTCGGTTGATTCATTACCTTCCTCGGGCTCAATTTTAATAAGTCCCGTAACCTTACCCTTGACTATACCGCTTTTACCCGAGAAGGTATCGCTGTTGCCCGAAATGGGAGCCAGTAAGGTGCCGCCGTGGTGGGAACAGGTGGGCAGATAACTGTTTTTATACCAGCCCTTACCCGTTGCAACGGGACATTCGCTTGTAGCAAGCAAGCCCGTTTCGGCGCAATAGTAACGTTGACTTACGTATTTACTTGTGGGGAACTTTTTAGCCTTCAAGTTTTTGTGAACGTCGCTCATAACGGCGCCCCACATTCTTTGGGCAATAGAGGAAGAATTTATAGTGTAGTTATTATCGTAGCCTGTCCAGCAGGAAGCAACGTAGTAAGGCGAACCGCCTACAAACCACAAGTCTCTTGTATTGTTGGAGGTACCCGTTTTGGCGTATATTCTCATATTCTTAATATATCCGCCTGCTCCTCTACCTGTACCGCTTCCACCGTATACAACAGTCTGAAGCATATGGTTCATAACGGTAGCGGTGTCTTCACCTATTACCTGTTCACCTGTTTCGTCGTAATCGAGAATAACGTTTCCACGCATATCGGTAACGTAGTAATAGGTTGTGGGTTCGTGATAAACGCCCTTGTTACCGAATATTGCGTAAGCGGCGGCAGACTGAGTTGTGGTCAGACCGCCGTTGGTACCGCCCATTCCCAGAGGAGCCAGGTTAGCGTCTGCTTCGGTAAGAGAGGCACAACCGAGTTTATTTTTAAGGAAATCGTAAGAGGTACGGGGCTTTAAGTCGTTTACAAGATAAGTGGGAATGGTATTTACCGAATATTCCAAAGCGAAATGAGCGGTAATATAACCCTTATTTCCACCGTACCAGTTGTTGGGAGCCCAACCGTTAAAGGTTCTTCTATTGTCGTTTACAACCGAAGAATAGGTTATAAGGTTCTTTTCAATAGCCTGTGCGTAAGCGGCAATAGGCTTCATTGTAGAACCGGGTTGGCGTACAGCCATTGTAGCGCGGTTAAAGCCACGGTTGGTAGTCTTTTCACCGATACCGCCTGCAATTCCCACAATATGGCCTTCGTAGTCCATTACCGTAATGGCGCCCTGAAGGGTTTCGCCGTGAGATTTTAAACCGTAAGATTTTGTGTTGGTGAATACTTCTTCACAGCGTTCCTGAATATCCATATCAACGGTGGAATAAATCTGATAACCGTTGTTGTAGAACATTAAAGAAGCGTCTTCTTCACTGCAATTATTAAGCTTTTGCAAATCGCCGATAACTTCGTCAATAAGGGCATCTACAAAATAGCTGTTCATTGAAACCTGTTTAATATTTTCAGGGTCGGCAACTACGTTAAGCTTTTCTTTAGCCGCTTTGTCGTGCTCTTCCTGAGTTATATACCCCTGCTCCAGCATAAGAGCAAGAACGGTATCACGGCGTTCAATGGTATTTTCGGGGTAAATGTCGGGTCTGTACTTTTCGGGGTTTTTGGTTATACCCGCAAGAGCTGCACATTCCGACAAAGTAAGGTCTTTTACCGGTTTATTAAAATAGTAGTTAGCCGCAACCTCAACACCCGAAATATTATTAGCCATTGAAACAACGTTCATATAACATTCAAGAATTGTTTCTTTAGAATATTCGGTTTCAAGCTTACGGGCACGCATTATTTCCCTTATTTTTCTATCGGGGGTCTGGGCGTTATCACCAGATAAGTTCTTAATTAACTGTTGGGTTATTGTCGAACCACCCTGATTAGAAGAATAGAAATGAAGGAAGTAGTTGGCAAAAGCGCTTATGGTACGCTTCCAGTCAACGCCGCCGTGCTTGAAGAAGCGTTTATCTTCAACAGCTACAAAAGCGTCTTTCATATCCTGCGGAATTTCGCTGTATGAAACCCAAATACGGTTTTCGCTTCCGTGGAGACGCTGGAATTCAACCCAATTTTCTCCCTCTTTAACAAAAATAGTAGTTGTACAGTTAAGCTTAAGTTCATCAAGGTCAACGGCAAAATCGTCATCAACAAAGTTGGTAACGTAAATAAGCAAACCGCCTACGGCAATACAGCCAACCATTACGCAAACCAAGAATACTGCAAGAACTGCACGAAGAATTTTTACTTTAAGACTTTTCTTAACCTTTTTCTTTTTCTTTTTATTATTATTTCGATAGGAGTTTAAATCGAAAACCTCGTCTTTTTTCTTCATAAAAAATTATCCCTCCTAAAATGGCAGACTTACCATTTTTATATTATACCACAAAATATGGAAAAGTGTATTACAATTTTTTAATAATTCGTAAATTTACGCCGATACTATTTAAAGCAAAGTATGGGAGGAAATTATGAAAAACAGGATAAGCATTATAATAAGCGTGATTTGTATGACTTTATTTACCGTTCTTGCGTCTTTCACCAAGGTTTTTGCGGGGTACAAAAAGGACGATACTCTTATTCTTAAGGAATATAACGGCAGTATTGCCTTAATAAAGGGCGGCGAAATTATTAAGTATTATAACGAAATTGTAATATCAGTCCTCCCCGAAGCCGACAGGGAAATGCTTTACTACGGAATTGAAATTGAAAACGAAGAACAGCTCCAAAATTTTATTGAAGATTACGACGGATAAAACTTGCAAAAAAATAAGAGAGAGGTTATAATATTTAAAGACATAAAACTTAAGGGATGTGTACGTTTTGGAAAGCAACGCAATATCTGCAGGTGTGGGAAGCCTTATAAGCACGGCAGAAATTAAGGTTCTTATTTGTTACGTTATAAGCGGGGTAAATTCCCCCGTCCCCGGCAAACAGCTTGCCAACCTTTTAAATATTGAAGGCCTTGCAAATTACTTTGAGGTAATGGACGCTCTGGAAGCCTTGCTTAAAGCGGGTAATTTAACCTACAACGAAAGCGACGATACTTACACCGTTACAAAGGTGGGCGCCGCCGCTGCCGACACTTTAAAGACTATTCTCCCCTTCACCGTTAAAGAAAAAGCCTTTGCGCTTACCGCTAAAATGATAGCGCGTCTTAAAAACGCTAAAGAAACAAGAATTGAAACGGTTAAGGAAAACGGCTTTACTTACATTATTTGTACCGCCGTTGAAAACGGAATTGACCTTATGAGTGTAAAGCTTATGGTTACCGACGAAACACAGGCGCAGGCAATTAAAGAACGTTTTTTAGATAACCCCTCCCTTGTGTACACCGGTCTTGTTGATTTACTTACTACCGATTAAAAGCAAACTGCAGAGTTACCTCTGCAGTTTTATTTTTTATTAAAATTTCTCAATAATCTTTTTAGCGGCTTTATAAATATCGCCACCGCCCATAGTTATTACCAAATCGCCTTCCTTGGCGGTTTTTATTATATAGTCGGCTATATTCTGGAAACCGTCAATTACGGTTGCATTGGGGAGTTTTTCCGCAATTTGCTGTGAAGAAATCCCGTAAGTGTTTACTTCACGCGAACCCATTATGGGGGTAAGAACCACTTCGTCCGCAAGCGAAAGGGCTTCAATAAATTCATCCTTTAAAAGTGCGGTACGGGAAAAGGTGAAGGGTTGGAAAATACAGGTAACTTTATTATACGGCAAGGCTTTTGCCGCAGAAAGAGTTGCTTTAATTTCGGTGGGGTGATGAGCGTAATCGTCAGCCAGCATAAAGCCGCCGTATTCACCTAAAAATTCAAAACGTCTGCCCGCTCCCGTAAACTTTTCCAAAGCGTCTTTAACGCCGCTGAAGGGCACACCCATATCAAGACAAACCGAAACGGCGGCAAGTCCGTTATAAACGTTGTGTTTACCCGGTATGCTCATTTCAATTCTGCCAAGGCTTTCGCCTTTGTGCATAACGTCAAAGGAGTAGCCCTTTTTACCGGAAAGAATATTATCGGCAAAGTAATCGTTTTTTTCCTTCATACCAAAGGTAATAATATCTGCATTTATACCTTCGGCAGCCTTAAGGGAAAGGGCATCGTCACCGTTAACGTAAGCAAGACGCGACATTTTTAAAAACTTATGGAAGGAAAGAACAAGATTATCCATAGTTTTAAAATAGTCGAGGTGGTCGTTATCAACGTTTAAAAGCACCGCTACGTCGGGAGACATTTGCAAAAAGGTATCAACAAATTCACAGGCTTCGCAAACCATTGTTTCGGTTTTGCCGATTCGGCCGTTAGAGCCGATAATCGGAAGCTTACCGCCTATAACGGCGGTGGGGTCCATACCGTTAAGGTAAAGTATCTGGGTAATCATTGAAGTAACCGAGGTTTTTCCGTGAGTACCGCAAACACCTATTACGTTATCGTAATAACGGGTAAGCGCGCCCAAAAGGTGCGACCTTTCCATTGTGGGAATATTAAGCCTTTCGGCTTCCTTAAGCTCGGGGTTGTCCTTGGAAATTGCGGCAGAATAAACCACCAATTCCGCTCCCCTTACGTTTTCGGCAAAGTGACCCATAACAACGGGAATTCCAAGAGCCTTTACCCTGCTTAACGGGTCGCTTTCGTTATTATCAGAACCAGTAAGGCTATAGCCTTTATCGTGCAGAATCTGGGCAAGCGGACACATTCCGCTTCCGCCTATACCTATCATATGAATATTTTTAACCGTAGATAAAATTTTATCTTCCAAGCGTAATTCTTTCATAATCTTCTCCGTAAAAGTTTTTTCTTTTCTTATTATATATTCTTATTCGTAAAAAATAAACACTTTTTTTAAAATTATCCTGTTTTTTCCCTTAAAAGACCCCAACACCAAAAAATTTCTTTCGCATAATATGGTATTAGCAAACATTCTACGGTATTTCGGGGGTAATATTATGTTTAAAATGCTGATAGCCGGTAACGACAACCGAAGCCTTAAAGCGGCAGACTTTTTAAGGGAAGCCTTTCCCGATTCGGTTATTATGAATCTTAATGATATAAAGCTTATCGAAGAAGCCTTCCATATATATCTGCTGCCGATTCCTTTAAGCTCTAATAACGGACGTCTTAATAACACCGAAGTAGATATATCTGCCGACTTATTTTTAAAAGCAATACCAAAGGAAGCCTTAATAATAGGGGTTGGTGTTAATTTGGAAAACGCGGCAGACCTTAATTCTCGGGACGATTTTGCATATATGAATGCCGTACCCACAGCCGAAGGGGCAATTAAGCTCTGTATTGGTGCAGCGGGCAAAACGCTTGACGAATGTAACGTTTTGGTAACCGGAGCAGGCAGAGTTTCCAAAATACTGCTTCACCGTTTATCCGCTTTTACAAAAAACCTTACGGTTGCGGCACGAAAAGCGGGAGATATTGCCTTTATGCGTTCTTGCGGCTACAGCGCCGTTACCATAGATTCGCTTGCAGAGAATTTGGGAAGGTTTGATATTATTTTCAACACAGTTCCCTTTAAAATATTCAACGGAAAAACCTTGATTCACGCCAAAAAGGATTCGGTATTTATTGAGCTTGCGTCTAACCTTTCAGGTTTTGACACAGGTTTTATAAACGTTATGCCCGTAACCTTTATTAACGCTCCCGCCCTTCCTTCAAAGGTTGCGCCGATTACGGCAGGGCGTATTTTGGCGGACACGGTTATAAATATCATAAATGAAAAAAATATAGGTTAAGGGGATATTTATGAAAGAAATAACAGCCGGATACGCTTTATGCGGCTCTTTCTGTACAATATCGGATTCGCTTGATGCGCTCAGAAGTCTTAAAGCTACGGGTATGAACATAATTCCCATAATGTCGCCCGTTGTTTATAACACCGATACGCGCTTCACCGAGCATTTATCCCTGCAGAAAAGAGTAAAGGAAATCACCGGAAACGAAATTATACACACTATTGAAGAAGCGGAACCTATAGGCCCCAGAAAATTATTGGACGTTTTAGTGGTTGCGCCCTGTACGGGTAATACTATTGGAAAGCTTGCAAACGGAATCACCGACACATCGGTCACAATGGCGGTTAAAGCTCATCTCAGAAACCAAAAGCCCGTTGTTTTAGCCATTGCAACCAACGACGCTCTTTCAGCTTCGGCAAAAAACATCGGTACGCTTATGAATGTAAAAAATATATACTTTGTTCCCTTTTCTCAAGACAATGCAACCTCCAAACCCACTTCTATGATAGCCGACTTTACAAAAATCGGCGAAACTATTGAACTGGCTCTTAAAGGACAACAAATCCAACCAATTTTGACATAATTCAAAATTACGTAAATATTAGTTGACATTATTCGACAAATATTGTACAATACAAAAAAGAAAGGTCGGTATTCGACCTTTCTGATGGTGCTGAAGATGGGATTCGAACCCACGACCTATTGATTACGAATCAATTGCGCTACCAGCTACGCCACTTCAGCAATTGTACTTTAGGATTATACCAAGTTTTTATTAAATAGTCAAGTAAAAAGAGGATAGGTTTATGAGAAAAAAGGCAGAACGTAAAATTTTAATCACCGAAAATATACGCAAAAAAATAGTTTTCTACCGTCAGAGAATGGGTTATGACCAAGACGAAATTGCGGATATTCTGGGAATCCCCCGTACTACTTATTGGTATAAAGAAAATTCGGCAGTTCGTCTTCCCGAAAGCTTTTTTACTGCTTTTGCAGAAGCTTGTCAGATTTCTCCGTCAATTTTTTTAGATATAGACGACCAAGAGCCTGTTACGGCAGCCAACCTTCAGCAAACCGGCGGCAAGAATTTACAGCTTTCCCCCAAAGAAGAACGCATAATAAAAATGCTCCGTTTATTGCCGTATGAGCTTTTTGACCAATATTATGATAACCTACGTACCGACTTCCAAAAAACTTTGGATTCCGACGACTAATATTTAACGCCGACTCTTTGGTCGGCGTTATTTATTATTCAATATTAAGTTTGTTAAGAATTGCCGCCGCTACGTGTTGGGCAAGTACCTCGTTACCTTCGGGAGTGTGGTGAAGATTATCCTCACACTTACCACTAAGCAATTCCCTTACACGCTTTGCATACCAAGCCTTAATGGAATCCCCAAGCAAAATAACCTTTTTCATAAATAATTCCTCCCAAAATATTTCCGAAGGTATTATCACACAAAACATAACGGAAGTCAATCCCACGTTCTGTTTTTATTTCCCAATATTATTCCTAAGGATATAAGAATAAACGCAAAAAGATACTGAAGCTTAAATATATTTTCACCAAGAAGTATTGCACCGAAAACACAGGCAAAAAGCGGTTCCGCAAACTTAATAATAAACATTTTTGAAAGACTGTTATTTTTAAGTATATAATACCAAAGTGTGTATCCGGTTATGGAAGCAAAGCAGATATAAGCAAAAATCAGCGTAGATTTTAAATTAAAGGCAAGCATATCCGCTCCCATAATAAGTGCTACTATAAAAAGAATTATACCTCCCGAAAGCTGAGAAAT
>JAZRKJ010000055.1:0-31185 GCA_045646245.1 Acutalibacteraceae bacterium
CCGCAAAGGAAGAAAAGCCGGTTAAAAAAGCAGAAGAGAAGAAGCCCGAAGCAAAGAAGGCGGAAAACAAAAAAGCAGAGGTTAAAAAGGCGGAAGAAAAGAAGCCTGAAGTAAAGAAGGAAGCGCCCAAGAAAGACGCTCCCAAAAAGGCTGAACCCAAAAAAGAAGAAGCAAAAAAGGAATTCAAGCCTTCCGATCCTAACCCCTTTAAAAAGAGAGAAAAGGAAAGCAGCGGAGCCGCTCCCAACAGAGGCCCTGCAGAAATTCGTCGTGTAGATACCCGTACCAACACCATTGATATGGAAAAATACAACGAAAAGTATGAAAACATTGCTCCTGCAAACTCTATGAAGGATAACTTTGCAAAGAAGCAAAAGATCCGTCAAAAATCTCAGGACTACCGCCGTCCCCAAGGAGCAAAGCGTGAAACCGAAGCCGACAAGCTTCGCCGTTTACAGCTTGAAAAAATCAAGAAAACTCCTATTCTCGTTACAGTTGCAGACGAAATTACCGTTGGCGAGCTTGCCGAAAAATTAAAGAAAACCGCCGCGGAAGTTATTAAAACACTTATGAAGCTTGGTATGATGGCTACCGTTAACCAGGTTATTGACTACGACACCGCCGAAATCGTTGTTACCGAAATGGGCGGAAGAATCGAAAAACAGGTTGTTGTTACAATAGAAGACCGTATTATGGACGACACCGAGGATACCGAGGAAACCTTAAAGAAGAGAGACCCCGTTATCGTTGTTATGGGTCACGTTGACCACGGTAAAACCTCTATTCTCGACGCTATTCGTAAATCGTCTGTTGCCTCAGGCGAAGCAGGCGGTATTACCCAGCACATAGGCGCGTACAGAGTAAATTACGAGGGCAACGATATTACCTTCCTTGACACTCCCGGACACGCCGCATTTACCGCTATGCGTCTCCGCGGCGCCATGGCTACCGATATTGCGGTGCTTGTTGTTGCCGCAGACGACGGTATTATGCCCCAGACCATTGAAGCAATTAACCACGCAAAGGCAGCAGGCGTACAAATTATTGTAGCCATTAACAAAATGGATAAGCCCGAAGCCAATCCCGACCGTATTCTCCAGCAGCTTACCGAGCATGAACTGGTTCCCGAAAAGTGGGGCGGCGACGTTATTTGCGTTCCGGTTTCCGCAAAAACAGGCGACGGTATTGATACACTTCTTGAAAACATTTTGCTTGTTGCCGAAATGCTTGAGCTTAAAGCCAATCCCGACAGAAAAGCAAAGGGTATTGTTATTGAAGCGCGTCTTGACAAAGGCCGCGGCCCTGTGGCTACCCTTCTCGTTCAGGCGGGTACTCTCCACACAGGAGATATAATCGTTGCGGGCACCACCGTTGGCAGAGTTCGTACAATGACAAACGAAAACGGTAAAGTTATGAAGACAGCAGGACCCAGTGTGCCTGTTGAAATTACCGGTCTTACCGAAACTCCCGCCGCAGGTGATTCCTTCGACGCAGTTAGCGATGAAAGACTTGCCCGTGAGCTCGTTGAACAGCGTAAACAAAAAATTAAGGAAGAAGAATTCAACGCCGCTACCAAGGTTACTCTTGATAACCTCTTCGGCAAGCTCAGCGAAGGTAACCTTAAAGAGCTTGGTGTTATTATTAAAGCCGACGTTCAGGGTTCCGTTGAAGCGGTTAAGGATTCTCTTGTTAAGCTTTCCAACGACGAAGTACGTGTTAAAATTCTCCACGGCGGCGTTGGTGCAATTAACGAATCCGACGTTGTACTCGCAGGCACCGGCGGTGCGATTATCGTTGGCTTTAACGTTCGTCCCGACCCTGTTGCAAAAGAAATTGCAGAGCGCGACGGTGTGGATATCCGTCTTTACAGAGTTATTTACGACTGTATTGATGAAATCGAAGCCGCTATGAAGGGTATGTTGGCTCCTAAAACCAGAGAAGTTATTATTGGTGACGTTGAAGTTCGCGACACTTATAAAATTTCCAACGTTGGCACTATTGCCGGTTGCTACGTTACAAGCGGCAGAGTAACAAGAAACGCTTCTATCCGCGTTGTTCGTGACGGTATTGTTATAGCTGAAGATGCCATTGCTTCGCTCCGCCGTTTCAAGGATGACGTAAAGGAAGTTGCGCAAGGTTACGAGTGCGGTATCAGCCTTGAAAAGTTCGGCGATATTAAAATCGGCGACGTATTTGAAGCCTTTATTATTGAGGAGTACAGAGACTGATGGCAGGGTATAAAATAGATCGTATAACCTCTGACGTTCGCATTGCAATGGCAGAAATACTTCGCGACGTCAAGGACCCGAGAGTCAGCAAGATGTTAAGCATTATAAAGGTTCATATCACAAACGATTTATCCTACGCAACCTTTTACGTCAGCGCTATTGAGGGCAAGGAAATGACCGAGTCCTCAGTAAAAGCGCTTAAAGGCGCGGCAGGATATATCCGCAGAGAGCTTGGCGCACGTGTAAAAATGCGTAAAGTTCCCGAAGTGCGTTTTGTTGCCGACGATTCCATAGCCTTCAGCACCCATATTTCCTCTATTATAGATTCTTTCGGGGAAGGCGGTACAAGCAATAATGAAAACAGTTAAAATCGTAAGTGACAGCATTTGCGAAATGCTTGATATTAAGCAAACCTGCCGTTTCATAAAGGAAAGAGATAACTTTTTGATTCTTTGCCACGCAACGCCCGACGGTGATACCTTAGGAAGCGCTTACGCTTTAGCACTTGGTCTTACCGCTATGGGCAAAAAGTGTATGATTAAATGCGCCGACCCTATTCCCGAAAGGTACGGTTATTTCACAAATGCCTTTGAAAATAAGGAAATAAAGTACGAAACTGTTATTGCCGTTGATATTGCCGATATTGTGCTTTTAGGCAGTCTTGCCGAAACCTTTATCGGAAAAATCGACTTGGCAATAGATCACCACATTTCCAATACGCGCTTTGCCGACAGGCTTTATTTGGACAGCTCTGCGGCGGCGAATTGCGAATGTATTTACGATATTTTCCGTCATTTCCCCTTACCTCTCGACAAGGTTTCAGCGTCGGCTATTTACACCGGTCTTTCCACCGATACGGGTTCTTTCAAGTATTCTAACGTTACCGCAAAGACTCACCGTATTGCCGCCGACCTTTATTCTTATGATATTGACGCCGCGGAAATCGGCAGACTTATGTTCGATACCAAATCCCGCGGAAGGCTTGAGCTTGAAAGAATGGTTCTTGACAGCGCGGAATTCCATTTCGGCGGTAAATGTATGCTTCTTGTAGCCACCAACGAAATGAAGGAAAAAACCGGTTGCAGCGATAATGACCTTGAAGGCGTTGCAGTTATTTCACGTTCGGTAGAAGGCGTGCTTGCAGGTATTTCCATTAAGCAAAAGGAAGAATCCAACTACAAGGTTTCGGTTCGTACCTACCCGCCTCTTAACGCTTCGGAAATTTGCAAAACCTTGGGCGGCGGCGGTCATCAAAATGCCGCCGGTTGCAGCTTGAACGGTACTCTTGAAGAAGTTAAAAAACAAATTTTAACCGTTGTTAAAAAAAGCTTGGAGGAAAGCCATGCAGGGTCTTCTTCTGATAAATAAGCCAAAGGGGATAACCTCCTTTACGGCTGTCGCCGCAGTAAGGCGAAAAGCAAACACAAAAAAAGTAGGTCACACCGGTACGCTGGATCCACTGGCTACCGGTGTTCTACCCATTTTGGTAGGCAGAGCCACAAGCCTTTGCCCCTTCCTTTTAAACGCAGACAAGGGCTACACCGCTTGGGTAAAAGCAGGAATAGTCACCGATACTCTTGATATTACGGGGGAGGTTTTAAAGGAAAGCGTTCCCGACTTTACAAAAGAACAGCTGGAGGAAGCTTTAAAAAACTTCACAGGGACGTTTCTTCAATACCCTCCCGTGTATTCAGCTATAAAAAAAGGCGGTGTCCCGCTTTACAAGCTTGCCCGAAAAGGCGTTGACGTAGAGGTTGAGCCAAGAGAAATAACGGTATATTCCATAAACCTTTTAGAATTCAGTAAAAAGGAAAAAACCTTTAAAATCGACGTAAAATGTTCAAAGGGAACCTATATTCGTTCCCTTTGCAGAGATATTGGAGAGTATCTTGGTTGCGGCGCCGTTATGACCGACCTTGTACGTACAAAAACCTCGGTTTTTGAACTGGACCAATGTGTTGATTTGGACGCATTAAACCAAGATAATATAAGCGAATATTTATTAAGTGAAGAATTGGCGGTAGGTCACCTAAAGGAGCTTTTCGTCAGCGAAAAGCAAGGAATCCGTTTTTCCAACGGCGGAAAGTTAAGCTACGAACGCCTTAACCGGAAAATAACCGACGGTGAAAACTACCGTATAAAATTCGGCGACACCTTTATTGGTATTGGTTATGCCGACGGCGAAGCACAGGAAATCAGAATCAAATGCCTTATTAACCCAATGTAGAAAGGAAGGGACTTTATGAAAAATACGGCTATTGCTCTCGGCACCTTCGACGGTGTTCACAAGGGTCACCGCGCGGTACTGAACGCCGCATATAAAAGCGGTTATCCTGCCGTTGCCGTTGCTTTCAAGGCCCCTCCGAAAGCCTTTTTTACAAAGGAAGGTATAATTCTTACCGACAGCGACACTAAAACCCGCCTTATAAAAGAAACGGGTATAAAAGAGGTTTTTTATCTTGACTTTTCAGTTGTTAAGGATACCTCTCCCGAAGACTTCTTTTCTTTTTTAATAAAGGAGTTCTCCCCCGCCCTTATAGTATGCGGTTACAACTACACCTTTGGTAAAGGCGGTAAAGGTGATACGGCGTTGCTAAAAGCCCTTTGTGAGCAAAACGGAGTACAGCTTAAAATCACCGACAAGGTTATTGACGGCGGCGAACCCGTTTCCAGCAGTCGTATTCGTCTCCTTTTAAAGGAAGGTAAGGTAAAGGAAGCCGCTGACCTTTTAGAAGGTGAATTTTCGGTAAGCGGTAAAGTTCTTCACGGAGATGAGCGCGGCAGAACCATAGATTTTCCCACCTTTAATCAGCTTTACCCCGAAACTGCCGCTACGGTTAAGTACGGCGTTTATATGACTAAGGCTATTATTGACGGAAAAGAATATTTTGGTATGACAAATATCGGTATTCGCCCAACCTACCCCCTGAAAACGCCCTTGTGCGAAACCAACCTTTTCGGCTTTACGGGTGATTTATACGGACAAACCATCAGGCTTTATCTTTTGGATTTTATAAGAGAAGAAAAGAAGTTTTCTTCCCTTAGCCGGCTTAAAGAAGCCATTGCTGAAGATAAAGCAAAAATTGAAGAAATAATAAAAAATCGGTAAGAGTAAATTCTTACCGATTTTTTATTAAAGTATCATTGCTTTGCGCTTGGGGCTTTGGGTGTAATCCTTATCATACTCTACCGAGTATACGCCTTGAAGACGGATATCGGTACTTGAAGCCGCAAGAAGAATTTTGTATTGTCCGCCTTCTACGTGGAAGTCACGCAGATACGGGTTATAGTAAGCGAAGGCGCGTTTATTCAGTTCAAAGGAAACTTCCTTTTCCTCGCCCGCTTCAAGATAAATTTTACTGAAACCTTTAAGTTCCTTTTGGGGGCGGTAAACGGTACTGTCAACGGGAGCAACGTAAAGCTGCACAACCTCTTTACCCGCCATATCACCGGTATTCTTAACCTTTAAGGAAACCTTAACCTTTTGTTCAGGGTTGTTTGAACATTCCGGAGTGATTTTCAAATCACTGTACTCAAAAGTGGTATAAGAAAGACCGTGGCCAAAGGGGAACCATACCTCGTCACTGTGTTTATCGTAATAACGGTAGCCAACGTCCAAGCCTTCGGTATAGCGAATGCTTCTATCCCACGTGCGGTGAACCATATCCTTTCGGATATGTCTCATAAAGGTTTCGGAAAGCTTACCCGACGGATTAACTTTTCCGAAAAGCACGTCGGCTATGGCTTTTCCGCCCGCTTCACCGCTAAGCCACATTTGAACAATACCCTTTACGCCGGTTGGCCAGTCTGCGCCGCTTACGGTACAGCAGCCTGTTTCCAAAACCACCACAACGTTTTTAAAATCCCAGCGTATTGTTTCAAGATATTCACAAATATATTCCGGAATATTTATATTCTTTCTGTCGGTAGCTTCGGTTTCGTGGAAAAGCTCACTGCTTACGAAAACAACGGCAGTATCGCTGAGGTTACGCACCTGACGTATTCTCATAAGGCGTTCGCGGTCGGTCATTTCGGGGCCAAAGCGCTCATAAACCACTTCGCATTTACCTTCACAGTATTTTCTTATCCAGTCAATTGGCTTTTCTACGCTTTTAGAGTCCACCGTAACTGTAGAACTGCCGCCACCCATAAATATCGGGTCTTCAGCGCCTCTGCCAAATACCACAAGCTTTCCTTCCTTGCCGAAATTTTCAGGTTTTAAAGGAAGAATATTATCATCATTTCTAAGAAGAGTTATGCACTCTTTTGCCGCTTCGTAAGCAATGCGGTGTTGTTCGGCGCGGTCATAAGGCTCTTTTTTACGGTTTTCGCTTATACGAAGAACGTAATTTAATATTTTAAGGCAACTGTCGTTTACCTGTTCTTCGGTAATAATACCCTTTTCAATACCGCTTTTTATTACTTCTATAATATTTTTGTTTTTAGGCATTTCAAGGTCAAGCCCCGCCGCCAAGGCTTTTGACATATCGTGAACGGCGCCCCAGTCGGAAACAACAAGTCCGTCGTAGCCCCATTCCTTTTTAAGCAGGTCGGTTAAAAGCCATTTGTGTTCACTGCACCATATACCGCCCAGTTTATTATAGGCGCACATAACCGAATCGGGATTACCCTTTTCTACCGCAATGCGGAAGGCTTCAAGGTAGTATTCCCGTAGAGTTCTTTCGTCCACCTCTACCGAAACGGTATCGCGGTTAAGTTCCTGATTGTTGCAAGCAAAATGTTTAAGGCTGGTGCCTACTCCCCCATCCTGAACACCGTTTATAAATGCGGCACACATTTCACCCGCCAACAGAGGATCTTCGCTATAGTATTCAAAGTTTCTTCCGCAAAGGGGTGTCCGCTTCATATTGGTGGCGGGAGCAAGAAGAATATCAATTCCTTCCTGTTGGCAATCACGCGCAATCGCCCTTCCTATAGCATAGCCCATATCTCTGTTCCATGAGCTTCCCATAGCCGACGCAGTGGGGAAACAAGTATCGCCGCCCTCTATATTAACCTCTTGGGGATAGGTGGGATGACCTAAAAGGCGCCTTACCCCGTGGGGACCGTCGCTCATTTCCAGATGAGGAATATTAAGCCGTTCGATTGGCGCGGTACGAAGCGCTCCGCCGCCTGTAAGAAGCAAACACTTCTCTTCAAATTTAAGTTCTTTAAGCCATTTTTCTACCTTTTCACTATACATACCATATCCTCCGTAAAGGTCTTTTTTTAATGATAACACATCACGCTTTTCTGAGCAAGTCAAAAAGGTTTTAGTTTTAGGACAAAAAACAAGAGCAGTTTCCTGCCCTTGTCTTTTTATTTAACGTATTCGTGCTTTGGCATATAAAGGGTAAAGTCGCCTGTTATATTTTCGCCCTTCAGGTAAGTACCGTAAATCGGGTCTTCTACTACCTTAAAGCGCTCATCTGCAGGAGGCGCTATTCCGTAATGGTGACCCGTAACGCCCACAATGGCATCATTTTTACAGTATTCTTCGGGGAATAAGTAAACTGTAGCGTTATCAAGTCCCTTAACGTTTACCTTTCTGCGGTATTTTCGGTTAACGGGAACGCCTTCTCTGACACTTACAATTCCGCTTTCCTGCTGAACGTATACTCTGCATTCAAGATGTTCGCATCTGCCGAAGCGGTATTTAGCCATACCGTTTTCGATTATGGCGTCGCTTCCTATAAATACAGGCATACCAAGGGGGAATTTAAGGAACATATCCAAGGCGGTGGTCTGGTTATAGAGAGAGAAGAAAAGAGCGTTGTCGCTGTTGGCGATAGTCATGGTAGTGGTCTTCATACCCTTGTGAGGGTTATAAAAATCAAAGTGATAACCAAACTCTTTAAGCTTTTCTCTAATAACAGTCGGCTCATCCTTTTCTACGTTAACCTTAGGCGAGTTAATATCCTCAGCCTGCTTTAAGTATTCCTCTGTGCCGTAAAGAATAACTCTGCCACCCTCTTTAATAAAGGTATTAAGCTTATCCTTTACTTCCTTTGTTTCAGGAACAGGAGCAACTATTATACTTTGCTTATAAATATCAAGAGGAGTTTGCAGGAAAATATCCGTAGAAACTACGCCGTTTAAGGGGAAGGAGTTATTGATAGCATCAACCATATACTTATCGCCCTTATACATTTGGCGAATGGTTTTTTCTTCAAAAGTAGTGCTGTATTCTCTTACAGGATATAAAAGCATCAGTAGCGCAGGACGGTCGCCCGCGTCCTTCTTAGCCTTAATAAGATGAGGTAAGGGCTCGTTTACACAGGAATCGGGCATTTCGCCGAAGGAATTATCTATTGATAAAATATTAAGGTTGTCTGCCGACTGCACCTTACCCTCTTTGGTTATGCGGGTAATAGCCATAGGCAGATAAATATCAATAGGCTCACTTCCGTAACGGTCGTACCAAGGAGAATTTACCCACCACGGATCGTGAATATAATAGCGGAATAAGAAATCGTCTCCCGGCAATTCACAAATTCGGGTTAAATGCCCCATAATTTCAAGGCCGTAATTATCGTTAAGCGCTGCCCAAGGAGAGTTGGGCGGAGGATCAATATTAAAGCCCCCATTATATATATCGTAAATGGGTACGGCGTCAGTAGAATAGTCAACACCAACGGTATTATTGGTTCCTCTTACTCTTACAGGAAATTCGGGACAGCCCTCTCTGAAAAGCTTCCAGAAACGGAACACCTTTTCTCTTGTTTCCTTTAATTTTTCGGGGTGGAAGGTTTCGCCGTCGTACACTCTTCCTTTAAGGCTCCATGGGTCAGCAGAAAAGCCGAAGCCATTGGAAAGCCAAACAAAATCCATATCCATATCGCGAAGAAATTCGTTACATTGTTTACCCAAAAACAAACCAAGGGGAGTATCCTGAGGAATACCGTCGGGATAAGCGGCATACGGTCTATCGTCGGCATTAAGGGTAGCTGTACAGTCCACAAAGCCCAGTTTATCAAGGGTTTGTCCCGTACAAATTTCGGTATGGCGTTTATACTTAAAGTCAGACTCTGCAAATTCGGGGCCTATATCAAAGGTATCACCCACAAGAATTTTTGCTTTGGGCAACGCTTTTCTGCCTTCTTCTTTAAAGATTTCCACAATCCTCTTCATAACCCCGTAGGTTATAACAGGTGGGTTTTCGGTATAGTAGTACTTATACTTATGGGGGCAAACAGCATCGTCGTCAGTGGGATTAAAAGGAAGATTTGCGGTGCCTATATAACGGCACCACTCGATTTCCTCATTCATATCACGGTTGTATTCCAAAATTTCGCTTCCGTCCGCCGCCCAGAACATAACGGATACCGTTTCACAGTTTTTAATAAGCGGTTTCCATTGTTCAAAAACTCCGGCGCAAATTCCTCTGATAAAATCATCGTCGGTTTTAATAAAAGGTTTGAAGCTTATTTCAAGTGTTACGTGTTTATACATATCTACACCTCTTTTTATCTTACTATTACCGCCTCAATACCGAGTACATCGGCAATTTTCTTAATGGTATCAGCGTGATGACCTATACCAAGCGCATAGTGATGAGTGGGACCCTCCATAACCCAACGCTTAATAAATTCTTTGGTAGTAGGAGCAAAGAAACCTCTTGTATTAGTATTGCCTGTAGGAGGAATGGGGCCCTTTTGGGATTCGCCTTCACCGATAACGAACTTAAATTTACCGTCTGCGGTTTGGGTAATGCCAAGCATGGTAATGGGGCCTTCCTTAAGTTTAAATTCTACGCTGGCACCGCTTCCGGGCTTACCGTGGAATTTGGTAAGGCTTCTGAGAATAGGTTTGCCTTCGGCAATAGCAATATGGTGGGGGCCGTCGTGGCCTACAAGGATAAAGTCTTCTCTGAAATCGAAGGGATGGAATTCGGCAAAGCTTCCGCCTATACCAAGCTTATCCATAATAAACATAGCAATAAGGGTTTTAATATCAAACTCGCCGCACATAGGAGTTCCCTGGGCGTTAAGTATAGAGTTACCAGCAATAAAGGAGGTTGCAACCTCACGCTGAATAGAACCTGCTTCACCCTCGTAGTAGTAAGCAAGACCGGATAAATTATATTTTTCTACAAAACGGTCTAAGGCTGCCGCACCCTTTGAAGCGTGAATAAGGTCTTTTTCGGTAAGCTTCATTGTAACAGGGTCGCTCTTTGGGTCGGGCATATCGAATTCTTCACAAATAATCTTTTTCTTCGCGTTAATTTCATCTTCGCTTAAATCAACGTATTCGCGCACAATATCATCAATTTCAAGAAGCGGAACGTGAACACCGAAAGCGGCGGAAACAGCAGTTGGGTCAGCGTGCATATCGTACATAGCTTCAAGCACGTGTCCCATAAGAGCAAAACGAGCGCCTTTAAGTCCGTTAAGAACCTTTGCAATGTCACACCACTCTTTAACCTGAGCTTCTGCTTCTTTGTCATTATAAAGGCAACCGATAATAACGTCCTTAACAGGTCTTCCAAGTCTTATTGCAACACCTGTGTATTCCGGAACGGAACAAATATTATCATTTTCAAGCTGCATATATGTGCAGGCTTTGGTGTAATCCATTCCCTGAAGAGGCTGAAGCGCAACAAGAACAATAGGAGCCTTTGTATTTTGTACAATGGGAGCAAAAACGCTGGAGGTAGCGTAAGTAATCATATTACAGAAAATAACGTCAATTTTATCCCCTGCAATCTGGTCGGCTACTTCAAAAGCGCGGGCGTTGGTTCCTATAATACCGTAGTCCACAACCTCCACGTCGTTTTTCTTTACAAGCTCGATTGTGTCGGCGTGGTACTTTTTAAGAGAATCCTCCAAGCCTTCAAATTGGTCAAAGTAAACCGCGTGAACAACCGAAAAGAAAGCAATACGGCCTTCTCTTTTAACTTTTCTTTCAATCATACTTAATACCGTCCTTTTTTATTTTGTATATTGATTTTATCACAAAAAGTATGTATAATTTATTACAATTTAAGGATATTTTAGCACAAAACGAAGGTGAATTATATGAAATTCAGTGAAATAAAACCCTTTGGACGTTACATTCGTTACCTGAAAATAACCGAACAAAGCGCTTTCAGAAAATCTCTTCCTCTTGATTGCCGCCTTTTTTACGTTAAAAAAGGAGAGGGTAAAATTAAGATAGACGGGCGTGTAATAACTTTACCTACGGGGAGCTTGCTTTATATAAACTCCTTTGTCCCCTATACTTTACTGAAAAGCGACGTCAGGTACTTGGCTATAAATTTCGACTTCACAAGCAATTTTTCATACGTTACCACTCCCTTACCTCCGGCAGATGCCGAAAACGCTCAAGGGATTTCTCCCATTGAAGAAGTAAGGTTTGAAGATGCTCCCTGCTTTGACCGTTACCTTTTTTTAGAAAAGGCTTTTTTCCTTTCGGGTTTCTTTGAAGCCGCTGAAAGAGTTTTCGTTGAAAAGCCGCCGTTTTATACCCTTGAAAACAGCGCGCAGATTACCAATATTCTTACCCGTATCTACCGCAACAACGAATTTAAAAATTCCGAAGAAAAACTTTTTAATCTGGAAAAGGTTGCGGAATACATACGCGAAAATCTGTCAGATAATCTCACCAATAAGACCCTTGCCGAACGTTTTCATTTTCACCCCAATTATTTAAGCAGCCGGTTTAACCAGCATTACGGCAAACCCTTACATTCCTATATTCTTGAAATGCGTATTCTTAAAGCTATTTCTTTACTTGAAGGCGGCAGAAAATCTATTGGTGAAATAGCCGTTAAGGTTGGTTTTGCAGACCAAAATTACTTTACCAGATATTTTAAAAAAATCACCGGTACCACCCCAAAGGCTTATCTTTCCAAAAATAAACAGTAGTTTTCCTCTTATTTTATTAAAAATTGTTACAATTTGTAATTTTTGTGCATTTTTGACATTGATTATTTCTTTAAAGTATGTTAATATATCTTCGTTCGAAAATATATTTAAGGAGTTTTTGGCTTGAAAAAGAAGCTTTTATCCGTTATTACCGCACTTTTAATAATTGTTACAATGCTTGTTACCGCTTTGCCTGTCAGCGCTTGGGTTCAATGGACTAACCCCGGTGACGTAAAGGGCAGCGACTATACCGATAATCCCGCTTTTGCAAAAGCTCTTGACGATTTGTTTGCAGGAGATATTGACCTTTATAAGGATTCTAAGCGTACTAAAGAGGTTTCTATGCCGTTGGGATTTAGAGTATCAATGAACGACCCTTATTATATGTACAGCACCTCAAGAAAAACCCAGACCTACGGATGGACCTGCTTTATTTACTCTAACGGCGCCTTTAATAAATTGTTTGGTGAATATGTTCACCGCGGCGACGCTCTTAAAAACTGTTACATAGCCGTTAATAAGGGCGCTTCCAAAATGACCTACTCCTTACTCGCCAATGCAAATATCAAAGCGGGCGCTTACATCCGCACCTCGCCTAAATCAGACGGTTCTTACTACGGCAATGACGGTCACTCTATGATTATTTTGGCATACGACGAAAAGTATATCACCTACCTTGAAGGCAACGGCGACGGAAAAGGTCTGGTAAGAATTACAAAACGTACTTATGCGGAATTTAACTCTGCCCAGCTTACCGGAAGAGGAAGAAAAATAACCCACATTGTTCAGCCAACCGAAAAATGGTTTAATGCGCTTTACGGAAATTCTCCGGAGGATAATACTTATACCTTTAAATATGACGCAAACGGCGGCTCAGGCTACCAAGAAGGCTTTACCGCCGGGTATAATAAAGAATTCACCCTTTCCTCCCCCAATTTTGACCGCAGCGAACATATTCTCGCCGGTTGGAAGGTTAAACGCGATTCCGACGGAAAATGGCTTACCAAAAACGGCTGGGCTTCTGATTCGGAATTAAACGAGCAAAACGCCGCCACCGTTTTCAGAAACGGAGAAGTTCTAAGCTTTGACGATTCCTTTATAACCGATACAATGGGCGACGTTTCTTACACCGCTTACGCCGTGTGGGCAGAATCAATTCGCGAAACGGTAAAAAGCGCCGCAATTATTACCCTGTCGGCAAACCGCGAATTTTACCCTGTGGGCAGTTCTGTTTCCCTTAAAGACAGCGAAATTGAATTCGTCTTTAATTCCGGCAATACCTTACGCGTTACCGTAGACGACAGTTGCGGCTCTCTCAACGCCCAAACCTTCCGCTTTAACGGTTACAATTACGACTTCTTTATAGACAGCAAAATTACTGTTCAGGGGGACAACCCTTGTTATTTGCGATTAGACGGTTTTAAAGGTGAAATCGCTACACTTAAAGGAGAAAAGGAAGTTACCTCTGCCGAAATAATTTCCTCACCCGAAAACCTGTCCGGTGAAAACACCGCCGTTAAAATCACCTACAGCGACGGCACCAGCGAAGAATTAAATACGGTGCGTTTCATAAAGCAAAGTGAAAGTGACGGAACGGTATCGGGGGAAATGTGGACCGACGGCGGCTTCACCGTAAATTGGACTTTTGAAGTCAAATACACAAATAGCGCCATTACCGTTACATACCCCTCGGGTGTCGTTAAAGATACAATTGCCGGCGACGTTTTTATCGACGGCAATATAAACACAAGCGATCTCGCTTCACTCAAAATCGTGTTGACGGCAATAGCCAACGATGATTATACCTCTTATTGCACTGCCGATCTTGACGGCGACGGAAAAATCTCTACGTCCGATTTAGCTGATTTAAAGCTGAAATTGGCGCTTAACTGATAAATACATAAAAATATAAACTGCAGGAACGTTAAAGGTTTCTGCAATTTTTTTGCGCCTTTTAAGTTTATTTTAACTTTGTAACCGTTAGTTCCCAAATTGTAACTAAAAAACACAAAATCGTAACTTGACATTTAGTTTTAGTTGTGCTATAATGTTGCTACGGATATGTGCGCTTTAATTAGATTTGTTTGTTATGTGCCCTTCGGCACCTTAAATATTTCGGAGGTTTATTTATGAAAAAGTTACTTTCTGTGGTACTGGCGTTCTTTTTGGCAATAGCCATTATGCCCGCCTTTGTCACCGAAGTTTACGCCGCAGATTACAGAATTGAAAAAGCCATTGAATGGGCTATAAATACCGCTAACGACGATACCCACGGCTACAGTATGTCAAGCCGTCACGGCCCTAACTACGACTGTTCTTCTTTTGTAAGCTACGCTTTCAAAAACGCAGGCTTTGACGTTAAAATCACCAATTCCAGCTCTATGATTTCGGTTTTTGGTAAAGCAGGCTTCAAGGCTTATAAAAAAGGCACCGTTACTCCCCGCCGCGGCGACATTTACGTTCAGCCCGGCAGCCACGTAGAGCTTTACATCGGCGACGACACCTGTGTAGCCGCCCACGAAAATACCGACGGCAAAAGCGGTGACTCCAAAGGTAATGAAATCGACATAAGAAAATTAAGTAAATGCTCATGGTGCAGAAATGAGCAGTATACATATATTTTAAGATACGAAGGCCCCGAAACCTATACTTATACCTTCGCCTATAACGCTTTAAACGGCGAAGATAATAACGGTTCATTTACCGCCCAGATAGGCAAGGATTTCACCGTAAATCACACCGCCGAAAAGGAAGGCTACACCCTTGCGGGCTGGAACGTTCAACGTTGCCGCGATAACAAATGGTTTGCAAACGGCGGTTGGTATACTGAAGAACAAATTTTCCAGAACGAATACTTAAAAACCGTTTACAAGAACGGAACCTCGCACACCTTTGGCGAAGATTGGACTTCTTCCTACAGCTGTGATACACAGTTTATTTTCTACGCGGTATGGACTCCCGATGAATACACCGTAAGCTTCGACGCAAACGGTGGTTCCTCCGCTCCGTCTTCTCAAATCAAGCTTCACGGTTGTGATATGAGCATAACCACAGCCATACCTGTTCGCATCGGTTTCGCTTTCTTAGGTTGGGCAGATACTCAAAACGCAACCGTTCCTACCTACCTTCCCGGCACATCTTATTATTCTAACGCTCCCATCACTCTTTACGCTGTATGGGGGGACGCTGCCGCAGGTGACCTTTATGGCGACGGAAAAATCGACACAAGCGACTTTGCTCTATTTAAGATAATCTTAAGCAGTTCGCAAATTGATTATACCGAAACAATAGCCGCCGACTTTAACGGAGACGGAATGATTAACACCGGCGATATGGCTATGATGAAGCTTTATCTTTCCGGAGTTGAATAATAGCTTAAAACAAAAAAACACCCGAGAGGATAGCCAAGTGTTCTTAAAGACACTTGGCTAGTTTTATTCGCCTTACGGCGAGTTATATTGCTACGCAGTTATATTCGGCTAATGCCGAGTGGTATTGCCTTCGGCAGTTTTGGGGCGAATAAAATATCACTAAAACCGCAAGGTTTTAATATCACTTTGCCGTTAGGCAAAATATAACTGTGAGACCCGTCTCACAATATCACTTTCTTTTGAGATAGGTGAAAGGGTTTTAGGTTCTCCTAACAAGTGGGAACTGCCGTACAAGTTCCCTGCTTGTTCCGGTATAAGACAAAAATAAAAGATGCGCGAAATTTTCGTGCATCTTTTACTGTCCTTAGCAACCCTACGCTATCCTCTCGGGTGTTTTTTTGCTTATTTTATTTTCCGTTGTAATCCTTATCCACCGTTATTACACAAACAAAAGTATGGTTTATTTCTTTTGCAAGTTGGCTTATTTTCTCTTTATACTCGCTTTCTGTAATCTTTGCGTCCTTAGGAAGCACGGCGTCAAAAATAAGATTGGTGCGGGTTTGCGCCATTGGCGTCATACGAAAATCGTGAATGGAAGCATCGGGGTGAATACTTTTTACCGCCTCGTTGAGCATACTGCGTGTTTTTGTAATTTCTTCGTTGTCGGTATCAACGGGGTCACAGTGAATGGTAAGCTCAACGCCCAGCCTTTCTCCCACAAGCTTTTCACAAAGGTCTATTTGTTCGTGACAGTGAACTACGTTTATGTTTTGAGAAACCTCCACGTGTACCGAAGCAAGGCATCTGCCGGGGCCGTAATTATGTATTATAAGGTCGTGGATTCCCTGAAAATCCGAAAAAGAAAGAATAGTATCCTGAAGATTTTTTATCATTTCTTCTTCGGGAGGCTGACCTAAAAGCTTATCTACAGTTTCTTTCGCTGTTACAAATCCCGCGTAAAGGATAAATAAGCCTACGCCCACACCCATAACGGCGTCTAAGTTAAAGCCGAGAGGAACGAATTTCGAAACAACAGCCGCAACCAGTATAACCGAAGAAGCAATACAGTCGTTAACGCTGTCTTGAGCGGTAGCAAAAAGAGAATCGGAATTTAATTTTCTAGCAAGCTTTCTGTTAAAGAAATAAAGCCACAGCTTTACCGCCGCCGAAAGAGCAAGTATTATAAAGGAAAGGTAAGAATAAACGGGAGCCTTGTCTCCGTTTACAAGGGCGGTCACCGAGCTTTTAAGAAGCTCAAACCCCACCAAAAGAATAATTACCGCAACAATAAAAGCGGAAAGATATTCTATTCTTCCGTGCCCGAAGGGGTGGTCTTTATCGGCGGGTTTCGCCGCCATTTTAAATCCCACCATAGTAACCACGCTGGAGCCCATATCGGTAAGGTTATTAAGTCCGTCCGCCATTACCGAAATACTTCCCGAAAGAGCGCCTATAGCAATTTTTACGCTACACAAAAGCAAGTTGCAAAGGATTCCCACAATTCCCGAAAGAGTACCGTAACCCTCTCTTACCTTAACGTCATTGGTATCAGCGGCATTTTTAACAAAAATGCGTATAAGTAAATTTGTCATACTTTAGAACCTTTACTGCCTTTAGTTCCACCCAGCTTCACGCCTGCAAGTATGTTGGTGTCAATGGTAAAGGTAATATCTTCTTTCTTTCTCTGTCTTCTGAAAGCAAGAGAAATCATTCGGTCTAAAAGCTCTTTATAAGGTACACCCGCCGGTTCCCAAAGGTAGAAGGAAAGTGAACCGGGAATGGTGTTTATTTCGTTTGCATAAACAGTATCGGTAGAGGTATCTATCATAAAGTCGATTCTTACCACACCGCAACAGCCAAGCGCTTTAAAGATTTTACAAGCAAGACTTCTTATTTCTTCGGTACGTTTTTCGTCCAAATCTGCGGGTACCTTACGGGAAAGGGACGCCATACCCTTGCTGCCTCCGGTCTTTTTACCGCCGGAAGTGTATTTATCTTCATAAGAAAGGATTTCATCGGTCATAAAAGGTTCTTCACAAACAGATGCAATGCATTCGTCAGAATCACCTAATACCGAACAGTTAATTTCTCTGAGAGAAGTAACTGCTTTTTCCACCAGAACTTTATCGGCAAAGGATACCGCCAAGTCAATGGAATCAATGAGAGTGTCACGGTCAACGGCTTTGCTTATACCAACGCTGGAGCCTAAATTAACCGGTTTTACAATGGCAGGCAGCCCGATTTTCTCAATAATCCGGTCTGCAATTTTATCTTTATCCTCGGCGTATTCTCTTGCATAAAAAGTAATGCAGTCAAGAACGGGGAGAGAAAAACGTTTAAGCACGTCTTTAAATACGGCTTTATCCATACCAACGGCACTGGAAATAATATCACAGCCAACATAAGGAAGATTTAAAAACTCAAAAAGTCCTTGCATTGTGCCGTCTTCACAGTTGGTTCCGTGAACAATTGGGAAAGCAACGTCGATAACCGTTTCCTTAACCTTGCCGAAAGCGCCTTTCTTTTCGTTAGCCATAACCACCTTTCCGTTTTTACGGTAAAGATTTACACGTACACAACGGGTAAGAAGCGCGGGTATATCTTTATACTTTTCAATATCAAAAAGGTCTTCTCCCGTTACCATTTCACCGTCTTTGGTAACGTAAACAGGGTGGATATCATACTTTTCCCTGTCCATACTTGCCATAGCCTGAACCGCGGAAATAATAGATACTTCATGTTCAACGCTTCGGCAACCGAAAAATACCGCCAAACTGATTTTCATATAAAAGCCTCCTACTTGAGATAATTATCGGGTAAATCGTTTTCTATAAGAACCGCCGTATTCTGGTCGGCAAATTCAAGGAATTTATTATAAGCGTCCATAAAGGTTGCTTCAACAAAAAGGTTGTTTTGGTCAAACCCCGCCGAAAGCGAACCCTCCTTTATAGGCTCACTTCTTTTAATACCGACAAGAATAATAACGTCTGCGCACTCTGCGGCAACTTCACCAAGGCGGCGGTTGTGTTTATACTCCTCTTCGCCCAATTCCACAAGCCCCGGTGTAATAATAACGCGCTTCATGGGTGCAAAATGGGCAAGCACTCTGCAAGCCTCAAGACAGCCAACAGGGTTGGAATTGTAAGCGTCGTCTATAAGAGTAGAGCCGTTTGCGTAACGCTTGATTTCAAGCCTGTGTTCAGGCGCGGTAAGGCGGGAAACCGCAAACTTGATTTGCGCGGGGGTAACGCCTAAAGAATACGCCACAGCCGCGGCGCCCACAATGTTTTGAACGTTGTGGTTTCCAAGAAGCTTTGTGGTAATTTCCACCGTTTCACCCTTAAGATGTAAGTCAAAGGTTTCGCCTCTGGCGGAGCAAACAACGTTATCGGCGTAAAAGTCATAATCTTTATTGGTGCCGTAAAAAATCACGTCCATACCTGCGGCATTATTTTTTATTTCTTCACAATCTCCGCAAGTAAAAAGGTCACCGCCCTTTTCCTTTACGCTGTCAAAAAGCTCAAACTTTGTGCTGAACACATTGGAAACGTCTCCGAAGGTGTCAAGGTGTTGGGGGCCAACGGTAGTAATAAGACCTAAATCGGGATGAACAAGGTCACAAATTTCCTTTATATCCCCCGTTTTTTTGGCGCCCATTTCGCAAACGAAAATTTCGGTTTGCGGTTCAAGATATTCCCTTACCGTTCTTACAACACCCATTGTAGTATTAAAGTTTTTAGGTGTGGTAAGCACGTTGTACTTTTCTTTAAGCATAGCGGTAAGTATCATTTTAGTGCCGGTTTTACCGAAAGAGCCGGTGACGCCGATAACCTTAAGCCTTCCGCCGTAGGAAGCAAGAATACGCTTTGCATCCTTCAAATAGTGCTTGGTAATTGCTTTTTCCACGGGATAAAGCAACGCCCATAAAAGGAACACCGTCATATACGGAAATATTGCAAAAAGAACGTTTACGCTTAAAGCCCAATAGTCACCGTTTTTAAGCAGTAAAAACTGAACAGCCGCCATTAAAAAAGCCAAAACGCAAAGTACGGCATAGGTTCTTTTTACCCTTGCGGTAAATTTCAAAGGGATAATAGCCTTTTTTTGAAGACGTATGCTTTTAATTACCGAAACAAGAGTGTAAATAAGAAGAGCGGCAGACAGCACCAAAACCGCTTCACCGTTTTTAAGCGCCAAAAGAGCGTATAAAACGAAGAATGCAATTCTGTAAAAAAAGCCGCGCTTTTCATTTTCCTTAAGCCAGGCAATATAACGGCTGGGAAAATAAGAGTTTTGCTGGAACATTTGCATTTGCCTTGTTAAAGAGAATACCAGCGCCGCCCCCGCAACAAGAGTAAGTAACGCGTAAAAAACGTTTATATGAAGTTCAATAAATTCAACCGCTGTTTTTATCATTACTTCACCCTACCTTTAAAAAACTTTTAAGAATTGCGGCGGTTTGCACAGCGTTATCAAGAAACGCAAAATGCCCCGCGCCCTTTATTACGCAAAGTCCCGCATCGGGAACAAGAGATTCTATAATTTTAGCGTCTCTCAGCGGAGTGTCAGTATCGTTTTCGCCCCAAATAAGCAAGGTGGGACACGAAAATGCAGGGAGCAAATGGCGCAAATCGGTATTAACCACACTTACCATTGTTTTTCTCAAAACTTCAGGAGCGGATTTATAATCGGCAGAGCCGTAATGATTCCTTGCTTTTTCCAAAAGCTTACCCGAAAACTTCTTTATAACGGGAAGGGTAAGCACCCTTTTTATAAGCTTAAAGGAAGCAATGCGGAATTTCTTTTTAAAACTCTTTTTAGGTATAAGCCCCGCGCTGTCCAAAAAGATAACCTTTGGCGGGTTAATCATTTTTTCGCCCACAAGCTTCATAATTACTCTTCCGCCGTGGGAGTGACCTATAAGAATGGGATCCGTTATTCCTACGGTACTGCAAAATTTAAGGACAAAATCACAATAATTATCTACCGTCCAAGGTTCGCTCATAGTATCGCTTTGTCCGCAACCGGGAAAATCCACCGCAATAACGCGGTACTTAAGGCTAAGTAAATTTATTATACCGTTAAAAGGAACAACCGACGAGCCCCAGCCGTGGAGCATTAAAACAGGGTCGCCCTCTCCTTTTTCTACGTAATTGATTTTCAAATTATCAATATAAGTTTCCATAAAATCCTACCCGCAAAATAATTATTAAATAATTATACCACTTATACTTATAAAATAGAAGTCTTTTTTACTAAATAATGTCTTCGTTTACCACTTTTCTTGCAAGTGAAGAATTATTATACCGTTTATCAAAGGTTACTTCCTTTATAATTTCTATAAAATCGGGAATTTTAAAGGTCTCTCCTTCGCTTTTTAATTCCACTTCCATAAAAGCGCGGTCTTTCCAAAAAGGGAATATATCTATTTCGTAAATAAAACCGTTTAAAGGCGCCGCATAACGGGTTTTTACAATGGTATTTGTACCATAAGCAATGCCGCAAAGGTCATTTTTATATTCTTCTTCGGTTATTTCCCATTCCTTTTCTTCCCGTTTTATATCGGTAATATGCTTTTTAACGGTTTTTATATAAGAAGTTTTACCGTTCTCACTTATTTTTCGTATTCTTCCGCCGCCCTCAAGGTAGCTTTGTTCAATATTCATTACCCTTACGTTTTCAATTTTCAAAAGAAGACTGATTGGGGGAAATTTTATTAAAAATTTGCGTTCGATTTCAAAACCGTCTTTCATTGTTTCCTCCAAAGAAACGGGCGGTATGTTACCGCCCTGATAAAATTATATTGTATTAAGCAAAAGTAAATAAGCGAGTCCGTAATAAATTACCACCGCCACAAGGTCGTTAATGGTTGTAATAAGAGGACCCGACGCAACTGCAGGGTCAATGCCTATTTTTTTAAAGCCAAGGGGTATAAACGTGCCCATAAAGCCCGAAACGGTCATGGCGGCGCACATAGCAAGACCCACGCATCCGCTGGTCATAAAGGCTTCACCAAAAGAATATCCGTCCTTTAAAAAGTAAACGTAAAATCCAATGGCAACCGACGAAAGCGCACCGATAATTACACCGTTTAAAAAGCCGATAAACAGTTCTCTTAACACCCTTTTGGTGTTCTCCTTAAAGGTTAAGCTTTCACCCGTAATTGTGCTTATGGTAACAGCAAGAGACTGAGTACCAACGTTACCCGCCATACCCAGAATAAGGGATTGAAAGGCTACTATAACGGCAAGTTCCTTCACCACTTCTTCAAAAAGCCCCGCAATGCTCGAAACAAAAACGCCAAGCACCAAAAGAATCATAAGCCAAGGAATACGCTTTTTTATACTCTTCCCAAGAGGCTCTTTTTCATCTACTTCATCAGTAAGACCTGCAAGCTTTGCGTAGTCCTCATTGCTTTCGCTTTCTACGATTTCAACAACGTCCTGTGAAGTGATAACGCCTATAAGGCTTTTGTCTTCGGGAGAAAGAACAGGAATAGAGTCTTCGGAATAATCCCTTAACTGTTCAATCGTTTGGGAAATACTTTCATTTGCGTAAACGTAAGGGTAAGAGGTTACGATTAAGGATTCAAGCAAGGTGTCCTTACGGGCAAGAATAAGCTCCTTTAAATCAATAGCGCCGTAAAAACGGTTTTGGTCATCCACAGTATATATTTTTGAAATATTATCGTTATCCGCCGCTTGTTCAATAAGCTGACGCATAGCCTGTTTTACCGTAAGCGAGGCGCTTATTACAATGAAGTTGGTGGTCATAATACTACCGAATTCATCTTCATCGTAAGAATCGATAAGTTCAATATCCTCTTTAATTTCAGGGTCGAGAAGCTCTATAATTTCCTGACGCTTTTCTTCTTCAAGTTCATCAAGAACGTCCACCGCGTCGTCGGCGTCCATGCTTTCAATAATATCCGCCGCCTCATCGCTTTCAAGCTCTTCAATATAGGTATCAACGTCGTCAAGGTAAGTAAAAATGTCAGATACCGCTTCGGGGCCCAAGACTTCATAAAGACTGTCACGTTCCTCAGGAGTTAAAAATTCCAACGCCTGAGCTATATCGTTATCGTGGTAATCCTCTAATTTTTCGTAAATTTCTTCTTTAGCCGCGCCGCTTCGTATAACAGCAAGTATTTCTTCGGTATAATCACGGTTTTCCAGCACCGCTTCTTCTTCGGGAAGTAAAACTTCTTTCTTTTCTTCCATACAATTCTCCTTCTGCGGCTACAAAAGAAGAACCCTTTCTTCCGAGCCGCGTTTATTAAGTTTTCTACTTCGGGGATTCGCACCTGCGTCCACGCAGCTCACCTCTCTTTAAAATAAAAATATATACATAAAAATTATAACACCTATCTTTAAATTTTTCAAGAAGAGAGATATTTATTTTTAGTATTTTACTTTACTTCGTTTTTATGATACAATTTATTACGGAGGCGATAAATATGCCCATAAAAATGTTCACGCCTGAAATACTTGCTCCCGTGGGCAACCAAGAAATGCTTTTCGCCGCCGTAAGGGCGGGGGCAAACGCAGTTTATTTGGGCGCGAAAGACTTTAACGCAAGGCGAAACGCCGATAACTTCGGCAACGAAGAATTGAAAAACGCAATAGATTACTGTCATATTCGCGGGGTAAAGGTTTACCTTACCCTTAATATTCTTATATCCGATACCGAAATGCAAAATGCGCTCAATCTGGCTAAAGACGCTTACAACGCCGGTATCGACGGGGTTATTATAGCCGATTTGGGGTTGGCGAGATTACTTAAAAAAAACCTTCCCCTTCTGCCTCTTCACGCCTCTACCCAAATGACCGTTTATAGCAAAGATTCTCTTGCTCCATTAAAGGAAATGGGCTTTTGCCGCGTGGTAGCCGCAAGGGAAATGAGCAAAAACGAGCTTATCTTGCTTTGTGAGGAAGCCAAACGCCTTAATATGGAAATTGAAGTATTCGTTCACGGCGCTCTTTGTATGTGCCTTTCGGGGCAATGCCTGATGTCGGCGCTTTTAGGCGGACGAAGCGGCAACCGCGGACTTTGCGCCGGCCCTTGCAGACTTCCCTTTAAAGACCAAAACGGCAACGATTACGTGCTCAGCCTTAAGGATTTATCACTTTTGGAGCATTTAAAAGAGCTTGCCGAAATGGGGGTTGCTTCCTTAAAAATCGAAGGCAGAATGAAACGGTACGAATACGTAGCCGCCGCCACCAATTCTTTCCGCAGTATGGCGGACAGCGGCGAGGTTGCGCCCGACGTAAAAAAATGTCTTGAAGAGGTTTTCAGCCGTTCGGGTTTTACCGACGGTTACTTTACCGAAAAAACGGGAAAGGATATGTTCGGCATACGCACCAAAGAAGAGGTAAGCGACGCCAAAAATTCCTATCCCTTCCTTCACGATTTAATTCGCCGTGAACGTCAAAGCGTTCCCGTTACCGTTACAGGGAAAATAAAGGAAAACGAGCCGTTAAGCCTTACCCTTTGCGACGGCGAAAATACCGTTACCGTTACGGGAGAAATTCCCGAAAAGGCGGTAAACCTGCCTCTTTCAAAGGAAGCTGCCGTTGCGCAGTTTAACAAGCTGGGTTCTACTCCATACTATTCCGAAAAAACCGAAATTGTTTTAGATGATAGTGTAACGGTACGCGCTTCTGCCCTTAACCGGCTTCGCAGAAGCGCAGTCGAGGAATTAGACCGTAAAAGGTGTGAAACAAAAAGAGAAAAGGCAGAATTACACTTTGATTTCAACGCCGTCTCCACTCCGAAAAAACAGGCTGATATCTGGATAAGAATAAATGATTTATCCCTTCTTCCCCAAAGTCTTAAAAATGTTTCAGCAGTGCTTTTACCAATCGAAAAAGACCACGACTTATCCCTTTTGAAGGAAGGCGTTACCCCTGTTTCAGAGCTTCCCCGAGCGGGACTTTACGGCGAAAGCCTTAAAGAACGCCTGAAAAAAGCAAAAGAAAACGGTTTTACAGGCGCATTTATTCAAAATCTTTGCCAATTAAACGCTGTAAAAGAAGCGGGGCTAACCCCTATTTTCGGCAATGCACTTAATATTTTTTCTTCTCATTCGATTAAAACCGCCAACAATATGGGTGCTGAAATTTTCACCCTTTCACCGGAGCTGACAAAAGACCAGATAAACAGGCTGTCTTACAACGGTAAAAGCATACTTTTGGCTTACGGCAGGCTCCCCCTTATGATAACCAAAAACTGCCCCGTTTCCTTTGAAGGCTGTAAGGGCTGTAAGGGCGACCGCTTCATCACCGACCGCAAAGGTATTTCCTTCCCCGTAAAGTGCCGCAGCGGATACAGCGAAATTTTTGGAGACCGCCCCCTTTGGCTTGCCGACAGAACAGACGAATTTAACGTTGATTCACTTCTCCTGTACTTTACCCTTGAAGAAAAGGACGAAATAAACAAGGTGACAGACGCCTACCGCAACGGTCAGAAGCCTCAAAGCAAATTTACGAGAGGAATGTATTACCGAGGTGTAGAATAACAAAAAGACTTGTTCAGCCGAACAAGTCTTTTTTTACTATTCTTCATTTTTAAAGGCAAAGGGTTTTGCAAGGGAATACGCCGCGCCCACCGCAACCAGAGCGATCAGCGCCGCAACTATTACTATTACCGCCGTATTCATAACCGAGCCAAGTCCGATTACAATATAGCAGCCGATTCGCAAAATAACCGCGGCTAAAAGCCAGATTTTTCTGTCTTCACAACGGAGAACGCGGTAGAAAATAACCGCAACGGCAACCTCCAAAACGAAAAGGCAAATCATTATAAGAAGGTCATAAAACATTGAAAGGGGTGTTGCACCAAAGACTTGCGCCACGTTGCTTTCGAAAATACCCGATATTTTCGCTTCGGTATTTTTCATATACATACCGGCGATCACAGCGTTTACTACCGACGGAAGAGCGTAAGCAATAAGCATTAGCATTGAAGAAAAGCCAACGCCTGTCATAACGCCTATACCGTTGTCATTTTTCTTTTTAACTGCGGCTTTAAACAAGATAAGGTAACCAAACGCAACGCAAACCGTTTCAAAAATAATGTTTATGCTTCCTCTGGTTATTGGGTTTTCCACGTTTTCAAAAGCCTTTGCAACAACCTCCAGATAGGTGGATATTACCGCAAAAATAAGACAGTAAAAAACAAAATAAACCGCAACTCCGCCAAAGAAATTTCCGGTTTTCCCCGCGAATTTAACCTTTGCAAAAACAATTGCGCAAACGGGCAATATAAGCGCCGCCAAAAATCTCAGAATATAAAGAATTAAAGTTGATGTCACTTTTTATACCTCCGTTAATTCAGATAACTATATCATATCTCTAAAAAGGCTAAATGTCAATTCTCCGTTGTTTTCTGAAGTTAAGAGGGGTCATACCGTAACTTCTTTTGAAGGTCACCGAAAAATAATCGGTATCGTAAAAACCGCAGGATAAGGAAATATCCCGTACGCTTCTATTGGTTTCGGTAAGAAGCCTGCAGGCTTCTTCAAGACGTTTACGCCTTATGATCGAGGCTATACCCTCTCCCGCATATTTAAGGAATAAATGCTGCATATAAGAAAGGCTTAAATGACACCTCTTTGCCACGCTTTCGGGGGAAATATCTTCGGAAAAATGCTTTTCAATATGGTCTATAGCCTTTAAAACGTACCTCTGCTTTTCATCAGGGCGCCCCGCTTCCCCCTCTGATTTAATAAGCGGACTTTGTAAAGCAACATTTTCAATAGTATCCGCCACTACGGATAAATAGCTGAAAAGCCTTTCTTCGGTTTCGGCGGTCACTTGCCTTAAAGAAGCTTCTCTTAAGTTACGGAATTGGTTCTTATCATAACCTGTTCTTTTGGAAAGTATTTCGGTCATTTTATCTTTAAGAGGAGCAATAAAGCCTGCAGCACTGACTGTTGCAATATGCACACCGTTTACAAAAACGGGTATTGTATATTCCGCAACACCGCAATAGCACACACTCCAGCCCGCTTTTCCGCGTCTTCTTATGCTTCTTCTTGTCGCGCGCTTTAAGGCTACACACCTTCTCCAAAGTCTTCCGTTTTTCTTTACCGCAAGACAGTAAGGGTTGTTGTGCCAATTTTTGTCTGAAAGATATTCTCTTATATCCCCGAAGGGTCTTAATACTCCGTAAAAATCTTCAATTATTATCTGCCAATCAGTATCCTTTGTTAAGGTATCTAAATACCTTTTAAGCATTTCAATATTACGTTTCATTTTACACCTCTGACAGTTTTTTAATGTTACAAAGCACAAATTTAAAGTTTTTATTTAATTTTACCCTTATAATAGAAGAAAAGCAAGTCTTTTTACAAAATTACTTTAAAAATATGCTAAACGGAGGAAAGATTATGCAAACCATTTGGATTGACGCCGCCGAATTTGAAAATAAGGGCGGATGGAAAAAGGAAAGCCAGTTTGTAAGAAGTGTTGGTGCTTCCTACCTTATCGGTATTAAAACCCCCGGTGTTCCCGTAGAGGATGCTACCACCACCTTTACGGTAAACGCAGAGGGCAACTACCGTTTCTTTGTACGCACCAAAAACTGGAAGTTCCCCGAAGCCCCCGGTCAGTTTACTCTTGCCGCAGACGGTAAAGAGCTTCCCAACACTTTAGGTAAAATGCCTACTCATAAGTGGTACTGGGAAATTGCAGGTGACGTTTATCTTACAAAGGGCGAACACACCCTTTCCGCCGTTGATAAAACAGGCTGGCTCGCACGTTTTGCAAGCGTAGTTATTACTAACGATTTTGATTTCACCCCCTCCCCCGAAACCGATCGTTTCTTAAAGCAGAGAGCAGAGATTAAGGGCATTTGCACAAAACCCGAAGAGCTTCATTTTGATTACGTTGTAGTTGGCGCAGGCCCTGCAGGTATGCCCGCCGCAGTTGAAGCCGCAAGAAACGGCCTTAAAACCGCTCTTATTTCCGGCAGACCCACTATCGGCGGTAATGCAAGTGACGAGGGCACCATTGGTCTTGACGGCGCCGCTTCCAGAAACAGAGGCGCATGGGAAGGCGGTATTGCAAACGAAATAAGAAACCTTCACAATACTAAAGGGCTTTCCTGGCAAAACGCTATGGAAACCATTTGCGAAGCGGAAGAAAACCTTACCGTATTTTGTAGCGAGCTTTGTATTGACGCCGAAAGCGAAAACGGTCATATAATTTCGGCTACCACCGTTAATACCGACACCTTAAAGAAAACCAAATTTTATGCTGATTTCTTCTGTGACTGCAGCGGTGACGGTTGGCTCGGTTACTATGCGGGCGCCGCTTACAGAGTAGGCAGAGAAGCTAAATGGGAATTCGGCGAAGCTTTTGCTCCCGATTCTCCCGACACCCTTTCTATGAGCGGATGCCTTTGCGACGATCAGGAAGGTATGCCTCATATGAGAATTTTCCGCTCCGAAAAAACCGATAAAAAGGTTCCCTTTACCGCTCCCGAATGGGCAATAAAGCTTCCCGAGGGCGACGCTCTCCACAGGGAGGCAACGGGACTCAGCGGCGCGGCTTGGTGGCTTGAAAACTCAAACGACCATGATGACCTTTGGGATGACGAATTCGCCCGTGACGAAATGGTACGCCTTGGGCTCGGTTACTTCCATTGGATTAAAAACTCCGCAAAATTAAAACCCGAATGGGCTGAGGTAATTGATTACTATGCATTAAATGGTATTGCTCTTCATAACTCTAAAAGAGAAAACCGCCGTATTATAGGCGACTATATCTTTAACCAGAACGACTGTGTTAAAGATAGAGTTTACCCCGACACTATTTCCTATTGCGGATGGAGTATTGACGTTCACCACCCCAAGGGAATTTATTCCGGTGCAGAGGGCGCATTCCATTCCAATCAGACCATTCCCTGCTGTCCGCTTCCCTACCGTATTATTTACTCAAAGAACATTGACAACTTATTTATGGCAGGTAGATGCTGTTCCGTTTCTCATATAGGTCTTGGCACCGTAAGAGTTGAATCTACCATTGCTACCTTAGGTCAGGCAACCGGCGCTGCCGCTTATCTTTGCAAAAAGTACGGTACCACCCCGAGAGGAATTTACGAAAGCCATATTAAAGAGCTTCAGCAGTTACTTGTTCGTCACGACCTTTCCATCCCCGGTGTAAAGAACGAGGACGAAAAGGATTTGGCAAGATCCGCTAAAGTTACCGCAAGCAGCGTATCAAATGACACTTATTTATCCACTATTTCCGGTACAAGGGACGAATGGGAACCCCTTTATACCGAAATTTTCTCAGGACCTTACTGTGGCTTTGAAAACGTTGCTCCCGATTTCTTAAAAGCAGATCTTAAAAACGAAAACGCTGCCGACGTTACTCTTAAAGCAACCCTTTGGGATTATAATGACAGATTGGACATTAACGAAACCGCACGTGCTTTAGAGGAATTAGAGGTTACCGTTAAGGCAAACAGTGACGGCTACGTTACTCTCCCCTTTACCAAGAAGCCGGAGCAGCAGTTCTTTGCAGTTTCCTTTAAGGCTCAGGAGGGTGTTTATTGGAGAAAGCGCGTTTGGATGTACGCTTCAAGCGTTACCTACTATATGGAGGACGGCAAAATCGTTCAGCACGAAAAACAGGGTATGGAGCTTCTTTTCAGTAACGAAAAAAATATTAAGCAGGACTGCTCCCCCGAAAAGGTTATTAACGGCGTTAACCGCCCAAGCCTTACCGATATTCATGGCTGGGTATCTGAAAACGGACTTCCTGCAAGTCTTACTCTTACTCTTAAGGAGCCCAAGGAAATAAGCGAAGTAAGGATTACCACTCAGGTTGATTTATCCTACCCTGCTTACTGCTTTATGCAGAAAACAATTTCCATAGGCACTGCCGAAGACGTAACCGTTTCAGTACTTAAAGACGGCACCTGGAGTGAAGTTGCTCATATTAAGGATAACTGCTATAAGCAAATGGTGGCAAAATTCGAAAAAACCTATGCCGAAGCAGTTAAGGTAACCGTAAACAAGAGTATCGGCACCTCTGCCGCATATATTACCGAAGTAAGAATTTACGAATAATTTATTCAAGCCTTCCGAATTTAGGAAGGCTTGATACTTTTTTCTTGACAAATCCGATTTGTCCTTGTATAATAGATAGGCTATTGGTGGTATTATGCCAAAAAATAGCTCCTTGCCGATCTGCGGATCGGACAAATGTCCATAAGGAGGTGCAACACGATGATTAACAAGTATGAGGCTGCTATGGTTTTCTCCGTAGCAAACGGTGATGAAGCTACTAAGGCTTTAGTAGAAAAGTTCAACACCTTGATAGCTGACAACGGTACCATCGAAAACGTTGACGATTGGGGTAAGCGTAAACTCGCTTATCTTATTGAAGACGAAACCGAAGGTTACTACGTTTTCACTACCTTCACAGCAGGCCCTGAATTCCCTGCTGAATTAGAGCGTGTAGCCGGTATTACCGACGGCGTTCTTCGTGCAATGGTTATTAAGAAGTAATTTAAGAGAGGATGCGTTTAAATGTTTAACCTTGTTGTTCTTACAGGTCGTCTTACTGCCGACCCTGAACTTAAAACCACACCCAGCGGTGTGTCTGTAACCACCTTCTCTATCGCGGTTTCCCGTCGCTATAAGGCAGGAGAAGAAACTCAGGCAGATTTTATTAATATCGTTGCCTGGAGACAGACCGCAGAATTTATTACTAAATACTTTAAAAAGGGCAGTATGATTGGTATCGAGGGTTCTATTCAGACCCGTCGTTACGTAGATAAGGAAGGCAAAAACCGCACTGTTTTTGAAGTTATCGCAAACAATGCGCAGTTTGTTGAAAGCAAACGTGATTCTGCCCCCGGCATTGACACTCCGGTTGATGCTCCGGCTTCCTTCAGCAACGCTTCCGTAAATGAATTTACAAGCGTTCCCGGCGAATCTGACGAAGATTTACCGTTCTAATTCACACGCAACCTATTGGTTGCCCTACTAAAAATTCAGGAGGTCTTTATAATGGAAAAGATGGAAAGACCTGCACATAGAAAAGCTCGTAAAAAGATTTGTCATTTCTGTGCAGACCGCGTAGAAGAAATCGATTACAAGGACATTGCTCGTCTTCGTAAGTTCATTTCCGAACGCGCTAAAATTCTTCCCCGCCGTGCAACCGGTACCTGTGCTGCTCATCAGCGCAAGCTTACCATCGCAATTAAGCGTGCACGTCAGGTAGCTATTCTTCCTTACGTTAACGACTAAGAAGAAATATGTTATAAGTCAAAAAACACTCTGTTTAAAAGCAGAGTGTTTTTTTGCGGTAAAAATCGGTCTCACAGATATCCGTTTATTTTAATTTTACGTCGTAGGTAAGGGTTCCCTTTGCAGTATAAAGACCGGCAAGAATGTCAATGGCTCCATAAACGCTTTTATCACACAATCCACCGAGAAGAACTCTGGGAATATGAGGAAGCTCACCAAGAACACAGGGATTACCGAAATGTATAAGCGCAGAAACTCTGTCGGTAAACGAACGCACAGGGGACGGTTCTGGAACGCACAGGGGAAACGCACAGAAACGCACAGGGGACGGTTCTGTGTGTTAATGAAATTTTCTCACAATATTAAAACTTACCCCTGTTAATCTGCTAATTTGTCTTATTGACAAACCACTTTCTCGTAACTTCTTTAAATATTTATCTCTATTGCTAATACTTAAT
>JAZRKJ010000056.1:0-3081 GCA_045646245.1 Acutalibacteraceae bacterium
TAACGATATTGCGTTTAAGGGTACCTTTGACGGTCAGGGATACACGGTTTCTAATATGTATCAAAATACATGGGCTCTTAATAACGGATATTATTATGGAGATTTAGGTTTAGGTTTCTTTGGTTATGTTGAAGATGCCACGATTAAGAACTTGGTTATAGACGGCGTCAGCATTTCCGGTGAGTCCGCTATTTGCGGTTCTGTTGCCGCAACTGCCTACGGCGATTGCACCTTTGATAACATCACTGTGAAGAATTCTAAGGTCAACGACTATCAGTACTATGCCGGCGGTGTCGTTGGTTGGGCATCCGGTAACCATACCTACAAGAATATTAATATGGATGCTTCCACCATTATTGGTTCCCAGTGGGGCGACTTTGGTAACGCCAACGGCGGTATCATTGGTGGAATAGGCAAGAGCGGCACCTATCATTTTGAGGATTGCACCGTTGCATGCCGAATTGATGCCACTAATGACATAGTTTCCGCTTACCAGTGGTATAACTACCGTAACAGCGGTATGCTCATCGGCAGAGTGCCTCAGACAGTAAAAAATGGTGAAGTGCAAACCGTTGCTACTCCCAATAATGTTACTTGTAAGAATGTAACCGTTATTTACGGTGATTGGGCAAATTACACCTACTGCGAGTTTGCCGGCACCGGTTATCCTTACGTTCGTGTGCAGGCAGGTGTTAGTGTTGACGCATACTCCAATGTTCGCTACGGCCATCCTACCGATGCGAACGGCAACACTGTTGTAGACGATAATCACGTACACAACGCCGGTGAGGCGCATCATGAGCTTATTGCCTTCGATCAGCTGTTTGGCGGTCCCGCAGACCATCGTTACTGCTACTACGGCATTAAAGCTTTCGACGGTGTAACTGTTGTTTATAACAATAAATAATTTATGACATGCCCGCAACTATTTTAGCAATTGTAGGTTTAGGTTTGCTTTTTGTACTTGTGGCTTTGAAAATAGCGGTTGACTTAAGCGAGTTCAAAAAGGAGCTTAGCTATCTCAATGGAGAGATTTCCCGTTGTTCGGGGAATGAGAGGAAATACTACAAAAGGCTGAGACGGCGGTTATGGCTATCGCTAATACCCTTTGTAAAATACAGATAATAAGGAGGTTATATTTATGCTTAAAAAGAAAATGCTTAGAAGAATTTTACTTATAATTTCTTTTATACTTCTTATAACCTCCACAGTAAATACCACCTTTGGATTTGTTGTGGCGAAAACCGACACGCTTGTTAACTACTTTGTGCCGGTGGAAAAACTTGTAAATTCTTTAATAATTTCAAAAACCGTTGAACATCCTTTGGGTGAAGGTTACGTTATTCCTGAAAATATTTCTTTCGATTTTAAGGTGGATTTGGGCGAATATTACGCCGAAACAACCCTTAAAACCTCCATTGGTGAACTTAAAACCGATAAAAACGGAAGCCTTGTGCTTTCAGTAAAACCGAACAGACAGGTGACGGTAGAAGGAATTGAAGCCGAAACAAAGGTTACCGTTACCGAAATAAATAATAATACCCCTGGATTTTCGGTGAAAAACGGGGAAAGCATAAAAGAAATAATTATTAGTGACGGCGCGCAAATTAAGGCGGATTTTATAAACCTTTATACTCCGTCGGCGGTTGCGCCCACTAACGTAACCCTTACCGGAAGTAAAACTCTTTCGGGAAGGCCTTGGCAGGAAGGGGATGAATTCACCTTCCTTCTGGAACAGAATATGAGCGGTGTTTGGACAGAGCTTGGTAAAGAAACCGTTTCCTACAAAGAAGGGGAAAGTGATTTTAACAAGTTCGATTTTACCGAATATTTGCAAAAACTTTCTTTCAGTAAAACGGGTGAGTATCAATTCCGCGTCAGCGAAGTTAAAGGAAACCTCCAAAACGTGGATTACGACCAAACGGTTAACACCTTTGTAATAAAGGTTACCGATAGGGATATGGACGGGAAACTTGAAATCGGCAACGTAGAGTCGTCGCAAAATGCAGCAACCGTGACGACCGACAATGGCTTCGCAATAGACGTGGCTTTTAATAATACATTCATACCTCCCCTTGTTCCGGACGACGTTTCCGTCCGTATCTCTGTTAATAAAACCGTAGAAAACAAGGGCGAGTACAAACGCAGCGCCGAAGGATTTGAATTTATTCTGGAAGATAAATTCGGGGATAAAGCTTCCTTTAAATCGGACGAAAACGGCTTGGGCGCTGAGTATATTACCGTTAGCGAAAGCGATATTGGAGAAGTTCTTGAATATAAGGTTTATGAGAAAAACACCGGCGAAAAAGGCGTTACTTACGATACTAAAGTATACACCTTGCGTGTTGCTGTAAGCCTTAACGAGGATAATACCCTTAAAACCGATATTACGGTTGACGGTGAAAACGTAACGGAAGTAAGCCTTGATTTCAAAAATGTTTGTGATTTGGATAAACCGTCGGGTCCTGCGACGGGAGATAACAGAATTATATGGTGGATGTTGCTTGCAGCCTTAAGCCTTATTTCTTGTGTTACCTTGATTATTGCCGAACACAAATATAGAGGAGTTAACGGCGATGTCGCAAAATAAAGTAAAATTTGAAGAATGCGTTTTGTGTCACTGTAAAACCGATGTTCCAACAAATACGCCCGTAGCGTTTCGTAAAAATTACGTTGTGGGCGTGGGCGAGCTTTGTGATAAGTGTTATTTGGAGGTTTACGTAAAGGTAGACCCGTACAACAACCGCAGTGAAAACCCATTTAAGCTAATATAAAAAGAAACTGACGCTGAGTAATTCGGCGTCAGTTTTGCTTTTTAAAGGGAAAGGGAAAAAGGAATGTGAAGTGCGGTGCGGTGCTTTTCAGACGCCTTTATGTTTTCCGTAAATATTCAGTTGTTAAGAAGCGTTAAGCCTTTTCCTTGTTGTTTCTAAACTTCAAATAATCCTCCAGAATCATTGTGGCTGCAACGGCTAAAGCCTTCCCCTGAAGAAGGATTTCTTAATATTCGCTTGCGAATATTTCACGTTCGGCGTAGCCGAATATTGCATAACCGTTAGAGTATTGCATTACAACGTAATT
>JAZRKJ010000057.1:0-25659 GCA_045646245.1 Acutalibacteraceae bacterium
CATTCCCTGCACTATTCCGCCCGTTAAATCAATTAGTTTCTGGTCGGTAATAACCACCGTCATATCCTGAACGGTATCGTTAACCCCTACCGTACCGACTTTTATTCTGCAGCTATACGCCATTGGGCCGTTTTCGTCTAAGGTACATATAATGGTTGCGGCGCCGTCTTTCACCTCCTGCTTATGGGCTACCTGGGTTAAATTTGCGGTATCTATAATACAGGTAGCCGTACCGTATACACCGTTTACAAGATTGGAATGAAGCTTACCCACGCTTTTGTAATTAAGTCTGCCTTTAAGCTCACCCGGCACACCGCTTGTCCCTTTTATTATTGATACTATTTCTGCTCCTACCAATTCACCGCGGCTAAAGTCAATTATACTTTTTGTTTCGTTATTATAAACGGCGTGACCCAAGCCGCAAACCATATCGTTATAAGGGGAATAAAAGGTAAGCATACCTATACCTGCGGTACTGTCCTTAACCCATAATCCCGCTTTGTAACGCTCATCTTCACCCGACAAAGCCGGCGTTAAATATGCGGTAAAATTAACATCGTTTCGCCTTAAAACCACCTTTAAGGTCTGACCGCCGCTTTGCTCCACAATTTGTCCAACCGCTTCATTTGTTTCAACCTTTTCGCCGTTTATACTTAAAATATAATCGCCCTTCTTTATTCCTGCGTCAGTAGCGGGACTTTTTGTACCGGAAGAAGTTTCAATACTGCCCAAATCCACCACCAGCACTCCGTCGGTATACATTTTAATACCAAAGGGACTGCCAAGCACCGCCACAAAGGTTTCTTCCACAATCTCTAAGGTGGTATTCTTAATTGGAATAATACCGAAAAGCTTAACGTTTACGTCCAGCTTGCTGCCAACCGTATCAATTTCTGCGCTTTCCGATACAAGAACGCCTTTGTATTCAGCCGTTACGGGTATACGGGTTTCTATGATAAAATCCGACCCTTTTGTTATTTTATAAGTATTATCAATATTTCCCGAATAATAAAATACAACACCGCTTAAAGCAAATACCGACATACAAAGCAAAACGTAAACAAAAATAAAAATTCTTTTAAGTATTTTCATATTAATCACCCGAAGATATTGTTACCTTTTTGGGTGAAAAAAACTATAACAAACTTTTCCTTTTACCGCTTTTATAATTAAAAGCGCCTTTGACAAGCACCGTTTCTTCGCCTATAACCTCTATACCCGACCAAGGAATGTAAATATCTTCCTCCCTTCCCAAAGCGCCAAAAAGCTTTTGTTTTCCGTATATAACCAAATTCGCCACAGTTCCGTTTTCACAGTCAATTTCAAGGTCGCCTATAAACCCTAAAACAGTACCGTTTTCAACGCTTACCGCTTGTTTATTTTTAAATTCAGCAATAGTATATAACAAAAATATCACCCCATAAAAACTATGCGGTGATATTTATTTTAATTACCCTTAATTTTATCAATCGCGCTTTTTTCAAGACGTGAAACCTGAGCTTGTGAAATGCCGATTTCTTTGGAAACTTCGGTTTGGGTCATTCCCTGCATAAACCTCATTGTCAGAATACTCTTTTCACGCTGTTCCAATTTTGAAATTGCTTCACGCAAAGATATCTCATCCAGCCAATCGGAAGCCGAGCTGTTATCACCCAACTGGTCAAGAACGTAAACCATATCTCCGCCCTCGCTGAACACCGGTTCGTAAAGTGAAATAGGCTCTACAATGCTTTCCAAAGCAATAACAACTTCGCTTTCGGGAAGAGAGAGCATTTCGGCAATTTCGCTTATACGGGGTTCTTTTTGATATTTGTTAATATATTCTTCCTTTGCTTTCATAGCCTTATACGCCGTATCTTTAATGGAACGGCTTACGCGTATGGGGTTATTGTCTCTCAGATGACGGCGAATTTCACCGATTATCATCGGCACCGCATAAGTGGAAAATTTTACCATTTGGTTTGTATCGAAATTGTCAATGGACTTAATGAGTCCAATGCACCCGACCTGAAACAAATCGTCCATATTTTCCCCTCTGCCTGTAAAGCGTTGGACGACACTTAAAACCAAACGAAGATTGCCGTTAACGAGTTCATCCCTTGCTGATAAATCCCCCTCTTTGTATCTTTTTAAAAGCTCCTCTTTTTCTTTCTCCTTTAAAACCTTTAATTTTGAAGTATCAACACCGCAAATACTGACTTTACCGGAAAAAATTTCAGACACCTCCAATAATTCTTATTAGAATTATTGCCCGATGTCTGAAAAGTAAACCTATTATTTTAAAAAAATTAAAGCTGAGACAGAATACTCTGATAATATTCCATAACAAGAGCGCACTCTTTGTCAATGGATGCCTTTAAAAGGTCGGGTTCAAGGGGAGTTGTCACAAGAGCGGAAATTTCGTTTTTCGCAACCTCGGTTCTACCCAGAGTCAAATTCAGAAGCTCTTTTTTGTTCTCGTTATCACTTGAAGCAAGAACGCAGCCGATTTTTACCGATTCGGTGACAATTTTTCCAATAGCTTTAACGGCGTAAGTATTAACGTCATCTGATGGATCGGAAGACGCATTTTCAGTAAAGTCAAAATCGTGATATTCGTTTTTAACGACAGCTTCGGTTTCTAAAGCCGTTTCTTGCTCTGTATCGCAAAAATCCTCCACAGGGAGATTTTCGCACTCTTTCGGCTCTGACAAAGCCGTTTCAAGAGAAGCCACTTTACTTTCAAGGCGCTTTATTTCGTTATCTTTATAAACAATTAAATCGTTTAATTCTTTTATATAAGCGTCGGCTTCCATAAGCTTTGCTTCGAAAGCCTTAACATTATTTATTAAGTCGCGTTTTTTCACCTTTTCTCCCCCTTTATTTTTAGCCTTCTTAAAAATCAGAACAACCAAAAGGACAAAAATTATTCCGCAAAAAGCACCTACGCTGTCAAAGGCAATATCAGAAATTTCAAAGCTTCTTCCTTCGGAAAAGGTTTGGTGGTATTCGTCACTTAAAGCGTAAAGACTTGAAAAGGACTGACATATTATAAGCTTTAACCAAAACCTTCCGTTGAAGGTGGAAATAAAACAAGAAGTGCAAAAGCCCAAAACGGCGTAAACGGCAAAATGAGCGGCTTTTCTCACAACATCCTGTAACGATGATACCAACGATTTCTTTTCTTCCACCGGCATTTCTTTATAAGAAGAAACGAAGGTATCAACTATTTTTTCAATAACCCCAGCGCTGGTTTGGCTTGACTGCTTTGCATTTTCAGCCGAAAGCATAAAAATGTACGCCATAACCGCCAAGGTCATTAAAGCAAATATCACTCGGAACGTAATAATCAGCCCCGAGTGATTCGATTTTATTTTAGACATTCTAACGTTGGTACTTATAGTTTCGCGGATTAACCTTAGTTCCGTTAACTATAACTTCCAAATGCAGATGATAGCCGGTAGACCAGCCGGTAGTGCCTACCTTACCAATAACCTCGCCACGTTTAACGTACTGACCGTTTTTAACCAAGGCTTTGGTCATATGACCGTAAAGTGACTTATATTTCTTGCCGTCGCTACCCACACCGTGGTCAATGGCAACGTAGTTACCGTAACCGCCGCCGCAACCGCAGGAACGGCTCTTTCCGTAGTTGTGGGTACAAGAGTTGTTAACTATATAAACGTAGCCGTCTTCAATTGCAACAATGTTGGCAGCAACACCGCCGGTAGAAATATCTATACCCTTGTGTGTTCCCTTGTGAACACTGTCGTTACTCTGCCAACCTGCAGAAATGCGGTAATAACCGGGAACAGGCCACAAGAACTTGGTATAATCGGCAGTAAGGTTACTGTTACTGCCGCCTGAAGGCGGTTTATATTCTAACTTGTCAATTTCGTTGGATGCTTTATTATAATCATCCTGTGCCTTCTTAATATCGGAATCAATTTCCTTTAAAATTCCGTTAACTTCGGCTACCTGCTCGTTAAGGTTTTTCTTTTGGGCATCAAGCTCCGCCTTGACCTCTTTTTGGTCGTCGGCAAGCTTAACTATTTCACCCTTTTCCACTTCGATTTTCTCAATAACGTCAATTATTTTTTGAATAATCTTGCTGTCTTTAGCGGAAATAGACTTTGTCATTTGAGCAAGAACAAGATAATCCGAAAAGCTTTCCGCACCCATAAGGATTTGGATATTATTACCCGAACCGCTCATATAAATAGCTCTAACACGCTTTTTGAAAAGAGTTTTATCCTCTTCCATATCAGCTTGAAGCTTATCAATTTCCTTCTGCTTAGCGGCAATTTTGCCGTTAAGTTCGTTAAGCTGACTTAAACATTCGTTAATCAAGGCCTGAGTAGCTGCAATTTGCTTATCAAGCGCATCTTTAATCTTTTGTTGGTCGGCTTTTTGAGCCTTTAATTTATCAAGCTCTTTTTTTGCAGCAGCCTGGTCATTTTTATAATCCTGAAGGGTTTTAGCCGCAGATGCCGGAGTAGTCGGTACTACGGCAGTTATAACGAGAGCAAAACAACAAAGAGCTGCAATTATTTTTATAATCAAAGATTTTTTCATAAATACTCCTTAATATTAAAAGGCGTTAAATTGCCGCAAATTCGCTGCCTTCACGTTTTAAATACTTACTAATCATAATTATACTTCCAAGACTGCCCGCCACTATACCGATAGCCGCAAACACACCTAAAAGCAACCATATTTGAGAAGAGAAAGGAATTAGTGTATAGTTGCCTATAGCCGAAAGAATTGCTTCAACTGCAACACGGTAACAACAGTACAGAACACCCAAAGACAGAAGCGCTGAAATAAGACCGATAGTCACGCCCTCTACCACAAACGGGATTCGTACAAAGCTGTCGGTAGCGCCCACAGCCTTCATAATGCTGATTTCAAGCTTACGGTTATACATTGTAACGCGAATAGTGTTGGAAACTATAACCAACGCAATTATCAAAAGAATTGAAATAATCGCTATACCTGCAATAAATATACCGTTTTTAATTGCGGTAATTTTTTCCGCCAGACCGCTTTGGGACTGAATTGAATCAACACCCTTAACGGCAGATATTGCTTTCATGGTTTCGTCGAACTTTTCAAGGTCAATCATAGTAACCTTTGCGCCGTCAGACATTGGGTTTTCACCGTCCTCTTCAAGTACGGAGAAATAATCAACGTCTTTTTGAGGGAGAATTTCCTTTGTCTGTTCAAGGGCTTGTTCTTTTGAAATATATTCAACCGAAGCTACGTTATCAATACCTTCAATTGCTTTGCAAACTTCTTTTGCTTCTTTTTCATTATGCACGGTGTACATTTCGTCGCAAATTCCGTTTTCGTCAACATCGGCGCCGTTAGGGGCAACACGGTCTTCACCGAAACGGGCAGCGTTATAGTCGTCAAAGAAAACTAAAACAACGTTTTGATTTTCAAGGTCCCCCACCATTTTGTTCACGTTAAAGGATAAAAGCAGTGCAATACCGATAAGCACCATACAAGCAACCAAAACGCCTATTGAAGAAAGTGACATAAGGCGGTTGGTCCAAATGCTTTTAAAGCCTTCCTTGGTAAGATATCTCATACTACTTATTTTCATTTATCTTACCTCCTGCGTTATCTGCTACAATTCTACCCTTGTCCAACATAATTACACGGTGTCCAAAGTCACGAACAAGGTCATGGTCATGAGTAACCATAAGTACGGTTGTTCCCCTCTTATTGATTTCGGTAAGGAGAGAAACGATTTCATAAGACATTGCAGGGTCAACGTTACCTGTAGGCTCGTCCGCAATAATAAGGCTGGGGTTATTTACAAGAGCGCGTGCAAGTCCCACACGTTGCTGTTCACCGCCCGAAAGCTGATTAGGCATAGAACGCGCCTTTTCACCAAGACCAACAAGCGCCAAGGCTTTGGTAACCTGTAAACGAATCTTTTTTGTGTCCGCGCCCGTAACGTGCATTGCGAAAGCAACGTTTTCATAAACGGTCATATTGGGAATAAGGCGAAAATCCTGAAACACAATTCCCATAGTTCTTCTGAAGAAAGGAACGTGCTTGTGCTTCATTTTGGGAAGATTATAGCCGTTTACGATAATAGAGCCGGTATTAGGCTTTTCTTCCCTCATAATAAGCTTCATAAAGGTACTTTTACCTGCACCCGAAGCACCGACAACGAAAACAAATTCGCCGTCGTTAATAGTTATATTGACGTCGTTCAGAGCATGTGTACCGCTTGTATAAACCTTTGAAACACCTTTAAACTCAATAATCGGTTTACTTTTAACTGCGGTTATTTCCTGCTTTTCTTCAGTCACTTAAATTCACTCTTTCTGTTAATACTTAATAGGATTAGATTTAAGGTACTTATTTACCATAAGAGCAATCTTAAAGATAATTGCATGGTCAAATTCACGAAGGTCAAGACCGGTAATCTTCTTGATTTTTTCAAGGCGATAAACCAAAGTGTTGCGGTGAACGAAAAGTTTTCTTGAAGTTTCGGAAACGTTAAGGTTGTTTTCGAAGAACTTTTGAATTGTGAAAAGAGTTTCTTGGTCAAGACTTTCAATAGAACCGCGTTTAAAAACCTCTTTTAAGAAGGATTCACAAAGTGTTGTAGGAAGCTGATAAATAAGACGGGCAATACCGAGACTGTTGTAACAAACAATAGTTTTGTCGGTATCGAAAACCTTACCGACCTCAAGAGCGGTTTGCGCTTCCTTGAAGGAACGGGCAAGGTCTTTAAGATTATCAACGGTAGTACCGATACCGATAGTCGCATGAGCGTAAAATTCACCCGTAAGAGTATCGGCAATTGTATTGGCAAGCTGTTCAATATCCTTAGCTTCAATTCCAGGTTTGGTTTCTTTAATAAGGGCAATATCGGATTCGTTGATGTTAATAACAAAATCTTTGGTTTTATCGGGGAAAAGATTTTGGATAATATCGTAAACCGAAATATCCCCCGGCTCGTTTACACGGATAAGAATAACGGTACGCATAACGTCGGAATTGAAATAAAGCTCTCTCGCCTTTAAGTAAATATCACCGGGGAGAATATTGTCAAGGATAATATTCTTAATAAAATTACCTCTGTCATACTTTTCGTCATAGTAATACTTAATATTCTTAAAAGCAACCGAAATAACCGAGCAATACTTTTCCGAAAGAATGTCGTCCCCTTCCACAAATATTGTGTAATCATTACTTTGTGCAGGATTTATTGCTTTAAAAGTATAGCCCATAGCCGTAACAGGCTGCTCGGCAATAGCAATATCGGCAGGAATATTCATAGCTTCGCCGATTCTGCCCAGTTCACTGCAAGCAATAATAGTATAATTTTCGTCTAATACACCGAAAGTTTTGTCTATGGAGTCCTTCATTTGATGAATTACACCTTGAAACAAGCGATTTGACATATTGCACATCCCCTCAATTTAATATATATATTCACACATATACATTGTACAAAAAATACAGTAAAATTGCAAGTAATATTTAAAAAAAGTTACAAATTTATTACAATTTTTCGGATATGGAAAAATTATCCCGAAAAACAAAGAAAAACAGAGGCAAAAAATCACCTCTGTTCAGTATTTCTTAATCTTGTTTTTTGCGTCTTTTTTTAAGTATAAGCACTGCCAATACCGCCAAAACCAATACAACTAAAGCCGAACTAACAACTATTACCGTTACAATAGTGTTGTCTTCTCCGTCTTTTTTCTTTTTCTTAGACGTTGCTTTATCCTCTCTCAAATCCTCAACTTCGGCAATATTTTTAAGTGCGCCTTCTTCGTAAGTTATATTCGCACTCGGCAGTATAACCTTTTTAATTCCTTCAACGTACTTAAAGGCGGTGTCATCTACGTTTACAACGTTTTTGCCGCCGATAGTTTCGGGGATTTTAATAACTCCGTCAGACGGAACGGCGCCCATATAATGAACCAGCTCAACGCCGCCGTTTTCAGCGGGAAGATAACGCCAATCCCCTTCTACGTGCAGTTTTTCGCCCGTAACAGTTTCGTGGGCAATATCTCTTAAAATTTTGCTTTCATCTCTGAAAAGCTCGGCAGGATAAAAGTCGGCTTTTCTACAGTCAACACCCAAAATATATTCAAGCCATACACAACCTACAAGATATCTGCCACGGTTGTTAAGATGGCAAATGCTGTCGGCGTAAAGAGCACCGTTTTCGCATTGTTGCCAACTTGTAAGTTTTTCTCCGATATTATAAAAATCTCCATATCCATACTCGTCCTTGGCAAGTTGAATAGCTTTTCCGGCAGGTATAATACCCTTCTCTTTATCAATTGAAAGCATATCAGCAGCTTGTTCATAAGCTTTTACGATTTTTTCATACATTACCTTACTGTTAGGATAGCTTATGCTTGTATAATCATTTCCGCTAGTAGCTACTTCTTCACTGTACCCCCCAAGTTTGGTGAATCATAATTTCCGCCTGAGGCTCGTGCTTTTTAATAATCTTATACAGTTCGGTAAGCCAAGGTTTTTCTTCGGTCCAAAAGGTAGAAAAATTAGCGGCGCCCGAAGAGCTTTGCTGAATGGTTACGTAGTCGTAATCAGCTAAGTCAAACACCTCTTGCATAGTTTGTTTTCCCGATTTACTAATATTTACACCGTCAACGTAAAACTGATATTCTTTTGCATTCGTATTATACCACTTAACGTGTCTTTCAATCGGGCAACCGTCGTCGTAAAGGCTGGTAACACTAACATTCAATCCCATACTGTAAGCAATACTGTTGATATACTGAGTTGCGTTATTGGAATAACTGTTACCGATAGCGAGAATTTTAATTTGCTTTTGGTCTTCGGGAGCGGCGCTGACGCCGAAAGAACATAAAGAAAACAGCAAAACCAAAATCAATACAATACTTATAATTCTTTTCATACTCTTTCACCTTTTTAAGTACTTTTAATATTAAACATTATACCATAACCGTTTATTTAGTAAATGCACTAATGTATAAAATACAGGTGTATTTTTGTAAAAAAACAGCCGCTCTTAAAGAGCGGCTGAATAGCAACTAAATCAGTTGGTAATGGTTTTTTCGGTGTCTTTATCGAAAAGGTGAATCTTATCAGGTTCAAGAGCGATTTTGATAACGTCACCGGGACGAGCAGTGTTGGTAGGAGCAACACGAGCGTTGATTGCGTGAGTTTCGCAATCCATATAAAGGTAAGTTTCAGCACCCATAAGTTCGGTAACTTCAACCTTAGCTTCTACGATACCTGCTGCATAGGTTTCAAGAAGCTCTTCTTCGTTATGAACGTTTTCGGGACGGATACCCATAATAATTTCCTTACCTACATAATCTTCAAGGCAGTTATCCTTGTTCTTGGACTCGGGCAACTTAATCTTGAATTTAACGCCGGCACGGGTCTTGGTGTCTTCAGAACCAAATTCTACGTAGTAGCCGTCAGCCTCTTTAAGAAGCTTGGAATCAATAAAGTTCATCTGAGGAGAACCGATAAAGCCTGCAACGAAGAGGTTGCAAGGATAGAGATAAAGGTTCTGGGGAGTATCAACCTGCTGAATGAAACCGTTCTTCATAACAACGATTCTGGTACCCATGGTCATAGCTTCAGTCTGGTCGTGGGTAACGTAAATAAAGGTTGTACCAAGTCTCTGATGGAGTTTGGAAATTTCGGTACGCATTTGAGCACGAAGCTTAGCATCCAAGTTGGAAAGAGGTTCGTCAAGAAGGAATACCTTAGGTTCACGAACGATTGCACGACCTAAAGCAACACGCTGACGCTGACCGCCGGAGAGAGCCTTCGGCTTTCTTTCAAGAAGATGTTCAATATCAAGAATACGAGCAGCTTCTTCAACACGACGACGAATTTCGTCTTTAGAAGTTTTACGAAGTTTAAGACCGAATGCCATATTATCAAATACAGACATATGAGGATAAAGTGCATAGTTCTGGAAAACCATTGCAATATCACGATCTTTAGGAGCAACGTCGTTAACGAGACGGTCGCCGATGTAAACTTCACCATCGGAAATTTCTTCAAGACCGGCTACCATACGAAGAGTAGTAGACTTACCGCAACCGGAAGGACCAACAAGAATAATGAACTCTTTGTCCTTAATTTCCAGGTTGAAGTCAGAAACAGCTACTACACCGCCGGGGTATTTTTTGTAAACGTTGCGAAGTGATAAGCTTGCCATTGTTTGAGACCTCCTAATTGGAATGACATTTTATTACTAAAGTATTATACCAAAATGTTTTATGAATTACTATAGTTAAAATAGAAAATCTTAAAAGGTTTAATTTGTCAATATTGCATAAGAAAACCGTTTATTATTACTAATTTGTTAAAATTTTCGGATCAATTTTACAAAATTCACCCGATTTCAGATTTTTCGGAAGGAACAAATTTCCAATACGTTCACGGTGCAAAGACATAACTCCCAAATCAAAAACGCCGAACATTCTTTTAATTTGGTGATATTTGCCTTCAGTAAGTATTACCCTTGCAGTAGTATTGCTTAGTTTTTCGCAAACAGCCGACAGACATTCTTCTCCGTCGTAAAGTGTAACGCCCTCTTTAAAGCCGGTTATAACGTCATCGGTAATTTCGCCGTCAAGCTCTACAATATACGATTTTTCAATATGATGTTTAGGACCGGTAATACGGTGCGCAAAATCTCCGTCGTCGGTAAGTAAAACCATACCCGTAGAATCCTTGTCCAGTCTTCCTGCAGGAAATATATTTCTTTTAGAATATATTTCGGGCAATAAATCCACAACGGTTTTATCCCTTTTATCGTTAGTTGCCGAAAGAACGCCTTTTGGTTTATTCATAATAAGATAAACGTACTTTTCAAAGGTTATTTCTTCTGAGTCTAAAGTCACCTTTGCCTTTTGTTCGTCAATTTTACTGTCAGGTTGGCGAATCACTTCACCGTCAACCGTAACTCTTCCGCAAAAAACCGCTTTTCTTGCTTCGCTTCTTGTCAGAGTCGTTTGGTTGGAAACAAATTTATCCAGCCTTATTTGTGCCAATTTATCCACCTTCCAACGAATAAATACTGCCGCTGCATAAGTCAATGCAGTACGCATCCGCTAATTCTTCACCTTCGGTGATTATACGTATTTTCAGGTAGTCGTCAAAGGAATAAAAATATTCGGTAAGAAAACAACCTTTATATCCGTAAAGTTTTTCGTCAATTTCGCCCTTTGCGGGAACGTAAAACGTTTTAACGTAATCAGGGTCACCCACGTTAAAGCCATACGTTTTAAGAAAAGCCGCCCTTTCCCCTTCGGTTTCAAGGGTTATTTTAGGTTGTGAACAGCTTGCAACTGCAAGAAAGGAAAAAGCAACCAGCAAAAAAACACAAAGGACAACAGAATACGCTTTTGAAAAAGAAAAATATATTTTCATTTTTACCACCCATATTATTGTATGGTAAAAACAGGAAAATTATCATTCAATAAGGCAAACACAGTGAGCCGAAATTCCCAAAAGTTCACCCGTAAAGCCAAGTCCCTCTTCGGTAGTAGCCTTTACATTAACTTTATTTTTATCAATAGAAAGGGTATTCGCTACCGTTTCACGCATTAAATCAATATAAGGGGATAGCTTAGGCTTTTGCGCTATTACGGTGGCGTCTATATTTACTATTTTATAGCCTTCCTTTAAAAGCCTTTCATTAACCTCTTTCAAAAGGACTTTACTGTCAACACCTTTAAACTTGGGGTCGGTATCAGGGAAAAGCCTTCCTATATCCGGCAAAGCCGCCGCACCCAACAGAGCGTCACACATTGCGTGTAGAAGCACGTCGGCATCAGAATGGCCCAGTAAGCCTTTTTCGTAAGGAATATTTACTCCGCCGATAAAAAGAGGTCTGTCTTCGCAAAAACGGTGAACGTCATATCCGTGACCGATACGCATTATTTTTCCTCCTTTAAAATTGCCTCTGCCAAAACAAGGTCAATAGGGGTAGTGATTTTTATATTACTTTCCTCACCCTCGATTAAAGTGGTGTTAAAGCCCACTTCTTCCATAACCGAAGCGTCGTCGGTAAAAGAAGATTTATCTTTACGGCTTAAAAGTAATTCTTTATACTTTTTATAATTTAAAGACTGAGGAGTTTGAACCGCAACAAAACGGCTTCTGTCGGGAGTTTTAATAAAATAGCCCTTTTCTTTAAGGGTATCCTTAACCGCCATTGTCGGCACCGAACAGTCGTTAATAAGCGCAGCGTTTGACATTGCCGTAATAAGATTATCGCTTACAAGGGGACGGGCGCCGTCGTGAATCATAACGCCGACGGTATCGTCGCTTAATTCATTAAGTCCGCAAAGCACCGAAGAAAGGCGGTCTTCTCCGCCGACAGCTACGGCCAGAAGCTTGGTAATCATATATTCATCCGCTAACTTTTCAATGTCGGCAATATATTCACTTTTGGTAACCACAACAATTTGAGAAACGTTTGCGTTTCGCTGGAACGCAAGCATAGTCCTTGCTATTACGGGAACACCCATAATGGGAGCAAAAATTTTATTTATACCGCACATACGCGATGCATTCCCTGCGGCAACGATAACCACGGGGACTTTGCCTTCACTTTTACTTTCAACGCTGTACTGTACGGCAAATTCGGTTTTAGGCATACCTTTTCCTCACTTAAAGAAAAAAGCACCAAACGGTGCTTTTTCCGAATTATTATTCTTCGTCGATATCTTCTTCCAAATCGAACTCAAGATTAGTGCCGCAATTAGGACAAGTCATACCTTCGTCCTCAAGCATTTTGTCGTCAATATAGATAATATCGTGACAGTTGGGGCATTCTACTTCGTAAAGTTCGTCGTCATCGTCGCAACCGCAGCAGCCTTCACATTCGTCATCGTCTTCATCTTCATATTCTTCGTAAATGAAGTCTTCAAGTTCAGCCAAATCTTCATCAACTGCATTTATCTGCTCTGCAAGTTCAGCGCAAGCATCTTCGGTATCTTCAAGGTCAACGGTAATGTCCGCAAGTAAATCAATAATAGCGGAAAGCACCTTGCCTTCTTTGGTAGAAGCGTCAATCTCAAGGCCTTCGGCAAGACCTTTAATATAAGCAGCCTTTTCGGTGATTGTCATAACCTTTATCTCCTTAGTTATTATGCTCTTTCCATATACTCGCCGGTACGGGTATCAATACGAATCATATCGCCTTCGTTAATGAAGAGAGGTACTCTGATTTCGGCGCCGGTTTCAAGAGTAGCGGGCTTGGTTGCGTTGGTAGCAGTATCGCCCTTAAAGCCGGGTTCGGTTTCGGTAATCTGAAGCTCAACAAAGGTAGGAGGCTCCATACCGAATACCTTTCCTTTGTAAGAAAGGATTTTGCAAATCATAGTTTCCTTTACAAACTTAAAGCCTTCTCCCAGTTCAGACTTGTTAACTGGAACAAGCTCGAAACTTTCAGGGTCCATAAAGTAGTAAAGGTCACCGTCATTATAAGAATATTCCATATCCTTACGCTCTACGTAAGCAACGGGGAACTTAGCACTGGGGTTATAGCTCTTTTCAATAATAGCACCGGTAATAACGTTTCTGGTTTTGGTTCTTACGAACGCAGCGCCTTTACCGGGTTTTACATGCTGAAACTCTACAACCTGAAGTACGTTGCCGTCTTCTTCAAAGGTAAGGCCGTTTCTGAAATCTCCTGCACTTAACATAAAATTTATTCCTCCAAAATATATTCTAACGAATATTATTATACTATTAAAGAATTATAAGCGTTTTGGGAGCATTTGTCAAGTTTTCTGTTTCATTTTCCCTGACAACCACCATATCTTCTATTCTTACTCCGAAAACGCCTTGCAAATAAACACCCGGCTCAACAGTTACAACCTGCCCCGAAACAAGCTTGTCGTCACATCTGTTTGAAAGCCTTGGGTATTCGTGAATACAAAGCCCAACCCCGTGACCTGTGCTGTGGTTAAAGTTTCCGGCAAATCCGGCTTTGGTTATAATATCACGGGCAGCCGCATCCACGTTACTGCAGCCAACACCCGCTTTGATTTTATCAATTGCGGCGCATTGTGCAGATAAAACAAGGTCGTAAATCTTTTTCATTTGGTCGGTAGCGTAGCCTATTGCCAAGGTACGGGTCATATCGCTGTGATAACCGCCGCAGACAGCACCGAAGTCAAGGGTTAAAAAGTCACCGTTTTGCAAAGCTCTGTCCCCAGGCACACCGTGAGGCAAAGAAGAATTTTCTCCCGAAACGGCAATGGTTTCAAAGGAAACCCCTTCGCTTCCTCTTTTCTGCATTTCATAATCAAGGAAAAGGGCAATTTCTCTTTCGGTTTTTCCCACCTTAATAAAGTTTAAAAGCTCTTCGTAAGCCGCTTCGGCAATACGCTGAGCGGCAATTATTTTTTCAATTTCACCTTCACCTTTCACACTTCTTGCCTTTAGTAAATCTTCGGTCAGGCTTTGCTCTGCCCTAACCGAACAGTTTAATATGGAATCAAGGGTGGAAAGGGTTGAAACGGTTATTTCGGTTTCGGTATAAAGGGTTTTAATGCCGAAACGGGAAATAAGCTCGTTAAGCTGTTTTGAAAGTCTTTCAAGAAGTATAACCTTAACCGAAGGATATGCTTTTTTAGTTGCCGCTTCGTAATATCTTCCGTCAACAAGCAGGAAGTTACCCACCTCGCTTATAAGCATATATCCGGCAGAGGACTTCATTCCGCTTAAATAAAACCTGTTTTCATCGGTACAAATAAGCACTGCCGAATTTGAAGACAGGTATTTGTCTAAATTTACCATTCGCTTATCCCTTCAAAGAGTTATAGTAATTTTTCATAGCCAGCGCGTCGTCGGACTGGGTTCCCGCAGACTCACACACAAATATGGGTGAAAGGTTCTTTTTAAAAACAAGCTCCATAAGAGGTTCATAGTCAGGGCCGAACACGGTATCGTCAAAGGTTAAATGACGCTTTTCCCCACCGCTTGTATACTCTATTTTTGAAAAATGGGAATGAAAGGCTTTAAGCCTATCGCTTCCAAGCTCATTTTCTATTAAAGAAAGAATTCTTTCATATTCGTCTTTACCGTTTACAGAGCCCAAAGTTCTTGCGTTCAAGTGGCCGAAATCAATACATGGAATAATGCTTTCGTCGATTTTACAAAGAGCAATTACCTCTTCCAAAGTACCGAGCTGGTTTATTTTACCCATTGTTTCGGGACAAATATGAATATGCTCCAGCTTTTCTTCCTTTAAGGCATCCAGTGCAAGGCGCATTGTATCAGAGGCAAGGCTTAAGGCTTCTTCACGGCTTATTTTTCCGCAAGAACCGGTATGAACAACGATTCTGTCACCGCCCATAGCGTTCACCGCTCTTGCGCTTTGCAGAATATAGTTTACGGAATTAAGGCGTTTTTCCTCTTCAACAGAGGACATAGAAATGTAATAAGGCGCATGAAGAGAAACCGAAAGGCTGTGCTTTGCAAATTCTTCACCCAAAACCGTCGCTTTGTCGGCGCCTATATTAACCCCTCTGCCGCATTGATATTCAAAATGGTCAAGGCCTTTTTCACAAAGGTATTTGGGTACGTCCAAAGAGTGCTTATATCCCTGTGCCTTAAAATCGTCGCTTGTACCGGCAGGACCGAATTTAGCAGCCATAACCGTTCTCCACCTTCATTCCTTTTAAAAATTTCTTTTCAAGCCTTCTTCTTATTTTAAAGCTCGCTTTATCCTCAGCAAGAATCAAATCGGTCATAATTGTAGTAATTCCGTAAAGATTTCCGCCCATTACGTCGGTAAACATCTGGTCGCCCACAATTGCAATTTCTTTTCGTTTCATATTAAGGCGCTTTTTAACCTTCATAAAACCGAAGGGTAAGGGTTTACAGCCTAAAGAAACGTAATTCAGATTGATTTTTTCGGCAAAAGGCTTTACTCTTTTTTCTTTGGAATTGGAAAGAATTATAAGCTTTATTCCCGCTTCTTCCATTACCTTTATCCAATTTTCAAGCCCGTCCACAAGATTCATACCGTGATGGGTTGAAAGAGTGTTGTCTACGTCAAGAATTAGGGCTTTAATATTCTTTTTATTTAAAAACTCCACCGTAATATCGGTAATTCTGTGAAGTTTAACCTTTGGTTTAAACATTTCTTCACCTCAAAAAATAAAAGCAGCTGATAAAACAGCTGCTTTTCTTTTAAGTATCACTTATTAGCGGAACTTACGCTTACGTGCAGCTTCCGACTTTTTCTTACGCTTAACAGAAGGCTTCTCATAGTGTTCTCTTTTACGAACTTCCTGGATTACGCCGTCTTTAGCGGTCTGGCGCTTAAAACGTCTTAAAGCATTATCAAGTGATTCATTTTCTTTGATACGAACCTGACTCATGAATAATTCCCTCCCTCCGCCTTATAGCAGGGGTAATATATTTACAAACGACATTATACTATAAAAGCACGGTCGGTGTCAAGCCTTTTTATTTATTTTTGTAAATCTTTTCAATCAGCACCTTTTTATTCATCGGAAGACATAACCCCTTTGCCGTCAAAGATGGGGATATAGGTTTCATTTGCGCTTATAAGCTCTTGAACATAAACGTTTTCAAGTCCGCTGTCCAGCGCGTAAGAAAGCACCTTTTCGTATTCCCTTTTGGTAATACGTCGGTTAATTTCGGGAAATTCACAAGCACGTGCCAAGGGAACGTACTGTGACATAATGCTTAAATATGCGTCTTTTGCATTTTCTTTAACCCAGTCAATAACCTTTATTGCTTCTTTGGTGGCAAGGGGTAAAACGAGATGGCGTATAATAACGCCACTTTGCATAATCCCCTCCCCGTTTAAAACGGGAGTTCCCGCAACTTCTAAAGCAGCCTTTATGCTTTTTGAAGCAACTTCGAAATAATCGGCGGCGTCGCTGTATTTCAACGATTTTTCACTGCTTACGTATTTTAAATCCATAAGATAAACATCGAAAACATTTTCCTTTATAACGTTTTGGTCGTCGTACCCGCCGCTGTTATATACAAGAGGAATTTTCGGACGGTAGATTTTAAGCGCTTCTTTAATCGCCCATATAAAATGTGTGGGGTTAACAAGGTTAATATTATTACTGCCCTTTTCTTCAAGCTCTTTAAAAATTTCGGCAAGTCTTTCGGGTGTAACCCTGATTCCCTGCTTTTTGTGACTGATTATTTCATTCTGGCAAAAAACACAGTTAAGGGAGCAACCGCTGAAAAAAACGGTTCCGCTTCCCTTTTCACCGCTTATACACGGTTCTTCACCGAAATGAAGGTCGGCAAGAGCTATAACGGGAAAAAGCGGCATACCGCAGTAGCCGCTTCCCGTGCTTTCAGTTCTTTCTGCGTTACACCTTCTCGGACAGGCGTTGCACAGTATTTTCATCCTTTTTCTCCACCGCCTTAGGTTGAGCAATTTTCTTTTTGACAATAAGGTCGTCGTAGGTCTTTTTAAAAGACACTCTGCCTATAAACACACGTTTACATTCGCTGCAACGGAAATTAGCCGAAAACCAACCGTTACGGTATTTCCAACCCGTAACACATTTTGCAATACTGGAGCATTTATCACACTTGAACACCAAGTGTTCGGGTTTGATTTTATCATCCTTAATATTCGAAAGCGTATAGGACTTAAAGGAAAGACGTCTGAAAAATTCGGGGTTTGCGGCGTCTTTGATATACGCATTCATTTTATCGGTATTATAAAAGCGCCTTAAAAGTGCAACCGATAAAATGCAATCGTCCTGTGCGTTGTGAAGCTCCAGCCCCTCAACCGAAATACCCAGCATTTCAGCTGCAGAAGAAAGAGAAATCTGAGATTTAAGCTCAAAACCAACAGCTCTCATTTCGTTTTGAACATAGCTTTGCAAATCAGCATATTTTTCAATTCGGAACTTGGTAGCGGGAGTAAGCAAATATTTACAGTTTTCAATAATTGTGTAAAGGTCGCTGGTACTCCAGGTCATGGTAAGAGTCCCCGTACCTGCCCAAGCGTTATACATTTCCACCGCTTTAACAAGGGGTACGCCTTCCCGCATTTGTTCGCTTGTTATACCGGTAAGTTCAATAAAACGGCGGGTAAGTTTTTTTGAAAGAGAGCTTTTTACCGTCACCGAAAATCTGTCAATAATCTGACATTCGCTGTTTAGCTTTACGGCGCCTATTTGAATAATCTGATTTACGAAGCGTTTGTGTTTAACGCTGTACGCACTGTCCCATTCAAGGTCAAGAATTATAATATTCATTATTTTTTATTTCTCGATTCTGCCTTCATACGAAGCTCTTTATTAAGAATTCGTTTGCGAAGGCGAATGTTTTTAGGCGTTATTTCAACCAGTTCGTCGTTTTTAATAAATTCAAGGGATTGTTCAAGGCTCATAATTGAAGGCGGAACAAGGCGCAAAGCGTCATCGCTGCCGGCCGCACGAGTATTGGTAAGCTGCTTTTTCTTGCAAACGTTACAAACAATATCTTCGTTTTTGGGATTTTCACCAATTATCATACCTTCATATACGGGGACACCGGGGCCTATAAAGAGTCTGCCGCGGCTTTGGGTATTAAACAAACCGTAACCGGTAGCTTCACCGTCCTCATAAACCACCAAGGAGCCTGTATTACGCTGTTCAATTTCGCCCTTAAAGGGTTCGTAGCTTGAAAATACGTGGCTCATAATACCGTTACCGTTGGTATCGGTCATAAACTGGCTTCTGTAACCCAGAAGTCCACGGGAAGGAATAAGAAATTCAAGGTGAGAAGAGCCGCCTTCACGGGTACCCATATTCTTTATTTCTGCCTTACGGCTGCCAAGACGTTCCATAACGGCGCCAACGTATTCCTCGGGAACCTCTATCATAAGAAGTTCAATAGGTTCAAGCAGTACGCCGTTTTCGTGTTTATAAATTACTTCAGGAGGAGATACCTGAAATTCGTACCCCTGACGTCGCATTGTTTCAATAAGAATGGATAAATGCAATTCACCTCTGCCCGAAACCTTAAAGGTATCGGCGGAGTCGGTTTCTTCCACCTTAAGGCTAACATTGGTTTCCACTTCCTTGAAAAGGCGGTCACGCAAATTACGCGAGGTAACGTACTTGCCGTCTTTACCCGCAAAGGGAGAGTTATTAACCATAAAGTTCATTGAAAGCGTGGGTTCGTCAATTTTAACGAAAGGAAGGGGTTCAACGCAGTCGGGAGCGCAGGCCGTTTCACCAATGTTAAGGTCGCTTACACCTGCAACCTGAATAAGGTCGCCGACCTTGGCTTCCTGAGCCTCTACTCTGCGAAGTCCTTCTATCATAAACATTTTGGCTATTCTCACGTTGGAAGTGGTTCCGTCACGATGGGAAAGCACAACGCTGTCACCTGTATGAACCATACCTCTTTCAACTCTTCCTACGCCGATTCTGCCAAGATATTCGTCATATTCAATATTGGAAAAAAGAATTTGCAGGGGTTTGTCAATTTCACCTTCGGGTGGGTCAATTTCCTTTACAATAGTATCAAAAAGGGGTTGAAGGTTTTCGCCGGGGGTTTCATCGAAAGAAGCATAACCGTCTCTGCCCGAAGCGTAAACAACGGGAAATTCGATTTGGTCATCGTCGGCACCCAGCTCAATAAATAAATCAAGAACCTCGTCCACTACTTCGGCGGGACGTGCCATGGGACGGTCGATTTTATTTACAACAACAATAGCCTTTTTGCCCAAAGCCAATGCCTTTTTCAGCACGAAACGGGTTTGTGGCATACAGCCCTCAAAAGCATCTACCAAAAGCACAACGCCGTCAACCATCATAAGAATACGTTCAACTTCACCGCCAAAGTCCGCGTGTCCCGGAGTATCAACGATGTTTATTTTAATATCCTTATAATGAACGCTGGTGATTTTAGAAAGAATAGTAATTCCTCTTTCTTTTTCAAGGTCACCCGAGTCCATTACTCTTTCGTCAACCTGTTCGTTGGTACGGAAGGTTCCGCTTTGCTTTAAAAGCTGGTCAACAAGAGTGGTTTTTCCGTGGTCAACGTGAGCAATAATAGCCACGTTACGTAGATTTTCGATTTTTGCCATTTTAATACTTCCCTTTTTAAAAAACTAACCGATATATTATACCATAAAATTTACTAAAGTCAAACCGTATTAACAGGCTTATTATCTAAAAATGCAGAAATATTTGAAGCGACTATACCGATAAGGCGTTTTCTTGTTTCAAGCCCCGCCCAGGCGATATGAGGAGTTATAATACAGTTTTTTATTCCAAGTAAAGGACAGTTTTCATCCATTGGTTCTTTCCTTAAAACGTCAAGCCCTGCGCCCAGAAGCTTGCCCGAAGTAAGGGCTTCTTTTAATGCGTGTTCGTCAACAAGTCCGCCACGGGCAGTATTTATAAACACAGCGCCGTCCTTCATTTTTGCAAAGGCTTCCTTGTTCATCATATTTTCACTTTCTTTGTTAAGAGGGCAGTGAAGCGAAACAATGTCAGAATTACTGAGAAGCTCATCAAGACCCACTTGGGTTATGCGTTTGTCATCGGTTTTGCTTCTTTTGTAAACCAGTACCTTCATACCGAAAGCAAGAGCAATATCAGCTACCCTTGAACCAATACTGCCAAGCCCCACAAGTCCTAAAGTCTTACCGTTTAATTCATATAACGGAATGGGGAAATAGGAAAAAGTACGGCTTTTTACCCAGTCACCCTGTTTTACGGTTTCGTTATAATCACTTACTCTGCAAAGAAGCTCCAAAATAAGAGCAAAGGTATGCTGCGCTACCGCTTCGGTAGAATACCCCGGCACGTTGCAAACGGTAATACCGTTAGAATGAGCGTATTCAAGGTCAACGTTGTTGTACCCTGTGGCAAACAAACCGATATATTTAAGGTTCTTTGCGCCCTTCATTGCGCTTTCGGTCATTAGGGTTTTATTGCAAAGCACAATATCGGCGTCTTTTATACGAAGGGGCAATTCTTCCGCAGTAGTTAAATCATACTTTATAACTTCTCCGAACTGTTCAAACACGTCAAAGGATAAATCTCCGCCGGTTACGGTAGAAGCATCGGTAATTACAATTTTCATAAACTTCACCTTAAAAATATTATTTATTTAATTTTATAATATATATGAGCGGTTGTCAACAACGTAACAACGTAACAACGAAACAACGTTGTTCACTTTTCCTAACAAAAAAGAGCCTTTCGGCTCTTTTTTTAAAGTAAATTCTTTCTTATTTCTTCTCCGCTCAAATCGGAAAGATACGCAGGGGCAATATCGAATACGGTTTTGCAGCCCGTACTTCCCTCTTTTGAAAGCTTATAAACCGCTCTTGCATAAGCGGTGATAACACTTGCGGTAAATTCGGGGTTAGAATCAAGCTTTAAGCTATACTCAATAATATGATTATGCTCATCATTAAAGCCGGTTTTACCGCTTCTTATAACAAAGCCGCCGTGAGGAATACCGCTATGCTCCCTTTTTAATTCATCCATAGAAATAAAATGAACTATAGTATCGTAATCGGCAAAGTAGTTAGGCATTGTTTTAATTTCATTTTCGATTTTTTCTAAATCTGCGCCCTCTTCTGCAACAACAAAGCATTCTCTTAAATGCTTTTCTCTTGTAGACAGAAGGGGATTTTCGCCGTTTCTTACTTTAAGCAAGGCTTCATCCTTGGGAATTGTATATTGCCTTGCGTCAATTACGCCGTCAATTCTTCTTATTGCATCACTATGACCCTGGCTTACGCCCTTACCCCAGAAGGTATAGCTTTCGCCGTCGGGAAGAACACACTGGGCATAAAGGCGATTAAGAGAGAACATACCCGGGTCCCACCCCGAAGAAATAAGGGCGGTTTTACCGTTTTCTTTAGCTACAGAGTCTACCTTTGCAAAATGCTCGGGAATTTTAGCATGAGTGTCGAAGCTATCCACAACGTTGAAAAATTCAGCTAAAGCGGGGGTTTGCTCGGGCAAATCGGTAGCACTGCCGCCGCAAAGCACCATAACGTCAATTTTATCTACCCAGTTTTCAACGTCACTAACGTGAACAACGGGAACGTTTTCGGTATTTATTTTAAGGGTTTCGGGAGCACGTCGAGTAAAAACAGCCGAAAGGCACATATCGCTGTTTTTAAGAATAGCCGCTTCAATTCCACGGCCTAAATTACCGTAACCGAAAATACCAATATGAATCATATAAATCACCTTTTTAAAAATAATACTTTAGTATTATATTACACATTTTTATTGATTTCAATATTTTTTATAAAAAATTCCCTTTTTAACGGGACGATGTGGGCATCGTCCCCTACACAATCCCTAAAACCTAAATCCTAAATCCTTTCCCCTTTCCCTTTTCCCTTTTCCCCTTTCCCTTTTCCCCTTTCCCTAAATAAAAACGAGCCCGAAGGCTCGTTTCTTATTTATTGTAGATTCTTATTTCGGGAACAGGTGAAGCAAGCGCTACGCTTGCGGCGTAAATTTTTGCGTCGGGATGGTTCTGGAACAGCGAACAAGGGATTTTGCACGTTACGGGGCCGTGAAGGATTTTTCTGAGTGCGGCTGCATTCCAGTCTCTGGGCATACACATTCTTACCTTTTTAGCCATAAACGCTTCTCTCATACCAACGGTAATGCAGTTTTTCGGGATACCGTCAAGGTCGGCGGCGCAGTTCATAAACGCATTGATGGTAAGGGTTTCTCTGGCAATCTGAAGCACACGGGTAGGAAGGTTAGCAAATTCCTCATTGCTCATTGTCTCGCCGGGTTCGGGCGGTTCGTTAAAAGCAAAGTGAGCGGTAATACCTACGCCGCCCCAAGCCATATCAAGCTTACCCTGTTTTCTTATGTATTCTTCAATAAATTCAGGGTTCTCGGGGTCAGGGAAAATTCTCTGCTCTTCGGGGATATTAAGCTCATCATCAATAAGGTTATAGAAAATTCTGTCCATACCGCCACGGAAGGAAAGAGGGTCGCTCTTATCAAGGTACTTAAGGTCGTCGGTCAAATATTCGTCCATATTGATAAAGTGGCAACGCTTAAGGCTTAAGCGGTACTTGTTTACAAGCCAGACAAGACGGCTGTAGGGGCCTAAGGGGCCGTAAGGAACTATCATTACGGTGTCTTCGCCCTTTTCGTTGTTTTCCTTAATGGTTTCGAAAACTTCAATAGCCATTTTCCAGTAAAGGTCTTGCTCGCATTCGCAAACGTCCAGCTTAATGTTGCTTCCCTTACCTAATTCAGAAGGCGGGATAAGGTTGTATTCGGGTATCATACCAATTCTCCTTTAACAAAAGTTTTTATAATACTGAAATCTTTATCAAAAATATTAAGGTCAGCATCATAGCCTTCCTCAATACTTCCTTTACGGTCACTAACGCCTAAATATTCGGCAGGGTTTTGGGTTACGCATTTAATAAGTTCTTCATACGGAATCCCCGTAAAAGCGTTAACGTTTTTAATACTGTCACAAAGCCTTAAACAGCTTCCCGCAAGGCTGTACACGCCGTTATCGTTATCAACTACCAAACGGTCGGAAAGGATTTTAACGGGTACGCCCGACATATCACCTTTGCCTTCGGGAAGACCCGAAAGGGGCACGTTATCGCTTATAAAGAGTATTTTATCAAGGGGTTTAACCTTAAACAGAATTTCAATAAATTCTTTATTTACGTGAAAGCCGTCGGTAATAAGCTCAGCGTAAAGGCTATCTTCAAATACACCGACACCGCTTGCCCCAAGCTCCAAATGGTTCATCCAACGCATACCGTTATAAATGTGGGTTACGCCGTCAAGCCCCGCTTTTACACAGGGGTAAACCTCCTCTGCCAGGGCATTGGAATGGTCCATAGAAGAACGAATCCCCTTTTCCTTTAAAATACGTGTAAGCTTTTCACTTCCCTTGTTTTCGGGAGCAAACGCCATAACCTTTAATTTACCCTTTGAAGCGCAAAGCATTTTTTCAACAAAATCAAAATCAATTTCTTCTTTTATATTATCGGGGTTTTGAGCGCCGCACTTTTCCTTTGAAAAGAAAATTCCTTCACTGTAAATACCAAGGGCTTCGGCACCGCCACTTTGGTTATCAATATAATCGGATAAATAAGAAAGGTCGTTTAAAGTGTCATCGTAGGATTTAGTTAAAGTGGTGGGTAAAAATGAAGTAACGCCGTATTTTGGCAAAAGATTAGCGATTTTTTTGCAATTTTCGGTTACGTCAAAACCGTTTCTTCCGTGAATATGAATATCAATAAAGCCGGGAGTTATATATTTTCCTGTACAGTCAATAACGTTACAGTTGCTTTCACTATTTCCTCCAACGCTTACTATTTTTTTACCGAATAACAGGTCAGCTTTAATAAATTTGCCGTCAATATAAATGCTACCATTCTTTAAAAGCGTTTTCATTTTTTCACCCTCTTTTAAAGTAATTATATATTTTGCCTCATACTTTTTAAATGCAAAACACAAGTTTTATTTGTAAAATTCGGTCATTTGTGATAGAATAATTCACGGTGATATATATGAAGCTTAAGGAATTTACTCCCGAAAAATCAAATATTATTATTCACGCCGCTTTCGCCCCCTCTATGAAAGCCCCGAAAACGGTAGTTTCCCGTCACACCTCGGCGCTTCTTTACGTTGTACGGGGCGGTATACGCATTTTTGTAAAGGAAACCGAAATTATTGCCCGTGAAAGAGACATTGTTTATCTGCCCGAAGGGTGCAGCTATTCTTTCAGAGCGTCAAAGGATTTTTCAGCCCTTTCGGTGGAATTTGATATTAAAACCTTGGGTAAAAGCGCTAATCTTATTTTTGCCTCCCACCCCGTTCTCACCTGCAGCGATACCCCCGAAAAAACGGCGGAGCATTTTTCCCTTATATTAAAGTCCTTTGCAATAAACGACCTGACCGCTAAAATTGAGCGAACCTGCAGTTTACTTTCCCTTTTGGCTTTTATAAATGACAACGACCGGGAAACCGCAAAAGAAAAATCGGAGCAACGGCTCGCCCCCGCCGTATACCGCCTTCGTGAAGGATATTGCGAAAAGGTATACACAAAGGAGCTTGCCGCCCTTTGCAATTTAAGCGAATCCCAATTCCGCCGACTTTTTAAAGAAGCCTACGGTGTTTCTCCCATCACCTATAAAAACAATTTGAGAATTAAAATGGCTCGTTCCCTTTTAGAAGCGGGAGCCTACAGTATTTCGGAAATATCTGATATTTTAGGCTTCGACGATATCTACGCCTTTTCCCACGCTTTTAAAAAAGCCACCGGCATAACACCGAGTATTGCCGGGAGGATTTAGGATTTAGGATTTAGGGATTAGGGAAAGGGGAAAGGGGAAAGGGGAAAGGGGAAAGGGAGACTTTGTTACCTGTTGTTACGTCGTTGTTACGTCGGTTGTTACCACTGAAACCCGCATAAATAAAGGGTTTTCGCCCATAAGGTAACAAAGTAACAATAAAAATAGTAAAAAACCTGCAGAGTAAAAAATAAAATATTTTCAAGTTTATAAATTATAAGAAAACTTGTTACGTTGTTACGTTGTTACTTCCCTAACCCCTAAATCCTAAATCCTAAATCCTATCCCTTTTCCCCTTTCCCCCTTTCCCTTTTCCCCTTTCCCTTTTTTTTCCTTTTTTTCCCTAAAAAAAAAAAGGCCGT
>JAZRKJ010000058.1:0-20257 GCA_045646245.1 Acutalibacteraceae bacterium
GCCCTTGTTCGAATCCCTATCTATTATCTCATAAGTTAAAAATAAAAGCACCGACCATAAAGGTCAGTGCTTTCATTTTGGCTGGGGAATAGGGATTCGAACCCCAACAAACAGAGTCAGAGTCTGTCGTGCTACCGTTACACAATTCCCCAATATTTGCTGACAACGACTATTATATTCTTTGACGCATTATTTGTCAAGAGTTATTTTCTCCTATTTTATAAAAAAATACTTGAAATATATAAAAACTTGTGATATTATATGTTGGTACTCGGGGTTATAGCGCAGTTGGTAGCGCACCACACTGGCAGTGTGGGGGTCAGGGGTTCGAATCCCCTTAGCTCCACCAAAAATCCAAGTCGTTGCGGCTTGGATTTTTTACCCTTTATTTCACACAATTCAATATGGGCTCGTAGCGCAGTTGGTAGCGCACCACATTCGCATTGTGGGGGTCGGGAGTTCGAATCTCCTCGGGTCCACCAGAAAAAGACCTATGCTTTGATACAAAGCGTAGGTCTTTTTCAACGAAATAAATCCCTTGCGGGATTTGTGAAATACGCTTCGCGTGTGAAATATTGCTTCGCAATGTGAAATGCCTGCGGGCGTGAGAGGATTTATTATTTTAAAAAGGAAACAGGATGTTCTCCAACCTATTCCAGAAAAAATCAAAAGGCAGTAATTTCCCCTTAAATTCGTTCAAATTTCTTTAAATTTGCCTGAATTTCCAAGTTATTCTTGCAATGGCGGCGGTTTTGAGGTATAATGGAACAAATATTATAATGTAAGGAGATTATTTATGAAACGTTTTATTGCCATTTTATTAACATTAGCGCTCGTATTTTCCCTTGCCGCTTGCGGTGGCGCAGGAACTATGACTATGGGTACAGGAAGTCCTTCCGGAACCTATTATTCCTACGGCGGCGTACTTTGCCAGTACATTACCAATATTGCAGGAATTACCGCAAACCCCGTTTCTACCGGCGGTTCCAAAGCCAACATCCAGGGTATTGACGCAGGTGACTACCAGTTAGGTACCGTTCAGTCCGACGTTATGCATTACGCCTGGAACGGCAGCCGTTCCTTCGAAGCCGACGGTAAAGTTACTTCTTTCCGCACCGTTGCCGGTCTTTACGCTGAAGCAGTACAGCTTGTTACCGTAAACCCCGATATTAAATCTGTTGCCGACCTTAAAGGTAAAAAAGTTTCTATAGGCGACCCCGGTTCCGGCGTTTACTTTAACGCTATTGACATCCTCACCGCTGCAGGTCTTACCGAAAAGGACATTGACCCTCAGTATCAGAACTTTGACGGAAGCGCAGACGCACTTAAAGACGGTCAGATCGACGCCGCATTTATTGTTGCAGGTGCTCCTACCGCCGCTATCACCGAACTCAGTATGACCAACGGCAACGTTCGTATCGTTCCTATTGACGGTGACATTGCGAAGAAGCTTATGGAAAGCAACTCCTTCTATTCCGTTTACAATATCCCCGCCAACACTTACAAGGGTCAAACAGAAGCTGTTTCCACCGTTACCGTTAAGGCTACTCTTATTGTAAGCGCAAACGCAAGCGAGGATGAGGTTTACAAATTAACCGCCGCTATTTTCGATAATATTGAAGCTATTACCAAAGAACATAAAAAAGGTGAAGAATTAACCCTTGAAAACGCAACTCAGGGTCTTACCGTTCCCTTCCACGCCGGCGCTGCCAAGTACTTTAAAGAAAAGGGAATTGATGTTCCGGTTGAATAATTAGCCCAAAGTTTATTATTAAATTTTAATAACTGCGGCAAATTTGTCGCAGTTATTATTTTGACTTTTTTGAAAGGTGTGAGTTTGTTGTTTTTCTCTAAGAAGAAGGCTCCCGCAAGTCAGGAGCCGATGGATCTTGATTCGGTAATGAAAAAATTCGATAGAGAATCCAACACCCGTATTTGGGAAGGCAAAGCCAAAATTGTTGTGAATAGTATACTTGCGGCTTTCTCCCTGTTCTGTATTTACGTAACCTTTTTTGCCACCTGGCTTGACGCCATAAGACTTTCAAGCTTTGTCGGTTGCATTATGCTTATCGGCTACTTGGTTTTCCCCGCAAAGAAGGGCACGCAAAAGGTTAATCACATTCCCTGGTATGATATTATTTTAATGGCGGCAGGTTCAGCAGCCTTCTTTTACTTCACCTTCGACGCCATTACCATAATTCAGCAAGGCAATAAATTTGAACTTTATCAAATCATAATAGGCGCGATAGGCATACTTTGCTTATTAGAGCTTTGTCGCCGTTGCGTAGGTATGCCGATTATTATTGTTGCGGTAGCTTTTATTGCTTACGCTTTAATTTTCGGACTCAGCAATCCCGATTTTCTCCGCAGATTAGAACGCCTTATAGGCAACCTTTTCTACACCACCACCTCGGGTATTTTATCTACACCCATTAACACTTGTTCAAAATATATTGCAATATTTATTATATTCGGCGCGTTTTTGGAACGCACGGGTATTGCCGATTTCTTTATCAAAATTGCAAATGCCCTTGTTGGCCGTTTTTCGGGCGGCCCCGCAAAGGTTGCCGTTGTTGCTTCCGCCCTTGAAGGTATGGTATCGGGTTCTTCGGTTGCCAATACCGTTGGTTCAGGTTCGGTAACCATTCCTCTTATGAAAAAAGCGGGCTACAAGCCTGAATTTGCCGCCGCGGCAGAAGCCTCCGCCTCCACCGGCGGTCAGATAATGCCTCCCATTATGGGCGCCGCCGCCTTCCTTATGGCGGAAAATCTGGGTGAGCCCTACAACAACATTATCGTTCGCGCAATTCTCCCCGCTTGTCTTTACTTTTTAGGCGTATTTATCACTGTCCATTTAGAGGCAAAAAAAGAAGGCCTTCGCGGTCTTACCAAAGACGAGCTTCCCCGTTTTCTCCCCCTTTTAAAACGCTTATATTTGTTGCTTCCCCTTGTTATACTTATAGTACTTGTAAGCTCAGGCAGCAAATCTATCGCTTACGCCGCGGCTCTTGCCATAATTGCGGCAATAATAGTGGGTATTTTTAACAAAGAAAACAGAATTACCCCAAAGCGTATATGGGAAGCCTTGGCGGCAGGCGGACAAGGTATGATAACCGTTGCCGTTGCCTGCGGTGTTGCCGGAATTATTTCAGGCATTATTACTATGACAGGCCTTGCCACCATGCTTATTAACGGTATTGTAGCCTTGGCGGGCGGAAAAGTAATTATTGCCCTTTTCCTTACAATGCTGGCTTGTATCATTTTGGGTATGGGTGTTCCTACAACCGCCAACTACTGTATTATGGCGGCTACCTGCGCACCTATTCTTATTAAAATGAACGTTGACCCAATTGCCGCTCACTTCTTCGTATTCTACTTCGGTATTGTTGCCGACCTCACTCCCCCTGTTGCACTTGCCGCTTATGCAGGCGCCGCAATTGCTCAGGCAAATCCGATGAAAACAGCGTTTACCGCAACAAAGCTTGCAATCGGCGCCTTTATTGTTCCTTATATATTCGCCCTAAGCCCCGCAATGCTGTTTATTAACACCACAGCGCCCGAAGTTATACTTATTTGCATTACCTCTGTAATAGGTATATTTGCGGTATCGGCTTCTCTGGAAGGGTATTTCCTTCATAAAATGGCGTGGTTCGAAAGAATTATTTGCCTTGCGGGCGGACTTCTTCTTATCTACCCCGGTTTAAAAACCGACATAATAGGATTTTCACTTGTTGGTATAGTTTTGTTACTGCAAATTATTACAAAAAGAAAATCCCGTTTACAAGCATAAACAAAGAGCAGAGAACAATTCCGTTCTCTGCTCTTTATTTTATTTAAAAAATTTATCCGAAGAAATGGTCGAAGGGATTAAAGAAGGAACCGCCGCCTTCTTCACTTTCGGTGTTATTATCCGCCGTAGCCGACTGACGGTTTACTTCCACAGTAACCTTGATTTCCAAGGTCTGTCCCTGTCGGTAAACTGTAAGCGTAAGAACGTCACCCGCCGATGATTTTGCAACAATGTCTTTAAGGTCGTCGCTGTCATCAATTTTAACACCGTTCACCGCGGTAATTACGTCGTTGATCTTAATTCCCGCTTTTGCTGCAGGGCCGTTTTCGGCAATTTCCATTACTGCCGCGCCCTTGGGTACGCCGTAGCCTTGGTTTCGACTGTCTATGTCGTCCACCGAAACGCCGATATAGGGTTTTTCAATATATCCAGTTTTAATAACACTTTCAATAATGCTTCTTACGTTGTTTACAGGTATGGCAAAGCCTATATTATCAATGGATGCTTCGTTTGTGCCGTTGGAGGAATACTTTGCATTGGTTATACCAACCACTTCGCCGTACATATTAAACAGCGCGCCGCCCGAATTGCCCGAATTTATGGCGCAATCGGTTTGAATCAAATCCATTGATATACCGTTGGACATTGTAACCTCACGGTCAAGAGCGCTTACCGCTCCGCTGGTTAAGGAAAAGGTAAGCTCGCCCAAAGGATTACCGATAGCCACCACGTTGTCACCTACGTTCATATTATCGGAATCCCCAAGTATTACGGGGGTAAGAGAGGTCGCATCAATCTTAATTACTGCCAAATCATTGCTTTGGTCATAACCGATTAAGGTTGCGGTGTGGGTTTCGCCCGAATAAAGAGCAACCTTTATTTCGTTAGCGCCTTCTATTACGTGGTAGTTTGTTACAATATAACCGTCGTCAGTTAAAATAAAGCCGGAGCCTGCCGCAGCAGAGGTGGTTTGATAACCGAAAAAGTTGGTAGTAGTAACAGAGGTGGTTATACCTACGGTGGAATTTACGTTAAGAGCATAAATTTCCGCGGAAGTCATTACTTTAGAAGTATCAACCTTATTTATATCAATAACGGTGCTTCCTCTTTCCCCTTCGACTATTGAGGTGCCATCACCGAGAATCGACGTATTTTCAGACAGGAACAAGGTTCCCGCTACACCCAACGACGCGCCTACAACCGAACAGGCAAGCGCAACCGCGATTATAACGCCGACACCCACTTTCCTTGCGCTTTTAGGCTTTCCCTCGTAGAAAGCTTTTTGCTTTTCTTCATAAACGGGAACGGTATAGCTGTATACTTCATTATACCTTTTTTCCTCGTTTTGATTAAAATTATCGTTCATATAAATAACTCCTTTCAGAAGGTTTATACTAAACATTATTAAACACCAAATTGTTTTATTATTTGTCAACAATTTATGAACATATTTTAAAATTTATTGCTTGACATTCCTTTTTCCTTACTGTATGCTTAAACACATAAGGAGTGGTATACTTGAAAAGAAACAGTAATGCCTTGCTTTCTTTACTTTTTTCGCTGGCGCTTTTTTTCTTTATAATTACCTTTTCCATTTCCCTGCCGATTTATTTCAGACCGTTTTATTACGCTCATATCGACGCTCTTGATTTAGAATACACAAGCGGTTTTTCAAAAGCCGAAATAAAAGAATCTTATGATAAGGTTTTAGATTATCTTACCCTTCCGGAAAAAGAATTTTCTACAGGGGTTATGAAATATTCCGAGGACGGAAAAGCCCATTTTGAAGACTGCAAAAAGCTGTTTGACCTTAACGCAGCAGTACTTATAGCTTCTTCCCTTTGCCTTATTGTACTTTTAGTTTTACGAAAAACGAAAAAAATAAAGCCCTTTAAGCTGGGAAAACGCTCCGCCGCCTTTTATTCGGGAATAGCGGCGGTGGTTATACCTTTAATACTGGGCTTCCTTGCAAGTCTTAACTTCGATAAAGCCTTTGTGGTTTTTCATTCGGTTTTCTTCCCCAATAAAACCAACTGGGTTTTCAGTCCCGTAACCGATGAAATAATTTTGGTTTTGCCCCAAAAATTCTTTATGAATTGCGCCATACTTATAGGCGCTTCTGTTTTACTTTTTTCGCTGATACTTATTTTTTGGGAAAAATTACGTTTTAAAAAGGAAAGATAATTATGAACTGGGAAAAATATTTAAACATTGAAAACGAACAACCCCTTGACCGTTTTGTCGAAGGAATAAGCAACACCGCCATTTTCCGCAAAATCGCCTTTATAGGCGACAGCCTTTCTTCAGGTGAGTTTGAGTCCCGCGACGAAAACGGAAAACCGGGCTGGCACGACTATTTTGAATATTCCTGGGGTCAGTACATTGCCCGTAAAAACGGACTTACCGCCTATAATTTTTCAAAGGGCGGTATGAGGGCTGATACATATATTAAGAGCTTTGCAGAAGAAAAAGATTTCTTTAATAAAGAGCTTGCCTGTCAGGCTTACATAATTGCCCTTGGAGTAAATGATATTTTAAACTCAAAGCAGGAAATAGGAAGTATAGCCGACATAAAAGAAAGCTGGCAGGACAACGCAGAAACCTTTGCGGGGTACTACGCCGCCATTATTCAGCGTTACAAGGAAATTCAGCCCCGCGCCAAATTTTTCTTTGTTACCATGCCTAATAGCGGCAACGAGAATAGGGATGCTCTCGCTAAGGAGCACGCAAAGCTTTTATACGATATGGCGGATTATTTTGAAAACTCTTACGTAATTGACCTTAATAAATACGCGCCGGTTTACGACGAGGAATTCAGACGCCGTTATTTCCTTTACGGTCATATGAATGCTTCAGGTTACATTTTCACCGCAAATATGATTGATGCTTATATTGACTATATTATCCGCCACAACCCCGACGACTTCAGACGCGTACCCTTTATAGGAACAGGGCTTAAGTAAAGCAAAAATGACTTGGTTTTCCAAGTCATTTTTTATTTTAAACTATTTTAGTGGGTATACCGTTTTGGGTGAAAAATTCCGCCATAGCTTCAAGGTATGCCTTTTGGTCTACCAAAAAGCCCAGCCCGTGACCCGCGCCTGCCACCGTAACAAGCCGTTTGGGAGAAGCGCAGGCTTCATAATTTTCTTTGCTCATATCGCAAGGAACAAAATCGTCGGCTTCGCCATGGAAAAATATAACCGGCAAACTCATCTTTTTAACCGATTCTATCGCGCTTTCTTTTTCAAGGTCAAATTTCCCGAAAAGCTTAGCCCCCAGCTTTACAAATGGATAAAGAAGGTTTGCGGGAAGCTTCATATCCCTTATTGTCTTTTTTATAATTTCCTTTGCGCTGGTAAAGCCGCAATCGGCAAGAACTCCCACAACGTTTTCGGGAAGCTCCTCACCCGCCGCCATAAGAACGGTGGAAGCGCCCATGGAAATACCCGTAAGGATTATTTTAACGTCGCTCCCGAAGTGATTATTTATAAAATCTATCCAGGCAAGGCAGTCACGCTTTTCGTTGATGCCGAAGCTTACAACCCTTCCCTCGCTTCTGCCGCACGCACGCTGGTCAACTATAAGGGCGTTTCTGCCAAGGCTAAAGCACCTTTGCACTCCGCCGCACAAATCCCGTTCGGCTCTGCCTTTATAACCGTGCATCATAAGCTCTATGGGGGCGCCCTTTTTATATTCGTAATACTTTCCCACAAGGGTTAATCCGTCGAAGGATTTTATTTTAAAAATTTCCTTTTCGGTACCCTTTACTTCCTTTGCCCAACCGTACATAACGTCGCGGTAGACCTTATATATTTCACCATCAGGCAAAGAGAATTCGTTTTCATCAAAAACGTCTTTATAGTAAAAGGTCATACGGAAACAGATATACGAGGCGATTAGCGTAATAAGCGCCAAAAATAAAATCACACCCATTGTTACGTACAAAAAAGTCATTACCAATATCTCCCGATACTTTGTTAAGAATATTATACCACCATATTGCTTTTTTTCAATTAAAAACAAATAGAAAGTATAATAAAAAATAATAATTGCTTTATTATAAGTTATTTGGTATACTTATTGAAGTGTTAAAACAATAATTAGAAAAGGAATGAAATTATGGATAACAAAAACACCTTTAAGCCGTATATTCCGGCTGAAAGAGTCACCCCCGAAATAACCGTTACGGCTATTATTATGGGTATTCTTCTTTCGGTAGTATTCGGCGCAGCAAACGCGTATCTCGGACTGCGTGTAGGTATGACCGTTTCGGCGTCTATCCCTGCGGCGGTTATCGCTATGGGCGTAATACGTGTAATAATGCGTAAAAATTCAATTCTCGAAAGTAATATGGTTCAAACCATAGGAAGCGCGGGTGAATCCCTTGCCGCAGGCGCAATTTTCACAATGCCTGCTTTATACCTTTGGTTCCACGAAGGCGTTATCGGCACTCGCCCCAGCCTTGTCAGCATTACCATTATTTCTCTTATCGGCGGACTTCTCGGCGTATTCTTTATGATTCCCCTTCGCAACGCCCTTATTGTAAGAGAGCATAATACTCTCCCTTACCCCGAAGGACAGGCTTGCGCCGAGGTTATGCTTGCAGGCGAAAAGGGCGGCTCCAATGCTTCTACCGTATTTGCAGGTATGGGTATTGCCGCTATATTCAAGTTTGTTATAGACGGCTTAAAGCTTATCCCCGGTGAAATTACCTATCATTTACCAAAGCGCCTTTACCCCGGCGCAATAGGAACACAGATTTACCCCGCCGTTATGAGCGTAGGTTATATCTGCGGCCCCAGAATTTCTTCGTATATGTTTTCCGGCGGTGTACTTAGCTGGTTAGTGCTTATTCCTCTTATTGTACTTTTCGGCAAGGACATTGTTATGTACCCCGGCACCGAAACCATCGGCGCTATTTTCGCCGAAAGCGGCGCAAGCGGAATTTGGAGCTCTTACATCCGTTATATCGGCGCGGGTGCTCTTGCCGCAGGCGGTATTATAAGCCTTATTAAGTCTCTTCCCCTTATTGTCCGCACCTTCCGCGACGCAATAAAGAGTATGACTGTTAAGGGAACCGCTTCTTCCCTTCGTACCGATAAGGATATAAATATGATAGTTGTTCTCGGAATTATTGTGGTCCTCACCCTTCTCGTATGGCTGGTTCCCGCCATTCCCGTATCTCCTATCGGCGCTGTTATAGTTGTTGTATTCGGTTTCTTCTTTGCAACCGTTTCTTCCCGTATGGTAGGTATTGTGGGAAGCAGTAACAACCCCGTTTCCGGTATGGCTATTGCAACACTTCTTATTGCTACCCTTATCCTTAAATTCACCGGTTCCAGCGGCGCTTCCGGTATGCAAGCCGCTATTGCTATCGGTTCTATCATTTGTATCGTAGCCGCTATTGCAGGCGACACCAGTCAGGACCTTAAAACAGGTTATCTTTTAGGCGCAACTCCTTGGAAACAACAAATCGGAGAAGTTATCGGTGTTGTTGCCGCCGCTTTTGCTATAGGCGCAACCCTTAATCTTCTTGACTCCGCTTGGAAATTCGGCTCCGAAGCCATCCCTGCTCCTCAAGCAACCCTTATGAAAATGGTTATTGAAGGTATTATGGGCGGTAAGCTTCCCTGGGGACTTATTCTTATAGGCGTATTTATCGCTGTTATTGTGGAAATTCTCCGTCTCCCCGTTCTTCCCGTTGCTATTGGTATTTACCTCCCCGTACAGCTTAACGCTTGTATTATGGTTGGCGGTATTATCCGTCTCTTCTTCGACAGAATGAAAGATGGCAAACGCAAAGATTCCGTTATTAACAAGGGCATTCTCTTCAGCTCCGGTATGATAGCCGGTGAAGGCCTTGTCGGTATTATTCTTGCGGTTCTTGCGGTTGTAGGCGTTGCAAATAAGGTTGACCTTTCCAAATTTGTTTCTACCCTCCCTGCTTGGGCAAGCGGCCTTACCGGCGTAGCTTTCTTCGGAATTCTTATTTGTATTTTCCTTCTTTTCTGTTTTTCGGGAAAAAAGGTTCAGGATGAAGACTGATGAAGAAGAAAATAGTTATAGATAAAAACTATCTTGAAAAAATCCCCGTGCGAAGCAGTCTTGTGGACTGGAAGACCGATGCTAACGGTAAAGTAACCCTTGAAATTGAAAATACGGGTTGGGCTAACCGAATCGCTCAAAAGCTGTTCGGCAAGCCTAAAATCAGTTTCGTTCACCTTGATGAAATGGGAAGCTTTCTTTGGCCAAGGTTAAACGGTGAAATGAATATTATTGAGCTTGGCGAGCTTGTTAAAGAAGAGTTCGGTGAGAAAGCAAACCCCCTTTATGAACGCCTTGCACGGTATTTTCAAATACTCCAAAGCTATAACTTTATAGAATTTAAAGAGCTTTAAATTTAAACCCTGCGATAAAAAGCGCAGGGTTTAAAATATATATGGCAATTACCGGAAAAGTGTAGTATAATATATTTAATTGATTTTTAAATTTAAAGACAGGTGACAAATATGAAAATTGTTGTAGTAGGTTGCGGAAAAATAGGCACTGTCATACTCAGCAGTTTGGTTGCCGAAGGGCACGACGTTGTTGCAATCGATAACAACCCCACCGTTTTGAATGAGGTTACCACCATTCACGACGTTATGGGCGTATGCGGTAACGGCGCTGACTGTGACACTCTTGAAGAAGCGGGCGCAAAGGATGCCGAGCTTATTGTAGCGGTTACCGATTCCGACGAAATGAATATGCTTTCCTGTTTTATGGCAAGCCGTATGGGCGCTTCTCATACCATTGCCCGTATTCGCAACCCCGAATATAACGATAACAGTTTAGGCTTTATGCTTAAACACCTGAAGCTTTCTTTAGCAATAAACCCCGAGCTTATGGCGGCTAAAGAGCTTTTTCGTCTTTTAAAATTACCCAGCGCCGCAAAGGTTGAAACCTTTGGCAAAAACTTTGAGATGGTAGAGCTTAAGCTGAAAGAGGAGTCGGTTTTAGACGGTGTTTCTCTTATAGAATTCCGTAAAAAATACCAAATGAATCTTCTTATCTGCGTAGTTAAGCGTGGCGAAGAGGTGTTTATTCCCGACGGTAACTTTATACTGCGAAGCGGTGATAAAATAGGCGTAACAGCCCGCGCCGCCGAAATCGTAAACTTCTTTAAGCTGTTAGGTGTACAGCGCAAGAAAAGTAAAAACGTTATGATTTTGGGCGCCAGTAAAACCGCCTTTTACCTTGCAAAAATGCTGCTGGAGGGCGGAAGCAAGGTAAAAATTATTGAACTCGACCCTAAAAAGTGCGAAGAATTCAGCGAAGCGCTCCCCGGTGCGGTTATTATTAACGGCGACGGCGCAAGACAGGAGCTTTTGCTGGAAGAAGGAATAAAGGATACCGATGCTTTCGTTTCCCTTACGGGCATGGATGAAGAAAATATTCTTATTTCATACTACGCCGCCACCCACGACGTTCCGCAGGTAATTGCCAAAGTAAACCGCGAGGAATTTGTAATTATGGCGGAAAAGCTGGGGCTTGAATGCGTAGTCACCCCCAAAAAGCATATTGCCGACGTACTTGTGCGTTACGCAAGAGGTCTGGAAAATTCGCTGGGCAGTAAGGTTGAAACCCTTTATAAGCTTATGGACGGCAAAGCAGAGCTTTTGGAATTTATAGTTCAGGCCGACTGTGAACTCAACGGTATTCCCCTGAAAACCTTAAACATTAAGAAAAATACCCGTATTGCGGGTATTATACGCGGCAGAAAAATTGTTATCCCCACAGGTGACGACTGTATGCTCAGCGGCGACAAGGTTATTGTTGTTTCGTCTAACCAAGGTATGAACGACCTTTCCGATATTGTAGAATAGGTGAGCTTATGAACAGGTCTATGGTTTTTAAAATAACCGGAATGATTCTTCAAATTGAAGCGTTACTGCTTTTACTTCCGGCTGTTGTTTCTTTACTTTACCGTGAATTAAACATTGTTTTGGCTTTTTTAATAACCGCCGTACTTGCCGCCGTTGCGGGAACCGTATTGCGGCTTGTATTCAGGCCTAAAAATGACCTTATTTATTCAAAGGAAGGTCTTGTTATTGTTGCGCTGGGTTGGGTGGCTATGTCGCTTTTTGGCTGTCTTCCCTTTATTATAAGCAGAGAAATTCCCAATTTTTTCGACGCTTTTTTTGAAACAGTAAGCGGTTTCACCACCACGGGCGCTTCTATTTTAACCAATTTGGAAGCTCTTTCACGCGGCACAATTTTTTGGCGCAGCTTCACTCACTGGATCGGCGGTATGGGCGTACTTGTTTTCGTAACGGCAATTATCCCAAATATGTCCGACCGTTCAATTCACATTATAAAAGCCGAAATGCCCGGTCCTATTGTGGGTAAATTGGTACCCAGAGTTAAAGATACCTCCCGCGTACTTTACCTTATCTATATCGCTATGACTGTTGTTCAGATAATCTTACTTCTTTGCGGAGGCTTAGACCTTTTCGAAAGCAGCGTGCTTTCCTTTGGTACTGCGGGTACCGGCGGTTTCGCTATAAAGAATGACAGCATTGCTTCTTATTCTCCCTACGTTCAGTGGGTAATAACTGTGTTTATGCTTATTTTCGGCGTGAACTTCAACCTTTATTACCTTTGTCTTATCCGCCGTTTCCGTTCCGCGGTTAAAAGCGAAGAGCTATGGGTATATCTGTCTGTTTTTGCCATAAGCACGGGTATAATTACCGTAAGCGTGCTTGACTCCTTCGGCAGTTTTTCCGAAGCGCTTCGTCATTCCGCTTTTCAGGTTTCTTCTATAATCACCACAACGGGATATTCCACAACCGACTTTAATCTGTGGCCTGTACTTTGCAAAACCCTTCTTCTTATCATTATGATGATAGGTTCTTGTGCGGGCTCCACCGCAGGCGGCTTTAAAATTTCCCGATTTGTTATAATTGGAAAAACCATAAAAAAGGAATGTCAGCGGCTTATACACCCACGTTCTGTCAGAACAATTAAGTTTGAGGGCAAGGCGCTTGATACCGTAACGCGTCACGGCGTTACCGCTTATCTGGCAGTTTATGCCGCGGTATTGCTGACTGTATTTTTTCTTATATCCATTGATAATATGTCTATTGAAACAAATTTCAGCGCTACGGTTGCCTGCTTTAACAATATAGGTCCGGGTCTTGACGGCGTTGGTCCTATGTCAAACTATGCCGACTATAGCGAATTTTCAAAAACAATTCTTTCCTTTGCTATGCTTATGGGAAGGCTTGAAATATATCCGATGTTGCTTGCATTTTCTGTTGGCACCTGGAGAAAAAGATAAGAGGTCTTCATTATGAAGTATTACATTGTTGAAGGAAAAGATGCTCTTGTTTCCCTTAGTGAAAGAAAAGAAAAGGATATTCTTTACGTTGACCTAAAGTGGCACAGCGATATTCCCAAATCCCCCGACCGCTTCGGTGTGCGTTTCACTTTCCCTACTGCCGATATTTATTCCGTATTCTCACCTTCTATGCGACAGGGACGAAGCCTTGACAGAAACTATTTTCCACGCATTACCGACGCCCGTCTTGCGTCCTGGATGCCCCTTCATCAGCTCAATTCACTTTCGGGTCAAAACCGTTTTTGTATAACCCTCAGTGACGCTAAAATTCCCACAAGCATTACTTCGGGCGTGTGTGAATGGGGCGCTACCCACGACGTTACCGCGTTCTTCTTTACAGGGCTTACCACCGCAATTACCGATTATACCGCCACAATTCGCGTTGATTTAAGGGATATTCCTTATTACGACAGTATTTACGACGCTGTTTCCTGGTGGGAAAAGGACTGCGGTTATACCCCTGCTTACGTGCCCAAAGCTGCAAAAGTACCCCTTAATTCCCTTTGGTACAGTTACCACCAGAAATTAGAGGTTGAAAGCATTATAAGAGAATGTAAATTAACCCGCGATTTAGGTATGGAAGTTGTTATTGTAGACGACGGTTGGCAGACCGAAGACGGCAACGGCGGATACGCTTACTGCGGCGACTGGGAGCCTGCCCAAAGTAAAGTAGGCGATATGAAAACCTTTGTACAGCGTATGCACGAAACCGGTATGAAGGTTATGCTTTGGTATTCCGTTCCCTACCTTGGTATTTACACCAAAAACTGGGACCGCTTTAAGGATATGATACTTGACGAAACGGGCAATAAACAGACCTACTTCTCCCTTGACCCCCGTTATAAAGAGGTCCGCGATTTTCTTATTGAAACCTACGTTAACGCTGTTAAGGAATGGAAGCTGGACGGACTTAAGCTTGACTTTATCGACCGTTTCGTTTTGGCGGGCAAATCTTTACATCCCGACGACAGAAGAGATTTCGAATCTTTGGAAGACGCAATTGATAAGCTTATGTGCGACGTTCACGACGCGCTTACCGCCATTAACCCCGATATTCTCCTTGAATTCCGTCAGACCTACGTTGGACCCTGCATTAGAAAATACGGCAATATGCTCCGTGTTACCGACTGCCCCAACGATTCTATTAAAAACCGTACGGATTCAATAAATCTTCGCCTTACTTCGGGCAAAACCGCCGTTCATTCCGATATGCTTTTATGGCATTTGGAAGACCCTGTTGAAAACGCGGCGCTTCAGTTTGTAAGCAGTATTTTCGCCGTTCCCCAAATTTCAATGCGTATTGAAGCTCTTCCCGAAGACCACGTTAAAATGCTTTCTTATTACCTTGATTTCTGGAAAGAATGGAAATAGGTACTTATTGAAGGCAAATTAACCGCTCTTAACCCCGAAATCAACTACACCGTTGCCGCTTCCACCTTAAACGATAAATCGGTTATTGTTCCTTATTGCGATTTAGTGGCAGAGGTTAAAACCCCCGTTGCCGTTATAATTAATTCTACGGGTAAAGATTACGTTACCCTTGAAGGTATAAAAGGCAAAAATTACACCGTAAAAGACTGTATGGGCAACGAGCTTGGCAATGGTAATATAACAGAGGAAATTTGCCGGATCAACGTTCCCCTTTCGGGTCAAGTGTTTATAAAATGATAAAGAAAATTCTTTGCTTTTTTATTGCTTTCTGTCTTTGTTTGCTTTTCACCTCTTGTAAAAGCGAATCTATACCGAAAACAGACGTCCCGCCCCCTGTACAGGAAACGGGACTTTCCGAAGAGGAGCTTGACGAAATATTATCCTCAATGACTTTGGAGGAAAAAATTTCCCAAATGCTTATTGTGGAAATTGAAAACGGAGCGCCGCTTGCTTCTCCCGCCACGGGCGGAATTATCCTGTTTAAAGATAATTTCGGCGACGCCCAAAACACCAAAGACTTTATTGAAGGACTTAAAAACCAAAGTGAGCATCCCCTTATTGTTTCGGTTGACCACGAAGGCGGAAAGGTGCAGCGGTTAACCTCACTTAAATCTCCTGAAGCTACTTATATTCCCCCTATGGAGAATTTAGGCGAAACAGGTGATACTTTTCTTGCCTACAATACGGGAGCAGTTATGGCAAAGGAATTGGCGGCTTTGGGTATAAACGTAAATTTTGCGCCGGTAGTTGATATTTCCCGCGACGAAACGGGATTTATGGGAAGCCGCTGTTTTAGTACCAATCCGAATTTGGTTTCAAGTATGGCGGTTAGTTTGGCAAAGGGAATGAAAGAAACGGGGGTTATCCCCACCTTCAAGCATTTCCCCGGCCACGGTGATACGTCAGTAGATTCCCACGAAAGCCTACCCGTTATAAACAAAACCAAAGAACAGCTTTACGCCCATGAGCTTATCCCCTTTATTTCGGCAATTGAAAACGGCGCTCAAATAATTATGGTTGGGCATATTGCCGTACCTGAGGTATCAGGCGACAACACCCCCGCATCTCTTTCCAAAACCGTTATAACCACCCTTTTAAAAGAAGAATTGGGCTTTGACGGACTTGTTGTTACCGATGCGCTGAATATGGGGGCGCTGACCGAAAACTATTCAAACGCCGAAATTTACAAAATGACGGTAGAAGCAGGAACAGACCTTCTTCTTATGCCCGAAGACAAAGACCTTGCAATAAAGGTTATAAAGGAAAGCTTTTCCGAAGAACGTATAAACGATTCGGTAAGAAGGATTTTAAGCTTCAAATATAAATACCTTACTAATGATAGCTCCTATCCCCTTTCCTGTATAGGAAGTAAGGAGCATAAGGCAGTTATTAACAGCTTTAATCATAACCACTAGATTCGTGGCTTGGCACTCGCCTCGCCACGTTTACTTATTTCCCAATATTGAAAATCCATTGATTTTGGGAAACGAATGTGGTATAATAACCTTGCGAGGTGATTTTCTATGAAACTGATCGAAAGAAAACAATACTTAGATAAAATGATAGGTGTTATCGGAACTCCCGATATTAAAGTCTTGACAGGCGTGAGACGTTCGGGTAAATCAAAGTTGCTCGAAGCCTTCAAAGCCTATGTGCAAAAGAACATTGCTAACGCTAATATTATCCATATCAACTTTAATCTGTCTAAGTATGACAACCTTAAAGAATACAAAGCATTAAATGAATATATCGAAAACAACTATGCAGAAGACAAGGAAAATTTCGTTTTAATTGACGAGATTCAAATGTGCGATAATTTTGAGCTGTGCATAAACAATCTCCACGCAACTGAGATGTACGATATTTACATCACGGGTTCTAATGCTTTTCTACTAAGCTCGGACCTGGCAACATTGTTTACCGGCAGAACATTCGAGATCAAGGTGTATCCGTTCTCTTTTGCCGAATATGTGCATTACTTCGGACTAACAGATAATTATACCGCTTTTGATAACTATATGCTTGAGGGCGGTATGTCCGGCTCTTATTTGTATAAAGAGCAAGAGGATAAATACGATTACATTGAAACCGTCTTTGATACGTTGATTTTAAGAGATATACGTCAAAAGTATAATATCAAAAATCCTGCTTTAATGGATCGTATTTCTCAATTCTTGATGGATAACGTGTCCAACTTAACCTCGGCAAGAAGCATCACCGATACGCTTACATCTAATAAAGATAGAATCAATCATAAGACGGTGGGTAATTATCTGAATTATCTTTGCAATGCTTTTGCTTTTTACAAATTCCGCAGATATGACATTAAAGGCAAAAAATATCTTGCTTCCAACGATAAGTACTATTTAAGCGACCATACCTTCCGCTACGCCAAGCTCGGTACGAAGAACTTAGATAACGGCAGAGTTATTGAAAACATCGTTGCAATGGAATTGCTCAGACGTGGCTACGAGGTTTATGCCGGTGTCTTGTATAAAAAAGAGATCGACTTTGTGGCTCTTAAGAGAAACGAGAAAATTTATATTCAGGTTTCGGACAATATTACCCACCCCGACACCTTTAGCCGAGAGGTAGAGCCTCTGCTAAGAATTAAAGATGCCTATCCCAAGATGGTTATTGCGCGAACAAGGAACCCCGAATATCAATACGAGGGCGTTAGAGTTGTTGACGTGGCAGATTGGCTACTTAACAAATGACAGCTTCCCAATCATTATAAGCGAAATTTTTTCAAAATACGAATGTGCGGATTTTTGGGCATATAAAAAGGCTTTGGCTGTTATAGCCAAAGCCTTGTTTCTTCCCATTGCAACGCCACAGATGTAAAAATTCAGAATACTGCCTTATTCACCCGTGGGGTTAATCCGAGTTTAATTATTCTTCATCAAGAGCTGTTGCCGCTTCGTTTTGAATGTTTGCATCATAAGAAAGAACGGGGGCAACATCCTTCTTCTTTATTCTTCTGTCAATAAAGTTCTTTGTAATCTTCATAACCAAGGGGAACAAAGCAACTACACCGATAAGGTTGGGAATCATCATAAGACCGTTGAAGGTATCGGAAATATCCCACGCAAGAGAAGAGGAAAGCACAGCACCGAAAATAACGGTACACACGTGAATGATTCTAAATATAACGGTTGTCTTTGAGCCAAAGAGATATTCCCAGGCTTTAGAGCCGTAGTGAGACCAGCCGAGAACTGTAGTGAAAGCAAAGAGGAACATTGCAATAGCAATAAATCTCTGACCGATATTACCCCAAGGGAATACTTGATTAAATGCGCCGCCAACAAGTGTTGCATCGGTAAGGCCTTCGGCAACATCACCTGTCACCACGTTAAATACGCCGCCTTCAAGACCGCCGGAGGTAAGTACAACCAAAGCAGTCATGGTACATACAATCATAGTATCTGCAAATACTTCGAATATACCCCACATACCCTGCTTAACGGGTTCCTTAACGTTGGAGTTAGAGTGAACCATAACCGAAGAACCAAGACCTGCTTCATTGGAGAACACGCCGCGCTTAAAGCCGTTGGTCATAGCAATGATTACACCGCCGATACCGCCGCCTACAAAAGCTTCGGGAGCAAAAGCATTTTTGAAAATAGCTTCAAATGCAGGAATAATTGCTTTATAGTTTACACCGATAATAACAAGAGAGCCTGCTACGAAAAGAACAACCATAAAGGGAACGATTTTTTCTGCAACGTTTGCAATTCTCTTAAGTCCGCCCAAGGTGATAAGAGCGGTAAGAGCCATAATAACTATACCCAAAATAAGGTTATAAAGTGAAACGTCACCAAATACGTTAATGGAAGAAAGAGCCTGAACGTCAAATGCAGCTGCAACGTTTGCAACAATTTTGTTTACCTGTCCCATACTTCCTATACCGAAGGAAGCGAGCATTGTAAAGATACAGAAAAGAACAGCTAAAACCTTACCAATCCATTTACAGCCCTTTTTCTTACCAAGCCCGTCACGGAGATAATACATTGCACCGCCGGACCATTCGCCCTTAGCATTCTTTCTGCGGAAATACATACCAAGTACGTTTTCGGAATAGTTGGTCATCATACCAAGGAAGGCTGCAACCCACATCCAGAAAACAGCGCCTGCGCCGCCAATGCAAATAGCGGCGGCAACACCTGCAATATTACCTGTACCAACCGTAGCGGCAAGGGCGGTACAAAGCGCCTGGAAGGGAGAAATTGAACCTTTTTCCTTACTGTGCTTAATTACGTCCTTGTGAAACATACTTCCTATTGTATTTTTCAACCAAAGACCGAGATGAGAAACCTGAAACACTTTGGTTACCAAGGTCATAAGGATACCGGTACCGATAAGAAGAATAAGTCCCGGAAGTCCCCAAACGACGCCGTTTATTTCGCCGTTTATTTCTGCGATTTTTTCTAACATATTTTTTCCTCCTTAAAATAAAAAACTGCCTTCATAAAAAAGACAGTCTCCGGAGCAAAACTTTTCCCTTGGGGGGGAGTTTTGTGCTCTGTCCTTTTGCCTGAGAGATTTGCTTAAAACGCTTTCACCTTCGGCATCCAATTTAATGGCTTTCTCCAGAGTGCCGTCCGCCTACAGTCTTTTCGGTTTCCCGAGCCTGAGAGTGTTACTCCTTCGGCAGCAGAGCTTTTCCTGTAAGTTTCTACCGGCATATTAAATTTACTCATACATTATATTATATACTTCCGCCATTTGCAACAGAAAAATTCACAGAATTTTAATATTTGTAAACTTTAATGGAAAAAACAGTTGAAATAGCGCTTATTTTGTGGGATAATAATATATATTTGTAAAACTTTTTTTCTTTTAAGGTGGTAGTATGAAGGAATTAAATAACATAGAAGACTATAACGGCAGAATTAAAAAGGTTCTTATAACAAAGGAAGAAATCGACGCTAAAATTAAAGAAGCGGGAAAGATTATCGACTCTTATTACGACGGCAGACCCATCCTTTTGGTCAGCGTTTTAAAGGGCGCCTTTGTTTTTATGGCTGATTTATGCCGCGCCGTAAGCGTTCCTTGTGAAATCGGCTTTATGTGCGCCAAAAGTTATTACGCGGGCACCGTTTCTTCGGGCGTAGTTAATATCACTATGGACCTTGACCAAGACGTGAGCGGTTATAACGTTGTTATTGTTGAAGACATTATAGACACCGGCCGTACCCTTAAAGATATATACGACCTTTTAAAGGCAAGAAAGCCTCTTTCCCTTCACGTAATAACCTTGCTTGACAAACCGGAAAGAAGGCTGGTGGAATTCGTGCCCGATATATCTCTGTTCACCATTGAAGACCGCTTTGTTATAGGCTACGGTCTTGACTGCGGCGAATTTTACAGAACTCTCCCTTACATTGCAGAATACAGCGAGGATTAAGAACAGCAAAAGGTTAGGAACGAAAATTCCTAACCTTTTTTGTTTTATAATGATTGTTGTTTGTCGAAACGCTTGAAAGCGCTTCGACAAGCCGCTTTTTAAGCGGATATAGCAAAATTAAATTCTATGATTTAATTTTGCTGGGCAATCATTGCAATGGGTATGGACAAATTTTCAAAGAAAATTTGCCGCAAAATCAAAGATTTTGTGTCGAAACAAGTTTGTTTCGACTAACCATAACCATTAT
>JAZRKJ010000059.1:0-10018 GCA_045646245.1 Acutalibacteraceae bacterium
TCAATCCTTTCTCGCTTTCTCCATCATTCCCGATTCCGGTAAATTCTTCGAACTGTAAACCGAAGATTTCTTAATTAATCGGAATATGGGAAAGGGGAAAAGGGAAAAGAGTTCAATCCTTTCTCGCTTTATCCATTATTCCCGATTCCGGTAAATTCTTCGAACTGTAAACCGAAAATTTCTTTAATTCTCTTTTGCGTCTCCGCGTTTATTAGAAAGCTTTACAATCATTGCGTTAAGCATCTTTCCTATTTCTTCGCTTAAGGTAATCGAAGCCTTTATTTGTTCCTCGTTCAAAAAGCCGAGTCTGTTACAAATGAGTAATTGAGTGTAAACTTCCGAATTCGAACCTCTGGCTATCCCAAGGAAATTTATATATTCCTTTGTAGAATTACGAGAATTTCCTTCTGCAATATTAGAGGCTACAGAAACCGATGCGCGCCTTATTTGAGACACAAGAGCAAAGGTTTCATCTTTAGGCAAAAGTTTGGAAATACGATATACCTCTTCAACTAAATCCATTGCTTTTTGCCAAACAAGTAATTCTTTAAATGCAATATATCCCATTTCAAAATATAGGGAAGAGGAAGAATCCCCTTCCCTTTTACCTTTCCCTATAACTTCTCATGGGCAAGGAAAACTTGGATAAGCTGTAAGCCATATTTAAGGCCTTTCCCTTTTCCCCTTTCCCCTTTCCCTGTAACTTCTCATGGGCAAGGAAAACTTGGATAAGCTATAAGCCACATTTAAGGCCTTTCCCTTTTCCCCTTTCCCCTTTCCCTAAACAAATACTCCCTCCGGATTATTTGTTATCGTCTACGTCAGAAAAGTCTGCGTCGTATACGTTATTATCTGCCCCGCCTTGAGGTTCAGCGCCGCCTTGAGCTGCTTGCTGTGCTTCTGCCGCAGCCTTATATACCTTTTCGCTTATGGCGAATACTTCCTTTTGAAGTCCTTCGCTGGCTGCCTTTATTGCTTCAATATCGGTACCCTTAAGCGCTTCTTTAAGAGCTTCCTTTGCAGTTTCGATTTTGCTCTTTTCTTCGTCGGTAAGCTTGTCGCCGAATTCGCTGACGGTCTTTTCGGTCTGATAAATCATTTGGTCGGCATTGTTACGGATGTCAACCTCTTCTCTGCGCTTTTTGTCTTCGCTTTCGTACTGAGCCGCTTCCTGTACAGCCTTTTCAATGTCTTCCTTGGACATATTGGTGTTGGAAGTAATGGTAATGGACTGCTCCTTACCGGTGCCAAGGTCTTTAGCGGAAACGTTAACGATACCGTTAGCGTCAATGTCGAAGGTTACTTCAATCTGGGGGATTCCGCGGGGAGCGGGAGCAATGCCGTCAAGATGGAAAACGCCCAGCTGCTTATTGTCTCTTGCAAATTCTCTCTCACCCTGTAAAACGTTTACTTCAACAGAAGTCTGACCGTCGGCAGCAGTAGAGAAAATCTGGCTCTTCTTGGTGGGAATGGTGGTGTTTCTGTCGATAACCTTGGTGCAAACGCCGCCCATGGTTTCAATACCGAGAGAAAGAGGAGTAACGTCCAAAAGGAGAAGTCCCTTAACGTCGCCGCCGAGTACACCGCCCTGAAGCGCAGCGCCAAGTGCTACACATTCGTCAGGGTTAATACCCTTGAAGGGTTCTGCGCCTATAAAGTTCTTAACCGCTTCCTGTACGGCAGGGATTCTGGAAGAACCACCAACCATAAGAACCTTGTTGATTTCATTCTTGTTAAGACCGGAGTCTGAAAGTGCCTGACGAACGGGACCCATGGTAGCTTCTACAAGGTCTGCGGTAAGTTCATTGAATTTTGCTCTGGTAATAGTGGTTTCAAAGTGCTTGGGGCCGGTAGCGTCAGCAGTAATAAAGGGAAGGTTAACGTCAGCGGTAGTCATACCGGAAAGGTCGATTTTAGCCTTTTCTGCCGCTTCCTTAATACGCTGCATAGCCATTTTATCACCGCTAAGGTCAATGCCCTGTTCAGCCTTAAAGGTAGCAACGATATAATCCATAATACGCTTATCGAAGTCGTCACCGCCAAGCCTGTTGTTACCTGCAGTTGCAAGAACCTCTTGAACGCCGTCGCCCATTTCAATAATGGAAACGTCGAAGGTACCGCCGCCAAGGTCGTATACCATAACCTTCTGGTCGTCTTCCTTATCAATGGAATAAGCAAGAGCAGCCGCGGTAGGCTCGTTAATAATTCTCTTTACTTCAAGGCCTGCAATTTTACCCGCATCCTTGGTAGCCTGACGCTGAGCGTCGGTAAAGTAAGCAGGAACGGTAATAACCGCTTCGGTAACGGTGGAACCGAGATAGCTTTCGGCGTCTGCCTTTAGCTTCTGCAAAATAATTGCGGAAATTTCCTGAGGAGTGTACTTCTTTCCGTCAATTTCAACGGTGTGAGAAGTACCCATTTCACGTTTAATAGAGCTAATGGTTCTGTCGGGGTTGGTGATAGCCTGACGCTTTGCAACCTGACCTACCATTCTTTCACCTGTTTTGGAAAATGCTACAACCGAAGGAGTAGTTCTTCCGCCTTCAGCGTTAGGGATTACAACGGCTTCGCCGCCTTCCATAACTGCTACGCAAGAGTTTGTTGTACCAAGGTCAATACCAATAATTTTACCCATAATAATTTTCTCCTTTTAATATATAAATGTAATTAGTTAGCAACTTTTACCATTGCGGCGCGGATAACGGTGTCACCCATTTTATATCCCTGCTGCAATACGTCAGCAATAACGTTTTCGCCCAAGCTTTCATCTTCAACGTGCATAACCGCTTCGTGACAGTTAGGGTCGAATTGGTCGCCTACCTTTGCCAAAGCAACCACACCCATTTTTTCGGGCATACTTAAAAACTGCTTTATAATCATTTCAAGGCCTTTTGAATATTCTTCGCCTTCGCTGTTGGCGGCTACGGCTCTTCCCGCGTTGTCAAGAACGGGGAGAAATTCCTTGAAAAGACTTGCCTTTGCGTATTCCGCTACCGAAAGTCTTTCGCGTTCGGTACGCTTTTTAAAGTTGTCGAATTCGGCGGCAGTTCTTGCCAAAAGGTCCTTTGATGCGGCAAGCTCTTCTTTTAGTTTTTCGCTCTCATCGTTCTTTTTGGCTTTTTTAGGTTTCTTTTCTTCTTTCACCGGCTCGGCTTCAACCGTTTCCTGCTTAACTTCCTTTTCTTCCATATCTATACCTCCTGTCGTTGTGCAAATTCAAAGTTTTCAGTCATAAGCTCGCTTACCTTTGCTGAAACGTAAGCAATACTCGAAAGTATTCTGCCGTAAGACATTCTTGTGGGGCCGATTACTCCAAGCCTTCCCACAAGGGAATTGCTCGGCCCGTAGGGCGCCACAACCAAAGTAGAGCGTTCAAGCTCGCTGTACCCCGTTGCGCTGCCGAATATAACGGCGGCTTTTTCGGCAGGTTTACTTATTAAAGACAGTATACCTTCCTTCCTTTCAATAAAGGAAATAAGCTCCTGTCGGTAACTTCCTCCGGCAAAAACCGAATAAAGGAAGGATTCACCCGCAAGGGAAATATCTGATTTGCCCATTTCTTTTATCATATCAAAAAGACAAGCAATAACGGGAAGAAATTCAAGGGTGTTTATCCCCGCTCCGCTTAAAACGTTTTGCATTTCACCGGCAGTAAGGCAGGTAAGCCTTTTTCCTTCCACACCCTTTTTAATAAGCGCTTTAAGTTGAGTGAGCTTTTCACCGTCCAACGCCCCGCCGCTTCGGCAAAGCTTGCTGTTGGCGCAAAAGTCGGAGGTAAAAGCAACCATCATAATAAGCCGTTCCCCCATTGGGATAACCTCTACACGGGTAACCGTCAGGTTTTCGTCGGCTATTTTAGCGCAAAAAGCGGGAAGCCCCGTAATTTTACTTAAAATTTTTGCCGCGGTGTCGGGCAAGGCTTCAATATCGGCGGCGGCTTTGTCAAGCTCACCGTCAATTACTTCCTTTAAAGAATCGGGAAGGCTTTCTTCGTTCATAAGGCTGTTTACATAAAATTCGTAACCCTTGCCCGTCGGAATTCTTCCCGCGGAAGTGTGGGGTTGTTCCAAATACCCCAAGGAGCACAAATCGCTCATTTCGTTTCTGAGAGTTGCGGAGGACGGCGCGTTTTCAAGAACGCCGGTCAACCACTTGGAACCTACGGGTTCGCCCGTGGCAATATGGTATTTAACAATAGCCGCAAGTATGGCACGTTTCCTCGGCGACAGTTCCATTGGTTGTCCCCCCCTCGTTGAATTTTTAAAATTAGCACTCTGCACCATAGAGTGCTAACCGCAGTTATACTATACCCTTATTTTCTCCATTTGTCAATAGATTTTTATGAATTTTTTGAAAAAATTTTTGACTTTCTCTGACCTTAAGCAAACACTAATAATCTGAATCTGCTTTTAAAGGGCGGATTATTCGTGTTTGCTTAACAAAAAAAAGCGTGACAAATCCGCTTTGTCGTGGTATACTACTCATATATTATTATGTATGGTGGTATTTACTATGTATTACGATTCCCTTATTAAATATCTTGAGCCGTTTTTTGCCGAAATGGAAATAACCGATAATTCCGACGGCACCTTCACCGGCAAGGATAAAACCTTCCGCATTGATTATAATGAAAAGACTAAATGTTACGATTTACAGTTTGCCGACGGCGAAGATTTCAAAACCGTTTCTTCTTATCTTTTCGATGAAACTCAAACCGAGAAAGACACCGAAAGCGTAGCTATTGACTTTGCCGATACTCTCCGCAAAAAATTAGGCGTTACCAAAAAGCGTGTTGCCGCGGCGGTAGAGCTTCCTTCCGACGAGGGCGGCGAAAACGTAAGCCTTTCCGGTCTTACCCAAAAGCTGCTTGCCTTCTTCCCCCAGCACAAAGACACTTACAAAGCCCATTGTTCCGACAACGGCAGGTTTTTGGCTGTTGAGTTTTATAAGGAATACCTTATTCCTTCGGCTAAGGAGCTTCTTACTTCCGGCAACAAAAAGCAGGTTAAGAAATTCCACGATGCTATGTGTGACATTTATATCCACGGCGATAACGAAACCGTTTCCTTCACCGTTGCCGTAGTTGCCGCCGCCGTTTACGATAACGACCAAATAAAAAACGCCGCTATGGAAGCCGTTAAAGAAGACTGCGCTACCTTTTCTAAGAATATAAACAATTTCTGTGACAGAATTAAAAGCAACAAAAAGCTTCGCAACACTCTTGTTAAAGAATAATTTTATATAAAAACACAAAACCGAGTCATTCACGGACTCGGTTTTTTATATTATATAAGTATATAAGGCGGTATTATTTAAGCGTAACAAATATCGGTTAAGTCTAATACGTCGCAATAAATAAGCTCATAACCCAAATTACTTTGCTCATCGGGAGCAAAAAGAGAAACCGCCTTTTGCTCGCCGTTTTCGGTATCAACCTTTGTAAATACGGTAAAGGTACCGTCTTCGTTTTCGGTGTAATCCTCAACGTGGTGAGTGGTAATTCCGCTTAAATGGTTGAGTATATTTTCAAACCTGCCCGCCAAAACAAGAGCCTTATCAGGAACCGACGGCGCAGTCACCGTAACCTGAGTTTTTGCAGGCGCAGTAAACTTTTGCACGTAATAAAAGGAGGCAAAAAGGGCAAGATGAACCGATAAATATATGGCAAGAATCTTTTTCATACCTTTTTCTCCTTTCACTATATGTATTCTGTATTATATATTATACACACAATATATAGATATTTCACTTCATTTCGATTACATTTTGGTTACAATATTGTTACACACCACAATATATAGTAGTCGTATTTTATCACTTTAAAGCGTTTGTATGCTAATTACACAAATTTTGTTAAACTTTTTTAAAAAATATGTTGATTATCACAATAAATTATGGTATACTGTATTCATAGTAAAATCCGGCCGTATTCTCGGCTTTAAAGACAAAAGGAAGTGCTTTTATGAAAGAATATACCTCTGCTGCAATCAAGAACGTCGTGCTTCTGGGCCATGGCGGTTCGGGTAAAACCACCTTGGCTGACGCACTGCTTTATAACGCAGGTCTTACCGACCGTATAGGCAATCCGGGAGAAGGTTCCACCGTAATGGATTTTGATGCCGAAGAAAAGAAGCGCGGCTCTTCCGTGGGCCTTTCGGTTTATCCTATTATTGCGGGAGATAACAAAATAAACCTTATGGACGCCCCCGGTCAGTTTGACTTTGTTTCGGGCGCGTGGGAAGGTCTTTCGGCTGCCGAAAATGCAGTTATTGTTATTTCCGGTAAATCAGGTCTTACCGCAGGCGCCAGAAAGTCTTATGATATGGCAAAGGAAATGGGCAAGGGTATTGCTTTCTTTATTGGTAAATTAAATTCCACCCACGCTCACTTCTACCGCGTAATTTCCGCCCTTACCGCTTCTTACGGCGCATCGGTTTGTCCCGTTGTTGCTCCGCTTGTTGAAAATGATGCAGTAAGCGCTTACGTAAACCTTATTACCAACACCGCTTACCGCGCGGACGGTATTAAGCTTACCGAAATCAACTACACACCCACCGATGAGCTGATTAAAATGCGTGATTTGCTGCTTGAAGCGGTTGCAAGTACCGATGAAGCTCTTATGGAAAAATACTTCGAAGGCGAAGCCTTTACCGAGGATGAGGTTTACACCGCCCTTAAGAACGGTATGAAGAGCGGAGAAATCTGCCCCGTATTCTGCGGCGTGCAGGCAAGCGGCGACGCTATCGGACTTTTTGCCGACATTCTTTATAAGGTTCTCCCCGGCGCAGATATGTTCCCCGCCGTTTGCGAAGACGGTGAAGAAATTGCCATTGACCAGAACGGCAAAACCAAGCTCTTCGTTTTCAAAACCGTTGCCGACCCGTTTGTAGGCAGACTTTCCTACTTCAAGGTTATTTCGGGCAAGGTTAATAACGATACTCGCCTTACCGATTTACGCACAGGCAAAGAAGAACGTATTTCCAAGATTATGGTTCCCAAAGCGGGCAAACAGGAGGACTCCGCCGCGCTTATCGCAGGTGATATCGGTTGCGTTTCCAAATTAGGCGACGTTAAAACGGGTGACACCCTTTCTGCCGCAGGCGGCCCCGCAATAAAGCCTGCCGCATTCCCCGCGCCTTGTATTTCTTCCGCCGTTTACCCCAAAAACAAGGGCGAAGAAGAAAAGATTTCTTCCGGTATGGCAAGACTTTGCGAAGAAGACCCCACAATTACTTACGCTTTCAACACCTCTACAGGCGAATACGTGCTTTCTGCTATGGGTGAAGTTCACATTGACGTTATCGCTTCCCGCCTTAAGGCAAAATTCGGCGCCGACGTAGTTTTACAGAAGCCCAAGGTTGCTTACCGCGAAACCATAAGAAAGTCCGCAAAGGTTCAGGGTAAATATAAGAAGCAGTCGGGCGGTCACGGTCAATTCGGTGACGTTTGGATTGAGTTCTCACCCTCCGACAGCGACGAGCTTGTATTTGAAGAATCGGTTGTGGGCGGCGCTGTTCCCAAGAACTTCTTCCCCGCCGTTGAAAAGGGGCTGAGAGATTCCGTTACAAAGGGCGTTCTTGCAGGCTACCCCATGGTTGGTATTAAGGCTAACCTTTACGACGGCTCTTACCACCCCGTTGACTCTTCCGAAATGTCCTTTAAGACAGCCGCTTCCCTTGCCTTTAAAGACGGTATTCCCAAGTGCTCTCCCGTTTTGCTTGAGCCCTTCGGCACCCTGAAGGTTGTTCTTCCCGAAGACAATCTGGGCGACGTTATCGGCGATATAAATAAACGCCGCGGAAGAATTATTGGTATGAACCCGCTGGAAAACAAACAGCAAGAGGTTGTCGGCGAAGTTCCCATTGCCGAAATGAGCGACTTTGCTACCGCAATGCGTTCCATAACCGGCGGTATTGCATCCTTTACCCTTTCCTTTGAACGCTATGAGGAGGTTCCTTCTCACATAGCTCAAAAGATTATTGAAGAAGCAAATAAATAATCACCTTTTTCCATAAAAATAAGCCGTATCCCAAACGGGATACGGCTTACTGTTTTAGAGATATTTCTTAATTTCTTCATTAAGCGCTTTGCGGAAGTTAATAAGGGTTAAATCGTCTTCGGGGCAATAGGTAAACTTCATTTCGCCGAAGAAATCCTCAATAAGCTTAATTGCCTTTTGCCTTCCTGCAAGCTCGCTGAACTTCATAAGCGCCTCATAGTCAAGTATACCCTCGTAAAAGATTTTCATTCTCGTACTGCAAAGGGCGGTGCCGTCGTTATCCGGATAGCACATAAAGGAGGTGCCGGGATAGTTGCCGTAATTACAGGGGTTTACCTTAACGTCGCAAAGACCGTGGCTTAATTTATCGTAATAGTAGTTAAAGCCCCAGTGCAAAAAGCCCTTCATATTAAAGTAGAACATCTGCACACCCACAACTCTGCACCTTGGCGCGGTAGTGGTAATAAGGCGGTTGGTAAAGCCTTCCACAAGGCTTTCACCGCCGGTGTAGTAAAGCCAACGGTTAGGCGCGTTTTCAATAAATTTAGGCATATCCTCGCTGTTTACCGAAATAATAGGGGTGTTTATTTCCGCCTTACTGTAAACGTCATAATGAGAAATTGCATCACCGTTTACGAAGCCTTCTATTTCGGGAAGCACGGTATCAAGGCATCTCTTGTAATTTTCAAGGTGCTTGTCGGTAGGCTCATCGGAAATATGGAAAAGAATATTTTTGCCCACTCCCGTTTTTTGAAGCACGGGCATTAAGGCTCTTAAATAGCTTTTTATAAATAAAGAATATTCTTCGCTGCTTGAATCGGTATCCCAACCGAAAAGCTGTTTATATTCGCCGTTTTCATAGCCCATAATCTTAGGAGCCGCCTTTGCGCCCCATTGAGAATACAAATGGCTATGTTCAAAATGGGTTTGACCCGCTTTCTGACAAACCTTAATAAAGCGCTCCATAAGGGAAAAGTCGAACTCAAAGCCTTCTTCGGTTTTAGTAACCTTTACCAGCTGAGCCGTTCTTCTTTCGCAACCAACCGAAGTATCAAGAGGAGGAGTAAAGGCGGGAAGAAGTATCATATTCATACCCGTATCTGCCGCCGCTTTTGCGAAAGATTCTATAATTTCAAAATGTTTATCTGAAAACATTTCAACGTTATAAATGTCGGCAAGACAGTCCAAGTGGAACCAGTTGGTGTATAAAAGCCTTTGGTCGCCAAGGGTTGCATCAATTACCTCTACGGTAAAGGTTTTTTCTGCCATTAAAGCATTATTAAGGCAGTTATAAAGCTTAATGGTAAAGCTGTGCTCACCGGGAGTAAGAGGAGCTTTTTTGCCGCCCAGCGTAAACCATAATGACTGCCATGCATTAGCGGCGTTAATAAGGTGCTTTTCGCCCTTTTCAAAATATATATCTGCCCATTGGAAGCCTTCGTTCTTTATTTCGCTGTTATTGTTTCTTTTATAAAGAATATCGGGGTAAAGTCCGGGCTCGCTTCTGTCAAAATATTTATCGGGATTAACGGGCAATGCGTTAATAACAGGAACGTAAGCAACCTTGTATTCCTCCCATTCAGCAACATCGCTTTCAACACGTACATACATAAGCACCGACGGTTGCTGTTGACCGTCTATTCTGTAAGCAAGCTGAAAAGAAGCGGGTTCATCCGCAAAAACCGAAAGTCTTTCTATTTCGCTTCCCTGCACTTTGTCGGGGAAAACCTTGCCTAAAGACGAAATAATTTTAGTTTCAATACTCATAATAATGCACCTACGAGATACACTTATATTAGCACATAAAAATATGCCTTTCAATAGATAATTGAAAAATTTTTCCGCTTATGGTAAAATAAAAGCGGTGATTAAAATGTTCGGTTTTTTCAAGAAAAAAAAGAAAAATCCCGTCATTTGTGAAATGGACGGAAGACAGGTAAAATACGTTACAAGACGTTATTATAAAGAAAACGGAACGCCGGAGGAAGAAATTATCGGCAAAGAAGGCAGAATAGTTTG
>JAZRKJ010000060.1:0-5991 GCA_045646245.1 Acutalibacteraceae bacterium
CATAATATCCTCTACACCAAAAACTTCGACTTCCATATTTATATTTCAAATTTGCATGTCGGTCGAAAATCATCAGTGAACTTTTTCCCTTGAGATATCCCATAAATTGTGCTATACTTATGTGCGGTGGGATACTTACCAGCATGTGTATGTGGTCAGGGCACGCTTCTGCTTCTATTATTTCTACACCTTTCTGATTACACAACTTTCTTAATATTTCTCCAATATCTCTTTTTAGCTTCCCGTATATTTCTTTTCGCCTGTACTTTGGTGCGAAAACTATATGATATTGACATCTGTATTTTGAATGTGCACTGCTTTTTATCTCATTACTTTTATTCATTTGAAAAACCTCCTGTATTTTGGTAATGCGGTCGCCAAACCACTACCATTATACTGGAGGTCTTTCTCTTTTGTAGTCTTTTGGGGCTTAGCTACGCCTCGCCCGATTTATTGTAGCTTCGCTCTTTTTCCTTCCCCCGGTACAACCGGGGGTTTATTTCCACACCTAAAGGCACCAACAAAAAACGGTTATAGCCAATAAGCTATAACCGTTTAAGTTTTTTCTTTAAAGAAATTCCGATAACCGTTGCCGCAAAAGATTTTATTATATCTACTGCAACAAACGGAATTATACAGGCAACAGCCGCTGTATAAAAGGAAGCGTCTGTCAGCAGCATATACTGTACCGTTCCTGCCGCATAGCACACCGTCACGCCGACTAAACACCCTAAAAAAGGAAAAGCAAATAATGAAAGTTTATTTTTAAATCTCATACGAGCAAAAAACGAAGTTATAAGAGCGCACAACGGATAGGACCAAATATATCCGCCCGTAGGCCCCAGAAGAACGCCTATTCCGCCTTGTCCGCCCGAAAATACGGGAAGTCCTACAGCGCCTATAATTATATAAACTGCCGTTGCGCCGACCGCTTCAAGAGGAGACAGAACAATTCCCGCAAGCATAACGCAAAGCAGAGCCGCAGTTACGGGCACAGGCCCAATAGGGAAAGCAATAAAAGAGCAAACGCAAATAATAGCCGCAAAAAGTCCCGCGCGGCTTATTCGGTAAAGCGGCTTATTTCTCATTTTATCCTCCCCTTTCATATTTTTTATGATAATTGAAAAAATAATAATTGTCAACCGATACTATAAGTGGTAAAATAAAACCATAATATAAGAAAGGACCAACCTTATGATTGATGAAAAAGCCTTAAATAATATTTCTTACGGATTATTTGTATTGAGCGCAAGGGAAGGAAATAAAGATAACGGCTGTATTATAAACACCGCACAGCAGGTTACCACCTCCCCGCTTTGTATAAGCGTTACCGTAAACAAGAGCAGCTACACACATAATATGATAAAAGAAACCAAGGAGTTCAACCTTTCGGTGCTTAGCGAAAAAGCAACTTTCGACGTATTTACAAACTACGGCTTTGCAAGCGGAAGAGATACCGAAAAGGTACCCATAACCGCGCCCCGCACCTCTAACGGAATCACTTACGCAGACTGCGTTTCCAACACGGTTATAAGCGGTAAAGTAATTGGCGAAGTTGACCTCGGCTCTCACACCCTTTTTATTGCCGACGTAACCGAAACGGTTATACTGAGCCAAGACCCGTCAGTTACCTACGCATATTATCATAAAAACATTAAACCCAAGCCGGTTGCCCCAAAAGGAGAAGGCAAAAAATGGGTTTGTACAATATGCGGTTTTATATACGACGACGCAAAGGAAAAGGTTCCCTTTGAAGAGCTTCCCGACAATTGGGTTTGTCCTCTTTGTATGCACCCTAAAAGCGATTTTGAGTTAATGAAATAAGGCTTGAAAAAACACCTATTATATGATAAAATCTATTAAAATATTTTAAAAAAGAGGATTCAAAAATGTTCTATGACAAATTAGCACAATTGGATAATGAAGTTTTCGCTTCAATTAAAAGAGAAGACGACCGTCAGCAACACAATATAGAGCTTATTGCAAGCGAAAATATTGTAAGCGAAGCGGTGCTTCTTGCAGCAGGCACTCCCCTTACCAACAAATATGCCGAGGGTTACCCCGGAAAGCGTTACTACGGCGGATGCGTTTACGTTGACGAAGTAGAAGAAATTGCAAGAGAAAGAGCTAAAAAGCTTTTCGGCGCAGAACACGCCAACGTTCAGCCTCATTCAGGTGCCAGCGCAAACCTTGCAGTATTCTTTGCATTGCTTCAACCCGGTGATACCGTTCTTTCTATGAATCTTTCAGAAGGCGGACATCTTTCTCACGGTTCTCCCGTTAATATTTCGGGTAAATATTTCAATATCGTTCCCTACGGTGTAGACGAAGTTACCCAGACTATTGACTATGATTTAGTAGAAAAATTAGCTGTTGAGCATCAGCCAAAGCTTATCCTTGCAGGCGCTTCTGCCTACGCCAGAGCCATTGACTTTAAGCGTTTCAGAGAAATTGCAGACAAGGTAGGCGCATATCTTCTTGTTGATATGGCTCATATTGCAGGTCTCGTTGCCGCAAGTCTTCACGAAAGTCCTGTTCCCTATGCAGACGTAGTTACCACCACTACCCACAAAACTCTTCGCGGCCCAAGAGGTGGTCTTATCCTTTGCAAAGAGCAGTACGCAAAGCAAATTGACAAGGCTATTTTCCCCGGAATTCAGGGCGGTCCCTTAATGCACATTATTGCCGCTAAAGCCGTTGCTTTAGGCGAAGCCCTTACCGATGAATTCAAAGAATATCAAAAGCAAATCGTTAAAAACGCCGTTTGTCTTGCCAAGGCACTCACCGAAGAAGGCTTTAACATTGTATCCGGCGGCACCGATAACCACCTTATGCTTTTAGACCTTAGAAGTATGAACCTTACCGGTAAGGAATTCGAGCATATGCTTGACGAGGTTCACATTACCGCCAATAAGAATACCATTCCTGCCGACCCGCAAAGCCCCTTTGTAACAAGCGGACTTAGAATCGGTACTCCTGCAGTTACAAGCAGAGGCTTTAAAGAACCCGAAATGAAGAAAATTGCTCACTGGTTAAAGCTTGTTGCTACCGATTTTGAAAACAGCAAAGAGACTATCACAAAAGAGGTTATTGAGCTTTGTAACCAATTCCCAATTTACGGTGAAAAATAAAACGAGGGTATTATAATGGCTGAAACTTTAAAATTTTCGCTTTTTGCAGACTTTCACTACAAAAAGCAAATGTATGCCGTAACCTACAGCGACCTGGTTGAAATTTTAGAAAGAGCCGAAAAAGAAAATGTCGAAGCAATTTTCCACGCAGGTGATTTTAGCAACGATTATAACGGCTCAAAGGAAGTTATACTTCCCCTTTTAAACAATAAAATGGGCGTTCCCGTTTGCGGTGTTTACGGCAACCATGAACTTGAGTGCGGCAACACAATGAACGACGTAACCAAGTTTTTAACCAACGCAGATAACGCTGTTTGGGGTACTAAAGACGGTAAAATAGGTGACGGAAGTATCGCTTATTATTACGTAGATATTAAAAACTTCCGTATTATTTGTACCGATACCAACCATTCCTTTAATAAGGAAGGCTTCTGGGAGCATAACCGTACAGGAAGCTGGGGTGCCCCCGGTGGGAATATTTTAGTCAACAGTCTTGGAACCGAACAGCTTAACTGGCTTGAAGAGGTGCTTATAAAATCTGCTAAAGAAAGTAAAAAGTGTATTGTTATAAGCCACGATAGTTTTTCCGGCAAGTTCAGAAGCACTTCTCCCGATGCCGCGCGTGTCAGAAATTTATTTGCTTGTGCCAACTCTATTAAAAAAGGCACTGTGCTTATGGCAATTAACGGACATATACATACTAACAATGCCGAGGTTATCGATAATGTGCTTTACCTTGATATGAACACTACCAAAAACAGTTGGTGGCAGTTACACGGAATCGAGCACTACGGAGAAGAACATACCTACACATATACCGAATACGAAAACGGCGAAAAGAAGGAAACCTATGAGCGTTCCTTAGGGCTTGACAAAATGAGTAAAAATACCTGGTACACTAAAGACCCATTAAGCGCTATTGTTACGGTAAGCGAAGACGGTGAAATTACGGTTAACGGTACAGAAAGCTCTTACGTTTACGGTATAGAGCCTCCCGAAACAAAATGGAACGACTGCGAACCAAGAGTACTTTCAGGTAACTGGAAATTAGAAACAGAATAAAGAATAAAAATCCCAAACTTACTTTCGTTAGTTTGGGACTTTTTAAATTAGTAATACATCATTTCACTGAAAACGTCACCTGCAGAGAAACCGACAGTTGCCAAAATAATCATTAAAAGAACGAATCCAACGCCGTAAACCAATAATTCACACCAATATGATCTTGCAAAACTGCGACGGTTTAAGTTACCGCGGGAGAAAGTAAATACAATAAGGAAAACCAAGCCTACAATAGGAATTGCAAAAAGAAGCTTAAGACCAAAATACGACCAAGCGCCAAGAGGTCTGAAATGTTCGGGGAGATCTTCTTCCGTAATCTTCTTTTTAGCAGGTTCCGGCTGATAGTAAACAGGGGTAACAGGAGCTACGGGAGCAGCCTCTACTACAGGAGTAGCTTCTACTACAGGAGCAACTTCAACGGGAGCCTGTGCAGGTTCTTCCATTAAAGCACCGCAAGCAACACAAAACTTTGCGCCTTCGATCGTTTCAGCGCCGCATTTAGGACAATTCATAATAAACCCTCTCTTTATGTAAAGAATAAGCATTTTCGCTTGACTTTATTATAAATGAAAACCAAACGATTTTCAACTTAATTTTTAGTATTGCTTTTTCACGCAGGAAAGTAGTTTTTTTAACGTGTTTTTTTCACTTTGCAAATCGTATTGAAATTTTACTTTTTGCAGTTTATAATTTAGATAACAATGATTTTAGTATAGGAGGAAATACTATGATACAGCTATATAAAAAAGGCGAAGCTAATTTTCCCCGCCTTAACACCGATAAGCATTTTATTGATTACTCTAACACCTTTGCTTTTAATGAAATTACCCATAAAACAATGAGGTTTACTGAAGATTATCAGCTTCTCAAAGAGGATTTATGGGTAGATTTTGCAGAACAGTTTTCCGACCAAATCGACGGCACCGATTTCGGCTGGCGAGGTGAATACTGGGGTAAAATGATGCGTGGCGCATGCTTTGTATATTCCTATACAAAAAATAAAAAGCTTCTTGAAATTTTAACCGCAACAGTTCGCAATATTATGACCAAGCAGGATAAGATGGGCAGAATTTCTTCCTATACAGTAGCGCAGGAATTTAACGGTTGGGATATTTGGAGCAGAAAATACGTGCTTCTCGGTATGCAATATTTTCTTGAAATCAATGAGGACAAAGGACTTGAAAAAGAAATCATTGCTTCTATGTGCCGTCAGGCTGATTATCTTATTTCTAAATTAGGCAGCAATGCAGAGGGCAAGCTTCCTATTACCCGTACAGCCAAGCATTGGTATGGACTTAATTCTTCCTCTGTTTTAGAGCCTATTGTTCGCCTTTATAATATTACGGGAGAAGAAAAATACTTAAGCTTTGCAAAATACATTGTCAGCGAAGGTGGTTGTTGGGCTGAAAATATATTTAAATTAGCAGAAGCAAAAAAGCTCCGCCTTTATCAGTACCCCGTTACAAAAGCTTATGAAATGACTTCCTGCTTTGAAGGACTTTTAGAGCTTTACAGAGTAACAGGCGAGGAATGGTATAAAACCGCAATTCTTAACTTTGCCGATTTAATTCTTGAAGACGAATTTACCGTTATCGGCTCTGCAGGATGTACACATGAACTTTTCGACCATTCTAAAGTACGCCAGGCAAACACCACAAACCACTATGTTATGCAGGAAACCTGCGTTACCGTAACCCTTATGAAGTTCTTTATGCAGCTTAATCTTTTTACGGGCGACCCAAAATATATAGATGCATATGAAACCGCTTATTATAACGGATTCTTAGGCTCGGTAAAC
>JAZRKJ010000061.1:0-22664 GCA_045646245.1 Acutalibacteraceae bacterium
AGTGCAATGCACTTGGGGCTTTAGTTTTTTGAAATTACTTCAATTCAACAGTTGCGCCTGCTTCTTCAAGTTTAGCCTTGATAGCATCAGCATCGTCCTTAGAAGCGCCTTCCTTGATAGGCTTCGGAGCACCGTCAACGAGAGCCTTAGCTTCAGCAAGGCCAAGACCGGTGATTTCACGAACAGCCTTGATAACCTGAATCTTGTTAGCGCCTGCGTTAGCAAGTACAACATCAAATTCGGTCTTTTCTTCAGCAGCAGCAGCGCCACCGGCAGCAGGAGCAGCAACAGCTACAGCTGCAGCAGCAGATACGCCGAACTCTTCTTCTACAGCTTTAACAAGCTCAGAAAGCTCGAGAACGGTAAGGACTTTTAATTCTTCAATAATAGCAGTAATTTTTTCGGATGCCATTTTAATTTCCTCCAATTTGTTTAAATAATAATTTTGATTTGTTTTAAAATTAAATTTTTGCTGAATTATTCAGCAGCAGCTTCGCCTTCGCCGTCTTTGTCAACGATAGCCTGTACGGCACGGGCAAATGCAGCAATGGGAGCTTGGAAAGCGCCAAGCACTGTAGCGAGAAGAACTTCTCTGCTGGGAAGTTTTGCAAGGCTTTCGATCATAGCAACGTCAATAACTTTGCCGTCGAGATAACCGGACTTAACCTTGAAGCTTTCGTGGGTTTCAGCGAACTTGCAAAGAATACGAGCAGCGCAAACGTGGTCTTCTTTAGAGATTGCAAGAGCGGTAGTTCCTTCAAGAACTTCCTTCATACCCTCAAGGTCGGTACCTTCGATGGCGCGGGCAAGAAGAGTATTCTTAACTACGAAATAATCAACGCCGGCCTCACGAAGCTCCTTACGAAGAGCTGTATCATCTGCAACAGAAGTACCGGTGTAGTCAACAACAACGCCTGCAACGGAATTCTGAATTTTTTCGGCAACAGAAGCAACTATGGCTTTCTTTTCCTCTAAAACTTTTGCATTAGGCATTAATTTCACCTCCGTAAAATATAGTAAAAAAGTCTGTTCCCTGAGACATAGGAACAGACCGAAACATTAAAAAAAATTATAATGTTCTGCTCACCTCGGTAGGCGCAATGCTTACTCCCAAAACGGGAACCTACTGTCTCAAGTAATGCAACAAAAGTATTATACACAAGTTGTTTGTATTTGTCAATACTTTTTTTAAAAATAAAAGCCGTGTTTTTCACGGCTTTTTATTATTAGTTACCAAACTTAGCAACGTTGAGCTTTATTCCGGGGCCCATTGTGGTAGCGAGTACGCAAGATTTAACGTACTGACCCTTAGCAGCCTCAGGCTTAGCCTTAATGATTGCGCCCATAAGAGCATTGAAGTTTTCCTGAAGCTTTTCAGCACCGAAGGAAACCTTACCGATGGGGCAGTGGATAATGTTGGTCTTATCAAGACGGTATTCGATTTTACCTGCTTTTGCTTCGGTAACAGCCTTAGCAACGTCAGGAGTAACGGTACCGGCCTTAGGAGAAGGCATTAAGCCACGGGGGCCGAGAACCTTACCAAGACGACCTACAAGACCCATCATATCGGGTGTTGCAATTACAACGTCGAAATCGAGCCAGTTTTCATTCTGGATCTTAGCAACCATATCTTCTGCACCAACAAAGTCTGCGCCTGCTGCAAGAGCTGCGTCAGCCTTGTCACCCTTTGCAAGAACAAGGGCACGTACGGTTTTACCGGTACCGTTAGGAAGAACTACTGCACCGCGAACCTGTTGATCAGCGTGACGGGAGTCAACACCGAGACGTACGTGGATTTCTACTGTTTCATCAAATTTTGCAGCAGCAGTCTTTACAACTACAGCTACTGCTTCTTCAGCGTCATAAAGCTTACCGGGTTCAATAAGCTGTGCGCTGGCTAAATATTTTTTACCGTGTTTCACTTTATTTTACCTCCCAATAAGTGGTTAAATCGGAAATTTCCTCCCACGAGAGAGAATCAATCGACTACTTCGACACCCATGCTGCGTGCGGTACCTGCTATCATACTCATAGCAGCTTCTATACTTGCGGCATTAAGGTCGGGCATTTTAGTTTCTGCGATTTTCTTAATCTGCTCGCTGGTGATTTTGGCAACCTTAGTTTTGTTAGGTGTGCCGGATGCGGATTCAATACCGCAAGCCTTCTTAATAAGAACAGCGGCAGGAGGAGTCTTAGTAATGAAGCTGAAAGAATGGTCTGCGTAAACAGTGATTACAACAGGGATAATAAGACCCATATCATTCTTTGTGCGTTCATTGAACTCCTTGGTGAAAGCCATGATGTTTACACCGTGCTGACCCAGAGCAGGACCTACCGGGGGGGCAGGAGTTGCTTTACCTGCGGGGATCTGCAATTTAATGTAGCCTATAATTTTTTGAGCCATTGTTTGCACCTCCAAAATTGTGGTAACAGTGTTATTTTACACTTGGCGGAGCACCTAATATAAATTTATGCTCCTCCCACTTGACGGCGTCGTTAAACGCCTGCGGCGAGACAGCCGCATAATAAACGGGAAACCCGTATTATTACCTGTTTTTATTCAGCCGGAACAATCTGATCCAGCTCGAGTTCGGCAAGTGTTTCTCTACCGAACGCTTCAATACCTACGCTAACGCTGTTGTCTGCGACATTTATTTCTTTAACAACGCCTGCGAAGTCTTTAAGAGGTCCGCTAACTATAACAACGCGGTCGCCCACGCTGTATCCAACCTCTACGCTGTGCTTTTCAACGCCGAGTGATGCAACCTCTTCTTCAGTAAGAGGTACGGGTTTGGATTCGGGACCTACAAAACCGGTACATCCGTGAATATTACGCACTACGTACCATGAATCGTTAGTAACGATCATTTTAATAAGAACATATCCGGGGAATATTTTACGTTCTACCTCGCGAACCTTATCATCCTTTACCTCTGTTACCTTTTCGGTAGGGATTTTAATATCCACGATTAAATCTTGCATTTTACGGTTTTCTACCATTGTAGCAAGGTCGGTAGCAACTTTGTTTTCGTAACCGGACATTGTCTGTATTACATACCATTTAGCTTGAGATTCAGACATATTGGTTCTCCTTATTACCAAATCAATTCGAGTAACTCTTTAAGACCAAAGTCAACTAACCATACAATTGCACCGAATACTAAGAACATTACGAGTACAATACCGGTATTTTTAAGAACCTCTTTAATTCCGGGCCATACAATCTTCTTGCATTCGCTCTTATAGTCCTTGAAGAAGTAAACGATACGTTTGATGATAGACTTCTTAGCGCCTTTAGACGCAAGAACTTCAATGCGGTCGTTTACAAGAATGTACGCAACGCCGAAAATAAAGGCTGCGAACATTGCTATAGAAAGTAGGAGCACAAAAGGAGTATAAGCAACAGCGGTAGCTTTTGTAACAGCACCTTGGGCATCAACGAGACGGTAGTCTATAAAATACATTGGATCGCCAAGATAAGCCACAAGCATATAGATAGCTACAGCAAGAGAATCCGCCGCAACAAAGAACTTGAGTCCCTTAGCCTTGGAGAAAAATGTTAATATAGCCATGGCTGCGCCAAGAACGGTAAGGATAAAGTTAAAAAGAATATGAGAACTCTTTTCAATTGTTAAGCCTTCCGCTACTTCAGAACCAAAAGATACCTGAAGACCGCTGGCAAAAATTCCGCCATTGTTCAAGTTGGCGAAATTAAAGAAGAAGAAAACCAATGCTGCAACAGTAAAAAGTGCAGTCAAAACCTGACAAGCCTTATTGACAACTTTTATCATATTCAGCTCTCCTTATTTGGTTTCCTTATGAACGGTGTGCTTTCTGCAGAACTTGCAATACTTATTCATTTCAAGTCTGTCCGGATCATTTTTCTTGTTTTTCATTGTGTTGTAATTGCGCTGCTTGCATTCAGTACAAGCAAGTGTGATTTTAACTCTCATAACGGCACCTCCCGCTTTACGGAAATATTTTTTTGCTGCTTAATGCAGTAAACGCCTCCCTCGGTTCGGTTCAATACCAACGGGCCATTCGCGTTATGTCGCCATACGAACGGCAAGCACACCGAGGCACTAAACCTTGACAGAACAGAGTCCAAACAAAAAAAAAGACTCTTCAGAGGTGCACCAATTATACCACAAAAGATGCACTCGGTCAAGTCTTTTTTTCTAAAAGTATAAAAAATCAAAAATATACGATTTCTCGGTTCTCTCTTAAAGCACAATAAAGCAGATAATCACTGCCTTTTTTAGCCCCCGCGTCCATAAGCGCGGCTTCGCTTGTACGAAGCGCCAAAGCGGGCAAATTGTTATTTTCACTCAAATGCCCCAAAACGAAACGGCTGGTTCCGGAATGAAGAAGAGAAACCAGTTCGCTTGCCGCGGCGTTATTTGACAGGTGGCCCTTCTCCCCCGCTATACGTATTTTAAGCTCTGCGGGATAAGGACCCATTTGTAACATTTTAAGGTCGTGATTTGATTCAAGAAGCACCACGTTGCTTCCCGTAATGGATTCTCTGACCTGGGAAGTAACAACGCCCAGATCGGTACAAACCGAAGCAATGCAGTCATTATCAAATTCTATACGGTAACCGCTGGAGCCTTCGCAGTCGTGCATTGTTTCAAAACGCTTGATTTTGCAAAAGCCTGTTTCGGTATAGCCGTCCAAAGCCAAAACCTCTGCCCCTGCCGGCAAAACGTTCATTGAACTTAAAGTATTTAAAGTAAAAGAAGAGGCAATAACCGGCACCTTAAGTTTTTTCAAAAGAGTTTTAAGTCCGCTTATATGGTCCCCGTGTTCATGGGTGACAAGTATTGCGCGAATCTTCTCCGCGTTCTCGCCAATAGCTTCAATAGCATTAAGGGTAGCTTTCGCCGAAGCGCCCGCGTCAACAAGCAACGCTTCGTCCTTCGAAGACAAATATGTACAGTTTGCCTTACTGCCGCTAAAAAGCGGACAAATTTTTGCCATTCTTATCACCCCTTATACATATAATATAAAGGGAGGAAAAACCTCCCTTTAAAAATCATTCTGATATTCTGCGAATATTTCCGCCGAGAGAAGTAAACTTTTCAACCAAATCTTCATATCCGCGGTCAATATACTCAATGTTGTGTACTACGGTTTTTCCGGGAGCCATAAGCCCCGCAATTACCATTGCGGCGCCCGCTCTGAGGTCAGTAGCGTTAACAACGGAGGGAGTAAGCGAATCCTTACCGTTAATAATTGCGCGTTTTCCTTCTACACGTATATCCGCACCCATTTTTTTAAGTTCCTCTACATAGCGGAAACGGTTGTCCCAAACGCCTTCAATAACTGTGCTTTCCCCTTCTGCAACCGTAAGCATAGTCGCCATTTGAGGCTGCATATCGGTTGGGAAGCCGGGGTGAGGCATTGTTTTTACCTGACAACGGCGGGGTCTTCTTTCCATTTTAACCCTTACTGCTTCGTCAAATTGCTCTACCGTCGCGCCGGATTCAATAAGTTTTGCTACAATTGACTCAAGATGCTTCGGGGTAACGTTGGTAATGGTAACGTCGCCCATAGTTGCAGCAGCGGCAACGAGATAGGTTCCCGCTTCTATTTGGTCGGGAATTATACTGTAAGAAGTTCCGCGAAGATTTTCCACACCACGAATTTTAATTACGTTGGTACCGGCGCCCATTATATTTGCGCCCATAGAATTAAGGAAGTTTGCAAGGTCAACAATATGAGGTTCTCTTGCCGCATTTTCAATAACAGTCATACACTTGGCTTTTGCGGCGGCAAGCATAATATTTATAGTTGCGCCAACCGTAACCATATCAAGGTAAATATAATTACCTTTAAGCTCATCAGCGCGGCAAACTACCATATCATTTTCGCAAACAACCTTTGCGCCCATAGCTTCAAACCCTTTTATATGCTGGTCAATGGGGCGAACGCCGAAGTCGCAGCCACCCGGAGGGGCAACTTTTGCTTTATGGAATCTACCAAGCAGAGCGCCTAAAAAATAACTGGAGGCACGCATACCGCTGCTCATATCTTTGGTTACTATATAAGAATTAACGCCGGTAGGGTCGATTTTTGCGGTGTTTGCATCAATCATTTCTACCTTTGCGCCAAGCTTTGTCATACTTTTAAGAATAAGACTGACATCGGAAATGTCGGGAAGATTTTCAATAAGGCAAGGGCTGTCCGCCAATAAAACGGCAGGAAGAATTGCAACGGCTGCGTTTTTCGCACCGCTGATATGTACTTCACCATTTAAAGGTTTGCCGCCTTCTATTACATACTTTTCCACGTAGTTCTCTCCGTTTATTCGTCTGATAGTGACTCTTTTAACAAAAGTATTATACACCCAGTAACACCCTTTGTCAAATCATATTTGTCCAAATATGCACTATATTGTGAGTAAGTTCAACAAAACTCACCATATTTATTGCATTATTTATATATAAAAGTATTGTTTCCCCAATGCTTTTTTCAATTCACAGTCAAAAAATCCCTATTCTTGCTTTTTTAATAAAAATGTGATAAACTGTATGAAGTAAATATTGAAACGGAGGGTTATTATGAATTTACAGGAATCAGGCGAAATGTACCTTGAATCTATTTACGTGCTTTCTAAAAAGAGCAATACCGTCCGTTCTATAGACGTGGTGGAATATATGGGATTTTCAAAACCAAGTGTCAGCCGCGCCGTTGGTCTTTTGAAAAAAGGCGGATTTGTCAATATGGATAAAAACGGCCACCTTTCTTTAACCGAAGAAGGCAAAGAGGTCGCCGAAAAAATATACGAAAGGCATACTATACTTACGCAGTGTCTTATACGTCTTGGGGTAGATAAAGAAACCGCCGCAGAGGACGCTTGTAAAATAGAACACGATATAAGCGACGCTTCACTTGAAGCAATAAAAAAATTTATAAATAATTAAGCAAAAAAGAGAACTTTCGCAAGTTCTCTTTTTTATTTATCCGAACGGGCGGAATTTATCTATTTCCGTAAGGGATAATGCGTCAATAGCAGCGTTAAAACGTTCTCCTACGTTATCAAATTCACCTAACGAATGAGCGTCGGAGCCAAGATAAAATTTACATCCGCATTCCTTCGCAATACGAATATCCATATCTTCTAAACCAGTTTTTCTCCGTGGTCACACCATTTTCTAAATCCCAAAAATGGTCTGTAATAACCAAATCCTTCATTCCCATACGTTTTCCGTAAGCAAGGATATTTTCACAGTTTTGTTCAGGCGGATGTCCTGCACACGGTGTTAGATAAGAGTGTATATGATAATCATGATCAATTACGTATTTCATATTCCGTTTTCTCCTTTTATAACAGCCTTAAAAACCCGTTTTTAGCGGGTAAAACATCCATATCGTGAGAATAAAGAACGGTATATTTACTGTCTTTATATGTCTCAATAAACTTTCGGCTGTTTTCAATATTAGTACAAGTCCCCGTTGGGATTTGCCTTAATATACATTCCCTTGAATAGGCTTCGTCTCCTGCTATTACGTAAAGGTGGTTTTCGTGTGATATTTCAACTATGCTTGAGCCTATACTGTGCCCACCGATTTTAATAGCGGTTATACTGTTAGTAACTTGTACGCTTTCCTCGAAAGTCACTACCTTTTGATTTTCACCGAAATATCTTTTACCGCGTTCATATTCGTCTTGTTGAATATAAACGGCAGCATTTTTAAATTCACTTGCCAAAGCAATATGATCGTAATGGGCGTGGGTAATAATAAGGTCGGTTATCTCTTCCGCTTTAACACCGTACTTATTAAGAAGTTCAACAGGCTTTATAAATCGGCTTAAATAAAAGCCGTTCAATTCATTGCAACCCGCATCAACAAGTATTTTTCTTTGTTCTTCTTCTATTAAGAAAAGAAAAAAGGATATAGGCCATATTCTGTCTTTTTTACCACCGTAAAACACGTTGTTTTCGCCAATAGTAGATTCGGCATATTTTAAAACCGTTAACTTGAAATCTTTCATAATTCACCTATATCATTTTAATTTTAACTGTTTTTCTTATTTTTTCTGCATATTCAACAAGTGAGCGTGTTCCCCTGCTCTTTCCGTCCCAAAAGCAAATAATAAGGTCGCTTACCTGCGCCATTTTTCGGTTTCTAACAGGCCCTGCGCTTTTGCCGAGTAAGTTCCAATCGGCAGGATAGCGTTCTATTTTGTACCCATGCTCGTCAGCATATCTCTCCCCCAGCATATCTGCACCTCTGCAGGTGCCGGAAACAAATATAAATTCAGTAGCTTGCTCAAATTCGGCAAGGCATTCGTCAATATATTCTTTCGCCATGCGGTAATCGTAAAAATCTCTGCTGCCCGCAACAACTATACGTTTAACCATAATAACACCTCAACGAAAACATTATACCATAACAGTGTTGTTATTTAAAGTAAAAGATGAAGATAAGCCATAAAAATAAAAGCAAAAAGGTGTCCGTTAACTTTGGACACCCAATTTAATAGAAACCAATATTGATATCAGGAAGCACAATAACTTTATCGACGGTTACCGTAGTTTAAAATTTCGTATTTTTTTGCTTCGAATTCTTGTTGTGAAATAATTCCGGCATCAAGTAATTCTTTATAGCTTTTTATTTGTTCAAAAATTTCGGGTGTACAACCGTAACGCTCAATAAAATTTCTTCTGTTACGGGCTTTAACCGAAAAAACAATAATAATAGGTATAGCAGGGATTGAAAGAATTACCAGAAAATAGAAAATATAAGTAAAAGCTGCCACAAATAATCATCTCCAATTAAAACTTTAATACTTTTCAAAACGTTTGTCAAGTATTCACCTACGCCTACGTTTAATATCCTGTACTCTTTGGGGAAAACAATTAAACCTTGCTTTGAAAAGTTTGCTGAAATAGCAAACGTCGAAAAAGCCGGAAAGTTGCGCTATCACACTTACACTCAGATTACCTTCAAGTAAAAAGCCAACCGCCGTTTTAAGCCTTAAAGAAATAATATACTGCACGGGCTTTACTCCATGATGTGTCTGTTTTTTACTATCTATTCTCTATAAAGATTTTTTTAATTCTGACCGGTTTGTTACATTCTTTAGCGAATTCAATCATCGACTTTGTACCCCTGCTTTTGCCGTCCCAAAAACATATTACATAGTCACATACTTCTGCCATTTGCCTATTTCGTATCGGCCCTGCACTTCTGCCATATTTCTTCCAATTGGCAGGATATATTTCTACCTTAAAACCGTTTTCTTTTGCATACCTTTCCCCTATTAAATCAGCACCGTTTGCATGCCCCGAAAGGATAATAATATTATTTTCCTTTCTTATATTAGACAGGCAAAAATCAATATAAAGTTTTGCTTCTTCATAATTGCTATAATCTCTGCACCCCGCAATAACTACTCTTTTAATCAAAATAACCATCCTAAATATGAGGATTATATCCCCTTAATATTTAGGGTTATAACCCCCATAATAATATTTGTCAAGGGGGTTATTTTATGATAGTTTTTAATAAATTATGGCTCACAATGAAGCAAAAAGGTTTTACAACCTATAAATTAAGAGAAAAATGCGGAATTGACAGTAAAACAATCAGACGTCTTAAAGCCAATGAAAATATTGAAACAAAAACGATTGATAAAATCTGTACCGCATTGAATTGCAAAATAGAAGATATTGCAGAATTTATAAATAATGAAGATAATTAAAAAGGACTTGGGAAATCCCAAGTCCTTTAGTTTTTCATTACAAAAATCGAAGATTATTTGTTCAGTGCTTCGTTAACTGCAACTGCACAAGCAACAGTCATACCAACCATGGGGTTGTTACCTGCACCGATAAGACCCATCATCTCAACGTGAGCGGGAACGGAGGAGGAGCCTGCGAACTGAGCGTCACTATGCATACGACCCATAGTATCGGTCATACCGTAGGAAGCGGGGCCTGCAGCCATATTATCGGGATGCAGAGTTCTACCTGTACCGCCGCCGGAAGCAACGGAGAAGTACTTCTTGCCCTGTTCAATACATTCCTTCTTATAGGTACCTGCAACAGGATGCTGGAAGCGGGTGGGGTTGGTGGAGTTACCGGTGATGGAAACGTCAACACCTTCAAGATGCATAATAGCAACGCCTTCACGAACGTCGTCTGCACCGTAGCAACGAACCTTTGCGCGCTCACCGTCGGAGTAAGCGATTTCTTCAACTACGTTTACCTTACCGGTGTAGTAGTCAAACTTAGTCTGAACATAGGTAAAGCCGTTAATACGGGAAATAATCTTAGCGGCGTCTTTACCAAGACCGTTAAGAATAACGCGGAGGGGTTCTTTTCTTGCTTTGTTAGCGCTCTTTGCAAGACCGATAGCGCCTTCAGCAGCAGCGAAGGATTCGTGTCCGGCAAGGAAAGCAAAGCACTTGGTTTCGTCACGGAGAAGCATTGCGCCCAGATTACCGTGGCCAAGACCAACCTTACGGTCGTCGGCAACTGAACCGGGGATACAGAAGGACTGAAGACCGAGACCAATCTTTTCAGCGGCTTCAGCAGCGCTTGCAGCCTTATCCTTAATAGCGATTGCACAGCCTACAACGTAAGCCCAAGCAGCGTTTTCAAAACAAATGGGCTGAATACCCTTTACTATATTGTAAGCATCAACACCTGCGTCGTCGCAGATTTTCTTTGCTTCTTCAATAGAAGCAATGCCGTGTTTATTAAGCTCCGCATTGATCTGGTCAATACGTCTTTCATAACTTTCAAATAATGCCATAAGTCATTGCCTCCTTTATTATTCTTCACGTGGGTCGATGAGCTTGGCAGCGTCATCAACACGTCCGTACTGGCCGCTTGCTTTTTCTAAAGCTTCATTAGCGTCCATACCCTTTTTAATCATATCCATCATCTTGCCGAGGTGAACAAACTTGTAACCGGTAATCTGGTCATCCTTGTCAACGGCAATCTTAGTGATATAACCTTCGGCAAGCTCAAGATAACGGGGGCCCTTAGTCTTGGTAGCGTATGTAGTACCAACCTGAGAACGAAGACCCTTACCAAGGTCTTCAAGACCGGCGCCAATGGGAAGACCGTCTTCAGAGAAAGCGGTTTGAGTACGGCCGTAAACTATCTGTAAGAACAATTCTCTCATAGCGGTGTTAATAGCATCGCAAACGAGGTCGGTATTAAGAGCTTCAAGAATAGTTTTGCCAACGAGGATTTCAGAAGCCATAGCTGCAGAGTGAGTCATACCGGAGCAGCCGAGAGTTTCAACAAGTGCTTCTTCAATGATACCCTCTTTAACGTTAAGGGTAAGCTTACAGGCACCCTGCTGAGGAGCGCACCAGCCCACGCCGTGGGTAAGACCGGAAACGTCCTTAACTTCTTTTACCTGAGTCCACTGACCTTCCTGCGGAATAGGTGCAGGGCCGTGGTATGCGCCCTTAGCAAGAGGGCACATCTTTTCTACTTCATGTGAGTATTTCATAAACAGAACTCCTTTCGGTTAATCCGCCTACGGGGCAGATACCCCGAAATAAGGCGCTATGGATTTATTATACCACACTTTTAAAATTATGCAATATTTTTGTCCCTAAAAAACCCTTAATTTGACAATTTTTTAACCTGCAAGATAAATTTTAAGCTCCGCAAGGTCTGACGTGTTTAATACGCCGTCTCCGTTAAAATCATATCCGTCCGGCATTTCCTCACTTCCAGTGCTTAGCGCAAGCTTAATAAGGGCTAAATCTGATGTGTTTACTACCCCGTCATTATTACAGTCACCCGGAAGCACATCGGTCCAGACAGCATAGAGCGTGACAGAGGAAGTAAAGGTATAAGTACTTCCCGACCTATATTCTACGACTCCGTTTTTTGAAGACGACCAACCCAGAAACATATATCCGCCCCTTTTAGGCACATAATTGGAAACGGTATGCTTTCCGTTAAAGGCAAGGGTTGCCGCTTCGGGAGCAGATACTCCGCCGTTAGCGTCATAAGTAACGACAACAGGCTTATACTGCTTCGGATTAAGTGTAATCCGACCTGCGCTGATAACGTTACTGTAGGTATCTCTTACGTATACGTCGGTAACGAAGTTTGTATCGTTATTTAGGAAATCGCTTGTTTTTACCCTTACGGTATAAACGTCATCAACAATACGGTTAGCAATATGCTCTACCGCCATACCGTCAGCCGTAGTAGACGTATAAACCGAGCTTATTCCTACGTTATCATTAGCAGTAATTATAAGAGTGTATCCCGTTTCATCAATATCGGTAACGTCTACAAGCTGTCCCGTGGGAGCTTCGCCGTCGGCAATGTTAAAGGAAACGGTATATATACTTTGAACGGTAACGTCGGCGCTTGTAAAAATTTCAACCGTATGTTCTCCGTAAGAAAGGCTCTCGGCTGAAAAAGACGCGGTAAAGCCAACGTTAGCCGAAGGACAGGCTGAATATTTTGATTTGACGTCGGTGCGTTTTTCGACGGTAAAGGGAGTTTTGGGGCCGCCGTCTACAGAATAATAACAAGGCGCTTCACCTACGTTGCTGAAAGACCAACCGCGAACCGTTACGGTATCGGTAATATCAAAATCACTTCCCGCTACGGGAGTTTCAAGGGCGGTAGTGAAAACAACGCTTTTTCTGTTTTTACCGTTAAGTGTAACCGAATCCGGGTTGATATAACCCTCATAGGTTTTACTGCTTTTGGTTATTCTTACCTTTAACCACTTTGTGCCTTTGCCGTCATACGTCACGTTAAGTACGGTAAGAGTATCGCCTTTTTGAGCAGTACAAAGTGTTGACGAGCCAAAAACGTCAGAATAAACTGCTGCGCTTGAAGCCGAAACGGTATCCTTTTCGGTAGAATTTACAGTTACCCGTTTATAGTAAATATATCCTTCCAGACCGTTACTTGCCACGCGTATATAATACCATTTGTCACCGTCGGTATCATAAGCAACTTCAAGAATATACACCCTTGCATTGCTCGCAACACTTCCTACAACCTCGTTCCAGGTACCGGGAGCAGAACGCAGATTATAAGAAACGTTGGTATAATCGTATTCGGGCTCCTCAGGGGCTTCGTCTATGGAAATAAAATCGCTTCTTATATAACCTTCAATTTTATCGGAGAAAACAATTACTTTATTCCAGATTTCTCCCGAAGAATTGGTGACGGTACTTAATATTTCAACCTTTGTACCCTTACTGTATTTTCCGAGAGAATCGGTTGAAGAAGTCTCACCGCTTCGCAAATTAACGTTGTCTGCATTAACGTAAGGTGTTTCATCGGTAGTAACTATTTTTATAAAATCGCTTCTTATATAGCCTTTATCCCCCGTGGCGATAATTTGCACGTTATACCATTTTTCGGTTGTGTCTTCAGCATTTGCGGCAACTCCTAAAAGTTTAACCTTTGTGCCGGAATCAAACTTGTCCACTTCGTCAAAGTCTGTTCCGGCGCCGCTTCTCAGCCTTACGTTATCACCGTTTATATAATGAGTTTTCGGAGCTTCTTCGGTTTTGTTTATAATGGTAATAAAGTCACTTCTTATATAACCCGTTGCACCGTTGCTTAAAATTTCAACTTGATGCCAGGTTTCCCCCGAAGAGTTTGTAACAGTATCAATTATTTCTACGCTTGTACCTGTATTGTAAGAACCGAGTTTATTATATTCGGTACCGGGGCCCGAACGCATATTCACGCTGTCCCCGTTAACGTAATCGTAAAGGGGCGAAGTAGAGCCCGACGAACCCGATGACCCCGAATAAGCCGGAGTAACAAACGCCTGAATAGCATCGGAGGAAACCGAAATACTGTTATAGCAAACCTTGTCTCCCGTACTGTTGCCGTGAACTACCCAGATTTTTTTATTTGATGAATCATAAGAGCAAACGATAGCTACGTGAGAGCTTTCACTATAAGTTCCGTCGGAATTTTTTTCGGGCCAATAATAGCTTCCCGAATAGCCGTTAGTCATTGGGTTATAAAGAACTAAATCTCCGCGGACAGGAGTGTAACCGTCTTTATAATGATAAGTACCGCTGTTTCGGTAGTTATTAGCCTTTGCTGTTTTGTGAATAACCGAGGTAGGAATACCCGCCTGATTTGCGCACCAGGCAACAAACATTCCGCACCACTGGGAATAAGTGAAATTTTCACCGTACCAAGCGCCGTATTTGGTACCGGTAGTGGTGTTGCCGTAATAGCCCACCTGTGTCATAGCAATACCAATAAGGTCTTCCACGTAATCGCCTGTGTTATTCCAGGTGTTGGGATAGTCGGTATTATAGGCTTTTGCCAGAGGCATCGCGGGTAAAAAAGCGGTGACCGATAAGGCTAAAACTAATATAAATACTGCAAGTTTCTTGCAAAGTTTCATTAAAAAATTCATTCCTTTTAGCTTTGTTATATAAATACAAATATAATCAAAATACTCCATAATGATTATATCACAGTATAAAATACTTGTCAATTCGTAGCCGTCACGCCAAGAATCAAAAAAACCCGACGCCTTACGACGTCGGGGAAATTTACTTGTACATTGGTAACACCCTTACTTATTTATTATTCATAAGTTTAAATTTGAACATTGGTCTCACCATTTAAGTTATTATTTTTTTATAAAAAGGAGTATATTAAAAAAATTTGCAATTTAAATATTTGTCCACAAACATAAACGGACTAAACTTCAAAAAAGTACATTTATTTTATACAGTTTCTAAAATTATTAACTTTGTCTTTTATTTAATGGAAATAAAGTTAATTGTTTTTCGGACTCACCTCTTTCAGTTTTATGAGTTCACCTGTACAGGTTCGGCTTCCATTTTCATTGGTATCAGCCACCTTTCTGTTTCCTTTCTGTCTATATTATAGTGCATAATCAACCATTTGTCAAGTATTTGTTTAAAACTTTTGTATATTTTTTCAAAAGTTATGAACAAAAGTACCGTATATCGCCCCAAAAAGGCAATATACGGTACTTTTTTAATTATTCGTAATCTACAACGTTAACCCAACGGCTTAAGAATTCTTTTTCTTCCGGCTTTTCCTTTACCGACTGAGAAGCGGCTACTATGGGCATCCATTCCTGAACGTACTGCTTTGCGGTATCGCTCTTTTTACAGAAAAGGTTCAAATACTTTTCCGCAATTTCGGTTTGACCGTTAAGACAGAAAAGAAGATACGAACGGGCAACGTCGGCAGAAGCGTTACCTTGGGTAGCGTGCGCCCAGTCAATTATAAAGGCTTCTCCCCCGTTGCTGATGATTATATTGGAAGGATTAAAGTCACCGTGACAAACTTTTGTATGCTTGGGCATACTTTCAAGTCTGGTATGAAGCTCGTAACGTGTGGTTGCATCAAAGGACGACTCGCTGATTTTACGGTTCATTTTGTCTTTCAGCTTATTAAGAAGGGGCGCTTTTTTGGAATGAACCTTCATTTGTAAATCTACGAAAAGCTCAAGGTATTTATCAATATTATACGGTTCTTCTTCCATAAGCTGAGCAAGAGTTTTGCCTTCTATATATTCAGAAACAATAGCCCAGTTTCCGTCAACCTTCATTACCTCAATAATGGTGGGGATATTAAGTCCCGTTTCTTCAACACGCGCTTGATTCAAGGCTTCGTTTAAAACGTCTGCTTTGGAATAATCCTTATCAAACACCTTTATAACATTGTCGCCGTCGCGGTATACGGTTTTTGCGGCGCGTACCGCAATAATTTTATCGGTTTCTATACTCATATTTTTCGCCTCACTTATATTATTTACCGTAATAAGCGTTAAGATACATTTTCTTTATTTCGCTCATAAGGGGGTAACGGGGATTTGCGCCTGTGCATTGGTCGTCAAAAGCCTGTTCGGTCATATCGTCAAGTCGGTTTAAGAAGTCTTCCTCATCGAGAACGTAATCCTTAATAGCGGGCTTTATTCCAACCTTGGCTTTAAGCTCGTCTATCGCTTTAATAAGACCTTCAAGCTTTTCGTTGTCATTTTTACCCTTAATACCCAGATAATCGGCAATTTCAGCATAACGGGCAAGGGTGTGGGGGTGGCTGTACTGAGAAAAGGTTCCCATCTTAGCGGGAGCTTCGACAGAGTTAAAGCGAAGCACTTCGTCCATCATAAGGGCGTTTGCAATACCGTGGGGAATGTGGTGGAAGGAGCCGAGCTTGTGCGCCATAGAGTGCATTACGCCAAGGAATGCATTAGCAAAAGCCATACCCGCCATGGTAGCGGCGTTAGCCATTTTTTCTCTTGCTTCAATATCAGCCGCGCCGTTTTCATAAGCTCTGGGGAGATATTCAAATATCATTTTAAGGGCGCGAAGAGCAATACCGTCGGTATAATCGGTAGCCATAACCGAAGCATACGCTTCAAGAGCGTGGGAAACAGCGTCAATACCCGAAGCCGCTGTAAGTCCTTTGGGAGCGTTCATCATCATATCGGCGTCAACAATAGCCATTTTGGGGAGAAGCTCATAATCGGCGAGAGGATATTTAATTCCGCTTACTTCGTCGGTAATAACCGCAAAGGGAGTAACCTCACTTCCCGTACCTGCCGAAGTAGGAACGCAGACAAAATAGGCTTTTTCACCCATTTGGGGGAAATCGTATACCCTTTTTCTTATATCCATAAAACGCATTGCCATATCGGCAAAATCAACCTCGGGGTGTTCATAAAGCACCCACATAATTTTAGCCGCATCCATAGCAGAACCGCCGCCGACGGCAATAATAACATCGGGATTAAAGGAAGCCATTTGCTTTGCGCCTTCCTTTGCGCAAGCAAGAGTCGGGTCGGGAGCAACGTTAGAAAAGGTAGTACAAATAATACCCATTTCGTTAAGTTTTCCTTCAATACCTTTGGTATATCCGTTTTCATAAAGGAAGGTATCGGTAACTATAAACGCCTTCTTTTTATTCATTGTACCCAGTTCGCTTAAAGCAACAGGTAAACATCCTTTTTTAATATAAATCTTTTCGGGAGCGCGGAACCACAACATATTCTCTCTTCTTTCTGCAACGGTTTTAATGTTAAGGAGATGTTTAACTCCTACGTTTTCGGAAACGCTGTTTCCACCCCAGCTTCCGCAACCAAGAGTAAGGGAGGGAGCAAGGTCGAAGTTATAAACATCACCTATACCGCCGAAGGCAGAAGGAGTATTTATAAGAATTCTGCAAGCCTTCATACGGGCGGCAAATTCATCGAGAACATCTTTAGCAGTAACGGTGTTTGCATAAATGGAAGCGGTATGCCCGAATCCGCCGTCGCTGACAAGCTGTTCCGCCTTTTTAAAAGCGTCTTCTTTGTTTTTGCTTTTGTACATAGCCAATACGGGAGAAAGTTTTTCGTGGGCAAATTCTTCGCTTATATCAACGCTTTCCACTTCACCGATTAAAACCTTTGTACTTTCGGGTACTTCTACACCGGCAAGGCTTGCTATTTTAAAAGCAGACTGTCCAACTATTTTAGCGTTAAGAGAACCGTTAATAAGAATAGTCTTTCTTACCTTATCCAGTTCTTCGGTATTTAAGAAGTAACAACCTCTGTACGCAAATTCACTCTTAACGTCTTTGTATATTTTTTCAGGCACTATAACCGACTGCTCGGAAGCGCATATCATACCGTTATCAAAGGTTTTGGAATGAATAATGGAGCTTACGGCAAGAACAATATCTGCACTTTCATCAATTACGGCAGGAGCATTACCTGCGCCAACGCCCAACGCGGGCTTTCCGCTGCTGTAAGCTGCTTTTACCATTCCGGGACCGCCGGTAGCAAGAATAGTATCGCTGTTTTTCATAACCATATCGGTAAGCTCCAAAGAAGGAATATCTATCCAACCGATAATATCTTCGGGTGCGCCCGCCTTGACAGCCGCTTCAAGAACAATTTTAGCCGCCTCAATAGTGCTTTTCTTTGCTCTGGGATGAGGGCTTATTATAACGCCGTTACGGGTTTTAAGGGCTAAAAGGCATTTGAAGATTGCGGTAGAAGTAGGGTTAGTAGTGGGAATAACCGCAGCAATAAGACCGATAGGTTCGGCAATACGCTTTGTTCCGTAAGCTTTATCTTCATCTATAACGCCGCAGGTTTTAGTGTTTTTGTAAGCGTTATAAATATACTCAGCGGCATAGTTGTTTTTAATCACCTTGTCCTCAACTATACCCATACCTGTCTCCTCTACTGCCATTTTGGCAAGGGGGAGCCTTTTGTGGTTTGCTGCAAGAGCGGCGGCTTTGAAGATTTCATCTACCTGCTCTTGACTGTAGGTGCTGAATTTTTCTTGAGCGGCGCGTACCCTTTGCATAAGAGCGCCGAGCTCTTCGGTTGTACCTACAACCTTGTACTCTTTTTGATTCATTTTCATTTCCTCCGTTTATTTGCATCATAACTCCATTTCTCTTGTTAATATTTTAACATAGCCGTTTTGTCATTTCAATACATTTGTGAACGCAGAGAAAATATTCTACATAATATACAAAACTTCGCCTTCAATCCCTTTCGCAACAGTATATTTTATTAAATAAGCATTTTACTGTTTACTAACAATAAAAAATATGATATAATGCGTATAAATACACATATTAAGTTATATTCTTGAGGCGAAATCAAAATGTATAAAATAGTAAACAAAAGGGTTTTAAACCCTACTGTTACAATGATGGATATTGAAGCCCCGCTTGTAGCCGCAAAGGCAGAGCCGGGTCAATTTATTATTTTAAGAGTTAATAAAGACGGTGAACGTATTCCTTTAACCATTGCCGGCTTTAACAGAAAAGCGGGTACAGTTAAAATAATTTTCCAAACCGTTGGCGCTACCACAAAATTACTCAGCGGAAAAAAAGAAGGAGAATATATTGAAGATTTCGCAGGACCGTTAGGCGTTGCCACCAAAACCGAGGGCCTTAAAAAGGTTCTTATTGTAGGCGGCGGTGTAGGTTGCGCTATTGCTATGCCCATTGCACAAAAGCTTCATAATCAGGGCGCCGAGGTTACAAGTATAATCGGTTTCAGAAGCAAAGACCTTGTTATCCTTGAAAAAGAATTTTCAGATTGCTCAGAGCGTTTATTCGTTATGACCGACGACGGCTCTTACGGAAATAAGGGTAACGTTTGTATGCCTATAAACGAAATGCTGGAGAGTGGCGAAACCTTTGACGAGGTCATTACTATCGGCCCGCCTATTATGATGAAATTTGTTGTAGAGGCAGTCAGAAAAAGCGGTATTCCCTGCACCGTTTCTATGAACCCTATTATGATAGACGGTACGGGTATGTGCGGCGGCTGTAGGCTTACACTTATTGAAGACGGCAAAAAGGTAATGAAATTTGCATGTGTTGACGGCCCCGATTTTGACGGTTACAAGGTGGATTTTGACGAAGCTATTAGCAGAGCATCAATGTACAAGGATTTTGAAAGACACGCTTACGAAGATACTTGTAACCTTTTTAGCAAGGAGGCACCGTAATGAAGCCCAATATGAGCAATACCCGAAACCCTATGCCTTCTCAAGAAGCAAAAGTAAGAGCGCATAACTTTAGCGAAGTTGCTTTAGGCTATGACAGCGACACCGCCGTTGACGAAGCGCTGCGTTGTCTTAACTGTAAAAATATGCCTTGTGTAACGGGTTGTCCCGTTAACATCCATATCCCCGCCTTTATCGAAAAAATAAAGGAAGGCGATTTTGAAGGCGCTTATGAAATTATAAGTAAATCTTCTTCCCTTCCCGCAGTATGCGGCAGAGTTTGCCCCCAGGAAAGACAATGTGAAGCAAAATGCGTAAGAGGGATTAAGGGCGAACCCGTAGGAATCGGACGTCTTGAGCGTTTTGTAGCCGACTGGCACAACACTCACAGCAACGTTGCGCCTGTAACTCCTCCTCAAAACGGTCACAAGGTTGCAATTATAGGAAGCGGTCCTTCTGGGCTTACCTGCGCAGGCGACCTTGCAAGGCAGGGCTATGAAGTAACGGTTTTTGAAGCACTTCATACCGCAGGCGGAGTTTTAGTTTACGGTATTCCCGAATTCAGACTTCCAAAAGCTATCGTTCAAAAAGAAATTGATAACCTTATGGCTATGGGAGTTAAGGTTGAAACCAATGTTATTATCGGTAAAACCCTTACTATTGACGAGCTTTTCGGTATGGGATACGAGGCTGTATTTATCGGTTCCGGCGCTGGTCTTCCTTCCTTTATGGGAATTAAGGGCGAATCTTTAAAGGGTGTTTATTCAGCTAACGAGTTTTTAACAAGAAGCAACCTGATGAAATCATATCTCGACTCCCCAACCACCCCCATTATGAAGGGCGGCAAGGTTGCGGTAGTAGGCGGAGGTAACGTTGCTATGGACGCCGCAAGAACGGCTTTGAGACTCGGTGCTGACGAAGTTTATATAGTATACCGAAGAAGTATGGAAGAGCTTCCCGCCCGAAAGGAAGAGGTTGAACACGCTATAGAAGAGGGTATTAAGTTTATGCTGCTTAATAATCCCACTGAAATTTTAGGGAACGAAAACGGCTTTGTAAAGGCTATGAAATGTATTAAAATGGAGCTTGGCGAACCCGACGAAAGAGGCAGAAGAAGACCTGTTCCCCTCCCTGACAGCGAATTCGAACTGGCGGTAGATACCGTTATTATGTCAATAGGCACCTCTCCCAATCCCCTTATTAAATCCACCACCGAAGGCTTGGAGGTAAACAGCCGAGGAGGTATTATAGTAGAGGAAAATACCGGTACCACCAGTAAAACGGGAGTATATGCCGGCGGCGATGCCGTAACAGGCGCCGCAACGGTAATTTCGGCTATGGGCGCAGGAAAAACCGCCGCAAAAGCTATAAACGAATATTTAAGTAATAAATAATTGACAGTGTTTCATTTTATATGATATACTTGATAATGCAAACCACAAAAGAAAGTGAGGTGGACAAAATGACTAAAGAAAAACTGATAAAATCGGCTGCCGTTTTGTCCATCGGGTAAAAAACTCTTTGATAAAAAATGTCGCTTCTGATTTTATCAGAAGCGATTTTTATTTATAAAAGAGGTAATTATATGTTAAATCTAAAATTCGTACAAATCACAAAAGAAAACAAAGAATTATGTGCTATCTTCTCTGAACTTTTGAAAGCTTATAGCTTAGAGATAGACAGTCACCTACACCGCACCACGCCGGAAAAGACTATTCATTTATGGTGCGAAAGTATTATAAAAAAGCAAGAAGATAAAGAGCGTCATTTGGAAATTTGTTATGACGGCGAAAATATTATTGGTTTTTTATATGGAAAAATAGACCGTAAAGAACACAAAGGCTTTACAAAACCCGGATATGGTTACGTAATGGAGTTTTATGTTTTACCGCAATATAGGCTAAACGGATACGGCAAAAAAATGTTTTACCATTTGCAAAATTTATTTATAAAAGACGGCGCCGAAAAAATTTATCTTACCTCCGACCCTATAACAGGCAAACCCTTTTGGGAAGCATTAGGCTTTAAAAGTTTTGGTGAAAAATCTCCTGAAAACAATTTAGATATATATGAGAAAAATATATTTCCATCCTTCACATTTAAAACCATAAAATTCCCAACAGAAGAAATGCTTAATGAAATAGCAAAAGAACAAGGAGACTTTTCACAAAGAATCGTTCAAGGAATGACCAAAATCATTTCCCAAGCACATTACAATTCAAATCACTTTATGGTAAAAGTTTCAAACTATGATAGCAATATTATTGGGTGTGCAAATTTTATACAAAACAGTAAAAATAGCTACGAATGGTTATATACCGATTTATGGGTACACGATAAATACAGACGTCAAGGAATTGCTACCAAAATTTTAAAAGAAGGATTACAACATTTAGCAGAACTCGATGCCGAAAAGCTACTATGTACTGTTTCGCCGGGAAACAATCCTTCTTTAAAACTGCAAAATTTTTTAGGTTTTTCAGAAGTTTCATTAAAACAATTTGAAGATTTAGAAACCGATGGAATGAAAATGTTTGAAACTATAATCAAAAATGATTACAATATCACTCAATTTACAGACGACTATAATCAAACATTATTTTTATGCCAAATGTCTGATAAAAAGTATGACGTAAGACAGTCTGATTTATTTAAAGAACTAAGACATCATTTACTTTCAAACGACGGAAAAAGCGAAGTGAATTACTTTGTGAGAAAAGGAGTAGTAATAATAGCATCTATAAAATTCATTTTAGGAGCTAATTCTTCAAGCAATTATTCAGTTACCATACACCCGAAATTTAATAACAAAAGCCTTAATAATTATATAACTGAATTTATCAATAAAAAAAGCCTTCTCCTTGAGGAGAAGGTGATACCGAAGGTATCGGATGAGGTGTAGCCGATATATCGGCGTATATTTAATTTGTCTCACTAACGATTGTAAACAACCTACACCTCACCACCGCTTATGCGGAGCCTCCCCTCAAGGGGAAGCCTTTCCGCCAAAGCAATAGACGAATATTTAAGCAATAAATAATCATAATCATAACCACCGGTAAACCGGTGGTATGCTCCACCCCTATAAGGGGTGACTACTGGCTTAGCCCCTAAAAGGGGCACTGAAAGTTTAGCAACGCATTACAATCTCGGGCAGCCGCTCACGTGCGGCTGTCTTTTTTTGCCTTTTACT
>JAZRKJ010000062.1:0-3060 GCA_045646245.1 Acutalibacteraceae bacterium
TGAGCTTGATGAAGAAAAATATCAGCCGGCAATTGGTATCTGGTCTATTATTTCCGGCGCGGCTTCAACCGCTCCTAATACTGCAGAAATTGATTCGGTTACAATAGAAATGGTTAAAACCACCATTACCCTTACAAACGGTGACAAAGAGACTACCCTTACAGGCAAGCCCGGTGCTCCTCTTACACTTCCCTCAACCGGTATAATTGACGCTAACTGGTATACCGACTATGTTAAAAACGAAATATTTACCGATACCGTATTCCCTGAAGAGGACGTTGAGCTTCATACCGCTAAGGCTTCTTTTGATACCGCTTCTGAATATTTATCGGGCGGTTACTTTGATGCAGTAAATACACAGGATGAAAACGGAAATGAAGTACCTGCTCTTCTTTTTGATGGTACAGCAGGAAAAAGCACCGACGGAAAACATTACAGATTAGGCGTTGTTGATGATCAGGTGACCTATAAGTTGTCCTTTGCGTATAAAGCAGAAACTATAGAAAATGGATTGAATATTAACCTTGCAACCTCTTCGGTTAATAATATAAGAAACCTTGTTATGTATGCAGAAGGCAACAATGTTACAGATGCTATATATACAATAACAAGCGAAAATACTACTGAAGGTGAATGGAAAACTGTAGATATATTCTTTACCGCAAACGTAAATGGTTATATAGAACAAAAAACCGAAGGTGATGATTATACCTTTACGAGTTCTTATTCAAATAAAACAAGTAACGGTCTTTTCCTTATAATGGGTGAAATGACCGACGGAAACGATAAGGTTTATATGAAGGATTTCGTCCTTACTCCTATAGAGAATGTGTTCACTTCTTGTGGTGTAAGTATACTGAAAGGCGATGCCGAAGAAGTATCGGGCGGTCAGGCATTAAGATACTATTTTGACTACGAAACCGAAGACGGAAAGAAGATTGACCTTAACGGAACCAAATACGAAATTGTAGAACGCGGTATTATTTTCCGTAATGGTGATGCTTATAAGGCAAATAGTATTAAAAACAGGGACCCAAACAGCACAATCTCTTTCAAAGAAAATGAAGGACTTTATGTTACATCGGTTTCAGGGGATGCTCTTGCTAATTGTTGGGAGTATGATGATACTACCGGTATGATGCGCTACTCCAATTACGTGCATGGCTTTGATGAACACGATAAAAGAGAACTTATGGCAAGAGGCTTTATAACCTTTAAAGACAATGACGATAATCAGTTTACTATTTATTCTACTCACGTTAACCGTTCTGTAGCATATATGGAAATGCTTTACTAATTTTGCTTAAAGGCATCTGCAATCTTTTATTGATATTTTTACACCAAAAGAAAAGGCGCTCTGATAATCGCCTTATCATGTAATTCTCTTTGGCAGATGCTTTTATACACCATCTACGCAAATTCTATTAACAGAACAGTAGCAGGTGTTGGCGAAGGTACTGATGGTGATTTTAACGCAGGACTTCCTGATTAAATCCAATTAAAAACACGACTCGAAAGAGTCGTGTTTTTTGCTGTATAAGTCCTTGAGATGTAGGGGATGGCGCTTGCCGACATCCCGAATTAACGGGCAACCGAGGACGTTTTCCCCTACAAAGTTGCCGTAAAGATTTATTGACATTCCGCAATATCTTTATTATTTACGGTATTTTTTTGCGAAATAAAAACTTGACGATGATATAAGAAAACCAAGTGTTTTAAGGACACTTGGCTTATTTTTGTTATTTTATAACGTTATCTCCAAATCATCTGTTGCTTTAAAAACAGGGATGTTTGCAAGAAGTCTGGTTGCTTCCATAACCGATTCTAAAAATCTATCGGAATAATGATTAAAGCAAAGCTGCTTTAAGTTGTCGTTATTTTCAAAAAAGGGAAGATAATCGGTTGCTTTAAAGTGAGCGGCTTCACAAATTGCAAGGTCAAGGGGTTTATCTAAAACGCTGACGGGAAAATCTTCCTTCGGGCCGTTTGTACTTAAATCACCGCTAAAGAGCACGCGCTTTCCTTCTGCTTCTAAAAGATAGGAATAAGAGTTTTTTGTGTGCAAGTTTTTAAAGGCGGTTACCTTTAATATGCCGTCGTCATAAACAAAGCCGTCGGTAACTTCGTTAAACTCAAATTCACGCATAGTAGTACCGGTAATCTTTATCCATTCTGATATAACCGAAGAAATCTTTTCGGTATCACAGGGCACGAATATTTTCGGATGTGCCGTTCTGAATTTCCAACTGCAAATATCAAGAAAAGGGATAAGTCCGTTGGTATGGTCACCATGCATATGGGTTATAAAAACGCCGTCAATTTTTTCAATAGGAATACGTCTGTCAGCAAGACCCTCCGCGCAGTTACAACCTATATCGATAAAGTATTTTTTATTTCCAACTTCGATTAAGGTTGATGAGCATTTTCTGTGCGGTTCGGGATAACCGTGACTTGAACCAAAAAATACTATTTTCATAAAATCACCTGTTAAAGTTCAACGTCGCACCACATTGGGAAATGGTCGGAAAGGCACATATAATAATCTTCGTAAAAACGGTCGAAGCGTGTAACGGTAAGGTCTTCCGCGCCCTTTATAATAAACTGGTCAATTGATTCCTTAAAGGGCTTTGGGTTTTCGTAATGGTCGTAGCCTTCGGCATAGCAGAAGTGGTGACCGTTCTTTTCGTCTTTATATTCGGTGGCAATATCGTGACCGTGAACATAGCCGCGTTTAAAGGCTGACTGAACGGCTAAAGAATCGTAATCGGCATTAAAGTCGCCAACGATAAAAGCAGGGCAGTTGTATTTTTTACGCAGTTCTTCAACTCTGTTTATTAGTAAGTTTATTTGATATTCTCTTGCTTCATCGGAATGCTCCTGATAGTCGTAATCGCCGCGCCAGCATTTTGATCTGTCAGAAGTTTTCCACCAGAGATGAGTAGAGGCAAAAATAAAGAGCTTACCGTTTTCCTTAATGCGGAATACTGCAATGCAGTAGGATTTTGTTTTATCGTTATTAAATTTACCCTCAAAACCCGGAACCTCGAGAGGATAAATAAG
>JAZRKJ010000063.1:0-33504 GCA_045646245.1 Acutalibacteraceae bacterium
TGGAAATGCCGTCGCTCAACGGATAAAAGCTACCCTGGGGATAACAGGCTGATCTCCCCCAAGAGTCCACATCGACGGGGAGGTTTGGCACCTCGATGTCGGCTCATCACATCCTGGGGCTGTATTCGGTCCCAAGGGTTCGGCTGTTCGCCGATTAAAGTGGTACGCGAGCTGGGTTCAGAACGTCGTGAGACAGTTCGGTCCCTATCTGTCGTGGGCGTAGGATATTTGAGAGGATCTGTCCCTAGTACGAGAGGACCGGGATGGACGTACCTCTGGTGCACCAGTTGTTCTGCCAAGGGCATAGCTGGGCAGCTAAGTACGGATTGGATAAACGCTGAAAGCATCTAAGCATGAAGCCAACCTCAAGATAAGATATCCCATAGTGAAGACTAGTAAGGTCCCCGGTAGACTACCGGGTTGATAGGCACCAAGTCTAAAGGCAGTGATGTCAAAGCTAGGGTGTACTAATAGACCGAGGGCTTGACCTATATTTCGATTCTCCCTGTAATTCCTTTGTTCAGTTTTGAAGGTGTGAAAATTAAAGCAGTCACTTTTGTGACTGCTTTTTGTTTTATACGCAAAATTTGCTTGGGGGAACTGAAAAATTTTTTTTGAAAAGCTTGCTGAAGTAGTATACGTCTGAAAATCCCACCGTTTCGGCGACTTCAGTTACGTTTAATAAACCTTGTGACAGAAGCTTTGCTGCTTCATTAAGCCGCAAATTAATGAGGAACTGTGTGGGTGTGGTGCCGTATAATTTTTTGAAGCTTTCTCTGAAATATTTATCGCTAAGTCCTGATTTTTTTACAAATTGGATAAGATTAATTTCGTTGCTATAATAATTATTCAGCAAATATTCGTGAGTTTCGGTAAATATATCGTATTTTGGTGCGGGCATTGTTTCGCATACCGATTTTTGATTTAAAAGGCTAAAAATTTCATAAATAACGCTAAGAGCCATATAATAGTTGCTTTCAATTCGTATGCTTCGATAATTAAGAAGCTTTCGGAATAAAACCGAGTAGCGCGGGTCAGATTTGCAGTTAATAAGCTGCGTTTTTATGGGAACTTCACATGTGAAGGTAACGCAAATTGATGTGCCGCTTTTTATTCTGCGTACATTGTAGGTGTCGTTAGCGCCTATGTTAAAAACACAATCCTGCTTTACCTTTAGTGTGCCGAAATCAAAGGAATGGTGATATTCTCCGTCTAATTGATATGACAATATGTTAATGTTATTGGGCAATGTGTTGCTCCAGCTTGTTTTATCGCTTTGATAGGTGTATATGTTGTGAATTTTAGTTATATGGTTAATCATTATATCACCTCTACCCGTAAATTATACATTTGTTTTTATAAATAGTCAATGAAAAATCAATATTTAGTTCCGTTTTGTACAAATTTGCGAAGTTATTACATTGCTTTTCAAGAAGAAAAATCATACAATAATATTACCAAAAGGTAAAGGGGCTAATATTATGAATTATGAAAAATTAAGAAATGAGCTTTATGATTACTATTTTGATGTACTTCCTGATAAGGTAGAAAAACTTCGTATTAAGGTTTTTGAAATTATGGATGCTTATGCAGCGCAGCATCCTGATGCCGGCAGTTATTTTTTAAAGAAAAAATTATATGAAGTAATTGCCGATAATATTGAGCCCGCTGTTTTTCGCGAGGTTCATTTTGCTTTTGAAACGGGCGCGTTGCTTGCGTGGTGTGATGGTAGATATGACCGTGGCGGAGAACACGCAAACGGTTGGCTCATGCAAAGAAACAAGCATCTTTATGAGGAGTTCGACCCCGAGAACTACAGGAAATATAAGGTTATAGGTGGTTTGTATTCACAGTGCGGTATCTTTGCCGACTTTATGCATATGGGAATACCAATGAAAAAAGTGTTCAAATTTGGTTTGTCCGGTGTGAGGGATGAGTTAGCCGAAGCTAAAAAAACTTGTAAAACCGATGAGGAATTGGAATTTATTGATTGTGCCGAAGCGGGAATAAATGCTCTTCAAAAAATAGCATTGCGTTGTGCGGAAGAAGCGCGAAAAAACGGTATGGATGAGCTTGCAGAAATTACCGCAAGAGTGCCGTTTAATGCTCCTAAAACCTTCCACGAAGGTCTTTGTACCATGGGCTTTATGAGAAAGGCGCTGGGTACTATTGAAGGCTATGGTTTCAGCTCTATGGGCAGAGTGGATGTATTGCTTGCCGACCTTTATGAAAACGATAAAGCTAATGGTGTAACCGATGAAGAAATGCTTGATTTGGTTTCACGCTTTATGATATTCTTTGACGCTACCAATGACAGAAGAGTTAAATTCGATGGTGTTGTTTCTTATGAGCTTGAAAATACCATTACTGTAGGTGGTTGCGATGAGCAGGGTAATCCCGTGTTTAACCCTGTAACAACAATGTTTATTACGGCAAGGGATAATCTTAACTGTACTTATCCAAAAATTATGTGCCGTTTTTCCGAAAACTCTCCTGAAGAGTATTTAAGGCTTATCAGCAGAGCATTGGTTAAGGGAAGAAGCTACAGTATTTATGAAAATGATGATACTATGATTCCTGCACTCGTTAATATTGGTACGGAGTTGGAGGATGCACGCAATTACATTGTTGGTGGATGCTGGGATGCTTTAACTCCCGATGCAAACAATAAGTATAGCGGTGAATGTTTTTTCCTTTTGTCTCCATTTAATTGGTTGATAAGAAATGCCGCAGACAAGTTTAATGCAATGGGTGTACAATACAAGCCTTTTTTGGAAGCGGAAACCTTTCAAGAGCTGTATGAAAATTATATAAATGTTGTTTTCCAAATAGTTCAAAACAGAATTAGTTATTCTACAAGAGGTTCATCTGTTTGGGACAAAGTTAGTCCTGCTTGTGCACTGTCTGCTTTGATGGAACCCTGTATCAAAATGAAGAAGGATGTTACGGCAGGTGCTATTAAATATGGCAGAGAAGCTGTGTATTTCACCTGTTTTGCAGAAACCTGCGATTCTCTTTTTGTTATAAAGAAATTGTGCTTTGATGATAAAATTTGTACTATGCAGGAGCTTTTTGAACAATGCTTTAATAACTGGGAAGATGAAGAATTGCGTCAAAAGGCATTGGCTGTTCCTTCTTTTGGTGATGGCAGTGAAGAATCTACGGAATTTGCAGCCAAATTCTTTGACGACCTATGCAGTATCGGCGACAGAATAGAAAATATTATTGTTGGCAAATGCCGTGTTGGTTTTAACCTTTACACTGAAATAGTGCGTTCGGGTCAGTGGATGGGTGCGCTTCCCAACGGCAACAAAAAAGGAATGTTTTTAAGTCAAGGTATTACTCCAACAAGAAACGGAAATAAAACATCTTTGTATGATATGCTTGAAAGCTTTAAAAAAATAGATTTCAAAAAGACCTCGGGTAATGCGTCCATGACTGTGACTTTGCCTGCGGGAAAAATTACCGAAGAAACAATGGCTTCACTTTTCAGAGTTTTTGCACGTAACGGACTTCAGGCAATTCAGCCCAACTGTATAAATCGTGAAGAATTGATTGAAGCAAAAAAAAGATCCTGAAAATCACAAGGATATTGTTGTGCGTGTTTGTGGTTTCTCAGCTCCTTTTGTATCATTGCCCGAAAACTATCAGGATGAAATTATTACAAGAAGTCTTTTAGAGGTATAAAATGAAGCTGAAAATAACCGACATTCAGACATTTACCCTCCATGACGGTCCGGGAATTCGTACTACTGTTTTTTGGCGGGATGCCCACTTAATTGCGTGTGGTGCCATAATCCCGAAGCGCGCACACAAAAAAATATTCTTGTTTTTGACAGTAAGAAATGCACTATGTGTAAAGCCTGTTTTACGTGTCCGAATAAGGTACATTCTTTTGATGATACCCATAGAATCGACCGTAATTTATGTAACCTTTGCGGAAAATGCATTGCTGCTTGTAAATTCGGCGCCTTGAAAGAATCGGTACGTTGCCTGAGTGAGGAAGAATATTTAAAAATTATTGAGCGTCAACAGCGTTTGGTTGGGGAAAACGGTGGCATTACCTTTTCGGGCGGGGAACCGCTTATGCAAGGAGAAAAACTGATAAAATTTTTAGAAAAAACCACAATTCATAAAGCAATTGAAACTTGTGGGTACTGTAAAGAAGAATTGTTTAAAGAGGTTATAAAAATGGTGGATTTCGTTATGTTTGATATAAAGCTAACGGATGAAAACCTACATAAAAAGTATACCGGAGTTTCCAATGAATTAATTTTAAAAAATCTTGGGAATTTAAGGGCAAGCGGCAAGCCGTTTTTGCTGAGAACTCCTCTTATTCCTGGCATTACCGACACAAAAGAAAATTTAGAGCAAATTGAAAAAATTGTTTCGAGAGACAATTGGGAAAAACTACCATATAATACCTTGACTCCTATAAAATACAACCGAATAGGAGAAACGTATCTGCTTGGCGAAAGCATACGATAGTGATTTTTTGTAAAAGCAATATTTAAAACCGTAACTACTACATGTACGGGTGCGCGCCATAGTGAGAAATTGCCCGAAAACGGCGCTTTTTCCGTAATAATGCGTTAAAAAGCCACGGTACGCGTCAGCGTTACCGTGGCTTTTTTATGCTGTAATTCTTTTTTAATTGAAGTTTTTAAACGGATATGGTATAATGTAGCAAATATAAGTTGTCTTTGGGGGAAGAATATGGCAAAGGATATGCTTTCAGCATCTATCGTTGTTTATGGCGGTGCAGAGCAGGCTAAAATAACAGTAGCTTCGGTTCTTGAAAATACCAAAAAATATCCTTTAACTCTTTATGTTATAGATAATGCTTCGCCTGATGATACTGTACAAAAATTACGTGAAATTTCGGATATAAGCCTTATTGAGCTTAAAGAAAACGTTGGCTTCGGCTGCGGCCACAACGTTGTGTTGAGGCAAAATACGGGCAAATATCACGCGGTTATTAACCCCGATATTGAGCTTGACTCTGACGTGCTTGCCCACCTTGTGGATACCCTTGAAGAAAACCCTGATATTGCCCTTATTTCTCCCAAAATTATTGGGGAGGACGGTAATGAGCAATGTCTTCCCAAGCGTCACCCCACCTTTAAGTATTTATTTTTGGGAAGACTTTCCCGTCTGGGCGGCGTTTTTAAGAAAATCAGAAAAGAATATACAAGAGAAAATGAGATTTTCGAAGGACTTACCGATATAGAATTTTGTTCGGGTTGCTTTTTTGTAATACGAAGTGAAGTTTTCAAACAAATCGGCGGTTTTGACAGACGCTATTTTATGTATATGGAAGATGCGGACTTGTCACACGAAGCTTTAAAATACGGCAGAGTGGTTTTTGACAGCACCGTCACGGTTCGTCATTTATGGAAAAGAGAAAGCGCCAAAAGTCTTAAATTTTTGCTTATTCATCTCTCTTCCGCCTTTAAATATCTTAAAAAATGGAGGAAAAGGAAATGAAGATTCTTATAACAGGCAGCCGCGGTCAGCTTGGTAATGAGCTTACTTCTGTTTTGTCGTCCGGGAAAAGCGAAATAGGAGCAATACCAAATGAACTTTTGGGCGCTTCTGTCATTCCTGTTGACGTAGACGAGCTTGATATTTCCGATTATAACGCGGTTTTAACCTTTGTAAGTAAGGAAAAACCTGACGTGATTATAAACAGCGCCGCAATGACCAATGTTGACGGTTGCGAAACAATGCAAGACGTTGCCTATAAAGTCAACGCCGCGGGGGTAAGAAATCTGGCAGTTGCTGCCGATACCGTCGGCGCAAAATTTCTCCACGTGTCTACCGACTACGTTTTTGCGGGGGACGGCACCGTACCCTATTGTGAATGGGATAAAACCGACCCCAAAAGTGTGTACGGTAAGTCCAAAGCTCTGGGTGAAACCTACGCTTTAAGCTTTTGTAAAAAGAGCTTTATTGTGCGTACCTCCTGGCTTTACGGATATATAGGTAAAAATTTCGTAAAAACCGTAAGAAGAGTTATGAAGGAACGGGGAGCTATGACGGTGGTTAACGACCAGCGCGGCAACCCGACCAACGCCAACGACCTTGCTCATCATATTTTAAAGCTGATTGTCACAAACGAGTACGGTATTTACCATTGTACCGGAAAAGGGGAATGTACCTGGTTTGACTTTGCAAAGGAAATTTCCCGTCTTTCGGGCTTTACGGGAACCGTTTCTCCTTGCACCAGCGAAGAATACCCAAGCCCTGTTAAAAGACCTGCTTATTCCTCTCTCTCTCACTTGGCGCTTGAAAACGCCGTAGGTGATGAAATGAGAGACTGGAAAGAGGCTTTAAAAGAATATATTTTGAAAGTTGAGGACTAAATTTATGAAAACTTATCTTGTTACCGGCGGCGCGGGATTTATCGGCTCTAACTTCGTTCTGTATATGCTTAATAAATACGATGACGTTAAAATCGTAAACGTTGATAAGCTTACCTATGCGGGCAACCTTGAAAACCTTAAAAGTGTTGAAAACAATCCTCGTTACTGCTTTTATCAGGCAGATATTTGTGACAGGGAAGCTATTACTGAAATTTTTGATAACCACGAAATAGATTACGTTGTCAACTTTGCAGCCGAAAGCCACGTTGACCGTTCTATTGCTAACCCCGAAATTTTTGTTGAGACCAACGTTCTCGGTACGGTTAATATGCTTCAATGCGCGAAAAATGCTTGGCAAACAGGGGACGATACTTATAAAGAAGGCGTTAAGTACCTTCAGGTTTCCACCGATGAAGTTTACGGCACCTTGGGAGAAACAGGTTACTTTATGGAAACCACCCCTCTTGACCCTCACTCTCCCTATTCTTCAAGTAAGGCTTCTGCCGACCTTTTTGTCAAGGCGTTTGCCGATACTTACAAATTTCCGGTAAATATCACCCGTTGCTCAAATAACTACGGCCCTTACCAATTCCCCGAAAAGCTTATTCCTCTTATTATGAACAACACTTTAAATCATAAAGACCTTCCCGTATACGGTGACGGTATGCAAATTAGAGACTGGCTTTACGTTGAAGACCATTGCAAGGCTATTGATATGGTTATTCGTGACGGTGTTTTAGGCGAGGTTTATAATGTGGGCGGTCATAACGAGCGCACCAATATTTTTATTGTTAAGTCTATTATTGCTTATATTAAAGAAAACGTAGACGAAACCGTAGGGGAGCATATGATTCGTCACGTAACCGACAGAAAGGGTCACGACCGCCGTTACGGTATTGACCCGCAAAAGATTAAGGACGCTTTAGGATGGTATCCGGAAACTCCTTTTGAAACAGGCATTAAGAAAACGCTTGCCTGGTATCTTGAAAATAAGGAATGGGTAGAAAACGTTACCAGCGGCGAATACCAAAAGTATTACGATAAAATGTATAGCGGAAGGAAGGACGTATAATGGGCGAAAAGTTTGGAAATTTCACCTTCTACAAAACCGAAATTGAAGGTGTAATAATCGTTGAGCCCACCGTTTACGGCGACTCGCGCGGCTATTTTACCGAGGTTTACCAAAAGGAAAACTTTATAAAAGGCGGAATCGACGTAGATTTCGTTCAGGATAACCAGTCTATGTCGGTAAAAGGCGTGCTGAGAGGTCTTCACTTCCAAAAAACCTTTCCCCAGTCCAAACTGGTACGTTGTGTAAGAGGCGAAGTTTACGATGTAGCGGTGGATTTGCGAGAGGGAAGCCCTACCTACGGCAAGTACGTGGGAGCTTTGCTGTCTGCTGAAAATAAGCGTCAGTTCTTTATTCCCAAAAACTTTGCTCACGGCTTTTTAGTGCTTTCCGACGAAGCGGAATTCGCTTATAAGGTTGACGATTTTTACCACCCGAATGATGAAGGCGGACTTTTGTGGAATGACCCGGACATTAACATAGAATGGCCTGTTACTTCCGATATGGAGATTATCCTTTCGGATAAAGATAAAGTGAACTCTACCCTGAAAGAATTAAAGAAAGATAAATGAAAAGAACCAAACTAATCGACCGCATTTTGCCCACTTATACAAAGGGTGAAGAAGTTTTTAATATGGTTACCCATATAGTGGGCGGCGGTCTTGGCGTTGTTTACCTTGTTTTATCGGTACTTATCGGCGCCTTTCACAGCAATCCGTGGGCTATTGTTTCAGCTTCCATTTACGGAGCGTCTACCGTAGCCCTTTTTACAATGTCCAGCGTTTATCACGGACTTAAACCCTCTATGGGTAAAAAGGTACTGCAGGTATTGGACCATTGCACAATTTATTTTATGATAGCAGGTACCTATACCCCTATAACCATTTGCGCAATGCGAGAAAAATATCCTGCTCTTGCCTGGGTAATCTTCGGCGTGGTGTGGGGGCTTGCCGCTTTGGGTATTACCCTTACGGCGATAGACATTAAAAAATATGAAAAGTTTGCTATGGTTTGCTATTTGTGTATGGGTTGGTGTATTATAGTGCCCATAAAACAAACCGTAGCTTCCATTGGCGTGGGCGGCATTTTATGGATGCTGCTTGGGGGGATTTTATATTCCATAGGCGCCGTGCTTTACAGATTAGGCGTAAAGAAAAAATATATCCACTCGGTTTTTCACATATTTGTGGACTTAGCCAGTGTGGCACAGTTTGTGGGGATAGCGTTATATGTCTTATAAATACTTCCTTTTTGATCTTGACGGAACCTTAACCGACCCTTTTCTCGGTATAACCAATTCAGTAGCGTACTCTTTAAAGCATTACGGAATAACCGTGGAGGATAAAAAAGAGCTTGCCGTGTTTATCGGCCCTCCGCTTTACGAATCTTTTGAAAAATACTACGGTTTTTCTAAAGAAGGCGCAATAGAAGCGGTAGAAAAATACCGCGAATATTATAGGGATAAAGGTATTTTTGAAAATGTTCTTTATTCCGGCGCAAAAGATTTACTTGTTACCCTTAAGGGAAAGGGAGTAAAAATTGCTCTTGCAACTTCAAAACCCGAAGTGTTTGCAATTCGCATTTTGGAGCATTTCGGAATAAAAGAATATTTCCACGTTATAACGGGTTCGCTTCTTTCGGGAGAAAGGGTTAAAAAGGACGAGGTTGTCGCAGAAACCCTTAAAAGGCTTAATTCTCCTGAAAAGGACCAATGTGTAATGATAGGTGACAGAAGTCACGATATTGTGGGCGGAAAGGCAAACGGAATAAAAACCGTAGGCGTGCTTTTCGGTTACGGAAGCGAAGCCGAACTAAAGGAAGCCGGCGCCGATTATATTGCCAAAGACTTTAACGATATTAAAGCGCAATTGCTTTAATTTAAAGGAACGAATATGGAAAAATTACTTTCAAACGTAATGGATATAGGCGAAGAAATGCTGATTTGCGGCGCAGAGGTTCACCGAGTGGAGGAAGGCATTAAAAGAATGTGTCTTGCGTTGGGCGCTAAAAGAACCGACGTGTTTATTATCACCAGCAGTATGGTGGTTACGGTGTATGACGATAAAGGCAATTACTTCACCCAGACCCGCAGAGTTGTTTCTTCGGGAACCGATTACGAAAAATTACATAAATTAAACTCTCTCTGCCGAAACGTAAGCGCCGGAAAGGTTGCTTATGAGGATATTGAAAAGGAGTTTAATAAGGCTATAAAGGTAAAGACCTATCCGTTTTGGCTTGAATGTATTTGCTATAGCGTTATAGCGGGCGCTTTTACTCTGTTTTTCGGAGGAACACTTCTTCAAACGGCGGTATCTCTTTTTGCCGGAGCGGTAGTAAGGTTTATTATTCTTCTTTGTGAAAAAACCGTACCCAGCAAAATGTTTTCAAAATTTCTTTCCTGCGCTACCGCCACAGCTATTGCTTTTTTGGCGGTAAAGCTTAACCTTATTCACGACGTGGATAAGGTTATTATAGGAAATATAATGAGTCTTATTCCTGGTATTGGTCTTACGAACGCTTTACGTGATTTATTTACGGGGGACAGTATTGCCGGACTTTTGCGCTCTGTGGAAGCGGTTCTTACCGCTCTTGCAATAGCGGCGGGGTACTTTCTCGTTGCGGTGTTGGGAGGGTTCTTAATATGACCAAATTGGAAATTATACAAATTATATCCGGTTTTGTGGGAACTCTCGGCTTTACGGTGCTTTTTAATCTTCGCGGAAAACGGCTCGTTTTTACGACGTTGGGCGGTCTTCTTTCGTGGACGCTTTTTGTTGTTTTCAGTAAATTTATTGAAAACGAACCGCTGAATTACTTTTTTGTAGCGCTTATCATTTCGGTTTATGCCGAAGTGATGGCAAGAACGCTTAAAAGTCCTACCACAACCTTTATAACCGCATCTTTAATACCGCTTATTCCCGGCGGTTCGCTTTACTACACAATGGCGAATGCCTTAAGCAGTAACCGCGAAAACTTTATAGAAAAGGGAATATATACTTTGCAATTGGCGTCTGCTTTAGCCCTCGGAATAATCGTTGCCGTGGCTTCCACCAAAATAATAAGCGACGCCATACAAAAGCGGAAAGTGAACGTAAATAAATAAAATACGGGGAACAGAAAAAGTTTTGTCCTTTCCTGCTGAAGCAAGATTTTTAGATGATAAACAAACGACCGCGAAACGGGAGTTGGTCTTAGGCATTTTATCCATAAGATTAACTTCCGAAAGTTCGCGGTCGTTAATATTTTACGGGTTTGTTAATTTTAGTCGGCTTGTGTTGATTTTTCAGTTGTTTTGTGGTATATTGTTAAAGTTACATCAATTATTTTTTTGAGGAAGTGAATTTTTGTGAGTTCACAAAGACGAAAGCGTAGCGAGGAAAAAACCTTTTGGGAAATAATTAAGCCTCAGCTTATTTCGATACTTAAATATGCGGCTATGTTTATGGTAGCGCTTTTATATTGGGAGATATTGCTTCGCACCCAAACGGGCTTTGACGGCGCGACTTATTATTTCATTTTGTTTTTACCTGCCGAATCTATGTTTTTGGCTTTTCTTAACGGTTGGCTGAAACGAAAATATAACCGTATTGCTACACCCATTATAATGGTTATACCTTTTGCTTTTTACGTTGCGCAATTGGTTTACTACCGTATATTCGGCTCAATGTTCTCAATTTCCATGATTGGAATGGGCGGCGACGCCATGAAGGATTTTGGCTGGGCTTTATGGGATACCATTGGGGATTCTGTCGGATGGATATTCCTTTGTCTTTTGCCTGTTATTGCCGTTGTTCTGTTGGCAGTTTTTGCTCCTAAGAAGAACTTTAAGAGATACAGCCCCGTAATGCACTTTTTAGCTCTTTTAAAAACCGTTTTGCTTTGGTCCTTAGCGGTTCTTTTCCTTCTTCCTTTCGGAACCGGAGATGCTTCTCCTTATGCGGCGTATTCTTCTGCTAATATTGATACCGATACCGCTTCGGGAAGGCTTGGTGTTCTTACCAATTCGGTTTTAGAGGTTTATTACAGCATTTTCGGTGCTGATTCTCCGCAACAAGACCTTACTTTACAAGCTCCTGTCCCTGAAAATGAACCTAAACCCGAAGAAATTCCCAATACTATAAATTCCATTAACTTTAACACCTTGGCGTCTCTTACCGACGATAAAGGCCTTACCGAGCTTTGTAATTACTTCGCCGGCACAAACGGTACCAATAAAAATAAATTCACCGGCGCTATGGCAGATTATAATTTAATTTATATTTGCGCGGAAAGCTTCTGCTCTTACGCAATTGACCCTGTAGTTACGCCTACTCTTTATAAAATGAGTAACGGCGGTATTGTTCTTGAAAATTACTATAACTCTTTCAAGAATACTACCACTAACGGTGAATTTGCTTTTATGACGGGTATTTGGCCCGACGTATCCCGTGATGCCGATACTAACTCAAAAAGCGGCACGTTTACCCAGTCAAAGGATAACTATATGCCTTTTGCCCTTGGTAATATGTTTGAAAAGAACGGCGTAAAAACCTACGCTTATCACAACTTCCGCGGCTATTATTATTCCCGTAACGAAACCCACCCGAATCTGGGTTACACCACCACAAGGTTTATGGGCGGCGATGACGGAATGCATTTTACCACCGCGTGGCCTTCTTCCGACCTTGAAATGATGGAACAAAGCGTGGACAACTTTATTAACAACCCGCGTTTCCACGCTTACTATATGACCTTCTCGGGTCACGGCCCTTATTCCAGCGCTAACCCAATTGCGGTTCGAAACCTTAAAACCGTAAAAGAACTTTTGGGTAACAGAGATCTTCCCGATAACGCGGTATACTATCTTGCTGCTAACTACGAGCTGGAAAAGGCTATGGATTACCTTTTGAAAAGGCTTGAAACCGCAGGCAAGCTTAACAATACTCTTATTGTTCTTACAGGGGACCATTACCCTTATTACCTTAATTCCAATTCTCTTGACGCTCTTGCGGGCAGAGATGTGGGAAGCAATTTTGAACAGTATGAATCCACCTGTATTATGTATGCGGCAGGTATGGTTCCCGTAAAGGTAACCGATCCCTGCTGTAACGTAGATATTCTTCCTACCGTTCTTAACCTTTTCGGTATGGAATACGATTCACGTCTTCTCCCCGGTACCGACGTTTTCTCAAACGACGACCATTACGCAATGCTTTATAATAAGAGCTTTGTTACCGATAAGGTTAAGTATAACGCCACCAACGGTAAATCTGAATGGCAGGGCGAAGCCGACCTTATGAGCGAAGCAGATAAAGAAAAGTATTTGGATTACTATATTTCGCTGACAAACAACCGTTATAACGTTTCCCTTAAGCTTATGAAGGAAGATTTTTATAAGTTTGTATTCGATAATATTCAGTAAGAAAAAATCAGAGGTTTTCGAAAGAAAATCTCTGATTTTTAAAATTTTGTCACAAAATCCCGAGAAGCTCTCGGGATTTATTTTTTTATGAAAATTCGTCGGTTAAGGCGCGGTCGAAAAGCTCGTCAAGCGCCGCCATAGCGGGTTTGTTTTCGTACAAAACCTCGTATACGCGGTTGCAAATGGGAAGCTCTATACCAAGCTCACTTCCCATATTAACAAGGGCTTTAACGGTGTAGTACCCTTCGGCAAGGCGTTCGAATTTTTCACCCTTAACAAAGGATTCGCCGAACTGACGGTTGTGGCTGTATTTGGAGAAAACGGTGGCTTCGTAGTCGCCTAAATGGCAAAGCCCGTACGCGCTTAACTCGTTACCGCCCTTGGCGCTTATAAGACGGGCAACCTCTCTTGTGCCTCTTGCCATAAGAGCTCCTTTAAGGGAAGAAAGCCCTACGCCGTCAAGAAAGCCTGCCGCAATACCTATTACGTTTTTGGCTGCGGCGCCGATTTCGTTTCCTATCATATCGTTGCCGTAATAAAAACGTATAAGTCGGCTGGAAAATTCGCCTACAAGGCGTTTTTTAGTTTCCTCGTCCTCACTGTCTATTACCATACAGTTAGGTATTCCGTGGTAAAATTCCTGAACGTGGCCGGGACCTATCCAAACGGCAATTTTGTTAGACGGGTCAAGGTTAGCCTTTGCAACCTCCGAAAGGCGTCTTCCCGTTGCAATTTCAATACCCTTCATACAAAGCACGAAGGTCTTTCCTTTAATATCATATTCTTTTATCTGGTCGAAAAGTCCTTGAAGAACCTGGGAAGGTATGGAAATCACGATTACTTCGCTGTCCTTTATACAGGAAAGGTCAGTGGAAAGAGCAATGGATTCCGGTAAAGTAAGCAAAGAATTACTTCTTGTCTTTAAAAAATCTTGCATTTCCTTTGAGTCTTCAAGTCCGTAAAGGGTTACGTCGTGGTGACGGGTGTCAAGATACCAGGTAATAAGCGAACCCCATCTTCCGGGGCCTATAACGGTTATTTTCATATCTTTGTCTCCTCCGTTATTATATTATTATATTATTTTAAACGCTTTACCACCGAAAGTGACAGCGGTATAGCGCAAAATGCTGTAAAAAGGTCGGCGCTGCATTGGGTTACCTGAAGTCCCGTTTCTCCGAATAAGAGCGGGAGAACAATAACAAACGGTATAAAGAAAAGTCCTTGCCTTGCGGTTGCAAGAAAGGTTGCTTTACCAACCATTCCCAAATTTTGCATCATCATATTTCCCATACAAATAATTCCGAAGAAGGGAATAGAAATACATTGAAAGCGAAGAAGCTTTGTGCCGAAATCTATTACCTCGGGGTCTTTTCGGAAAAGTGAAATAAGCTGGGGTGAAAAAATAAAAGCTATAATGGCTACCACAAAAAGGAATACGGTGGTGACCTTTACGCAAAAGAGAAAGGCTTTTTTTACTCTGGCGAAAAGCTTTGCGCCGTAGTTAAATCCGCAAAAAGGCTGAAAGCCTTGGCCAAAGCCTATAACCGCAGAGTTAATAAACATAGCGAGCCGAGCTACAATAGAAAATGAAGCGACTACGTAATCGCCGAAATCCACCGCAACGTTGTTTTGGATAATGGAGGCAACGCTGGCAATGCCCTGTCTGCAAAGTGAGGGCAGTCCGCAACGGCAAATTTCCGAAAGATAGGAAAATTTAAAGGAAAATTTGCTGATTCGTATTCGTAAATTGTTGCCCTTGGTTGTTCCTATAAGTAAAATCACAAAGGAAAATAACTGGCTTACCGAAGTTGCAATAGCGGCGCCCGCGGTACCAAGGTTTAAGGTAAATATAAAAACAGGGTCAAGAATAATGTTGAGAATTCCGCCCGAAACAAGCCCTACCATAGCGTAAACGGCATTGCCCTGAAAACGGAGCTGATTATTGATAACAAAAGAAGAAATTATAAAGGGTGAACCCAAAAGGATATACCTGAGATAGGCGGTGGCATAAGGGAGTATTGTTTCAGACGACCCTAAAAAAAGCGCCAGAGGCTTTACGAAAATAAGCCCTGAAACCATAATGATTATTCCTATAAAAAAGGAATAGAAAAATCCCGTTGCCGCCATACTTTCCGCTTCGCTGTAGTCCTTTTTACCCAAAGCGCGGGAAATATAGTTGCCCGAACCTTGTCCGAAGAAAAAGCCTACCGACTGAATAAGCGCCATCATAGAGAAAACTACGCCTACGGCGGCGGTAGCGGAAACGTCGTCGATTTTACTTACAAAATAGGTGTCCGCCATATTGTAAAAAGCGGTTACCAGCATACTTATTATGGTGGGTATTGCCATTTTAATTATGACGGGTTCTATTTTTCCTGTGGTCAGTTCTTCGAATTTTTTGTTGTTATCTTTCATTATAAACATCTCTTTGAGAATTTGGTGAATAAATTATTACCAAAACAGTATAACACATCTTTTACGATATTGCAAAACAAGTTTATATGTGTTATAAAATAAATATAAATTTATGCCCATATAAAAGGAGATAATAATATGAAAAAGACTTTATCTATTCAGGCGTGGAGTGTAAGGGACAAAATGAATACCGCCGAGGAAACAAGAGAAACCTTTAAGGCGCTTGCTTCTTACGGCTTTACCTTTACCTATCATCACCACGGCTTTGAGTTTGCTTCCTACGGCAACGAAACAATTATGGATATTCTGGTTAAGGGCTTAAACCCAAAAACCACTTCCTTTGTTCTTGATACCCATTGGCTTCAGGCAGGCGGTGTTAACGTTGTGGAATGGATGAAAAAGCTTGAGGGCAGAGTTAAAATTCTTCACCTTAAGGACTACGGCATAAGATTCGGTGAAAACTACGGCTTTATTACCGAGCTTGGCAACGGTAATATTAATTTCAACGAGGTTATAAAGGTTGCCGAAGGTACCGGTGTTGAACATCTTTGCTATGAACAGGATAATAATCACAAGGTAAACAGTTTAGAGAGCGCAAAGGTTTCCGCCGAATACTTCTATTCCATTATGAAATAAACAAAAAACGGGAGTTGTTCTTAAGGGTTTTATCCCTAAGACCAACTCCCGTATGTGATAGGTTTTTCCTATCACATTTTTTATACTTTTGTTATTATTTACTTCTGTCCAGCCAAACCGTAGCTAAGTCCAGCGCCTCATAGAAGCCGTGCTTTTCGCTGGTCTTCTTTACGCGGTCTTTATCGCTTAATCCGGTGTCGCTAAGCATCAGTTCAATTTTGATTGCATCGGCAATATCGTTTTGCTTTGAAAGGATAGTAAGGCGAATAATGTAGGTATCGCTCATATCACCGTAGTAAACGGTGTTTCCTTTTCTGACAAGGGGACGGCCCTTGTAGGTTAAAAAATCAGCCACAGTTAAACAACTCCAATTTAAAAATAATTAGTTTTCTTCGGGAATTTCACCGTAAAGGTTGAAACGGAACAAAAGAGTTTCGTCTTCACTATTTGTGCAACGAATTGTTGCTTCGGAAACAGTGGCGTTATTTAGAATGTTAGCAATACCCATAATCTGGCAAAGCTTGGATTTGAGATTTAATACGTCACCTTCTTCGGTTTCTAAAAAAACGTCTCCCTTGCAAAGGTCAAGAGCTTTAATAAATTCATCAAAGTTAAGGTTGTGCAATTTTAAGGTTCCGGGCATAAATACCACTCCTCCTTCGTTATTCTTTTCAAGATGTGTATAAGCCGATAAAACAGGCTTATCGAAACGCCCAAAGCGCTCCGAAAACCAAAAATATTATATCTCATTTAGCTTTACAAGTCAAGAATGAGTTGACAATAAATCAATTTAATAGTAAACTATAAGAGTATATAATGAAGTAATTATGCGCAATTTTTGCGAATTATACGGAAAGAGGTAAAAAAATGAAAGCAACAGAGAAAACAATGGAGAAAATCGTGGCTCTTGCAAAAGGCAGAGGCTTTGTTTATCCCGGAAGTGAAATTTACGGCGGTCTTGCAAACTCCTGGGACTACGGCCCCTTGGGTGTTGAACTTAAAAATAACGTTAAAAAGGCTTGGTGGAAAAAGTTTGTTCAGGAATCTCCCCTTAACGTAGGTCTTGACTCCGCTATTCTTATGAACCCCGAAACCTGGGTTGCTTCCGGTCACCTTGGCGGATTCTCCGACCCTCTTATGGACTGTAAGCAATGTAAATCCCGTCACAGAGCAGATAAGCTTATTGAAGATTATGCCGCAGAAAATAACCTTGATATCAACCCCGCCGGCTGGTCTGACCAAGAAATGATGGACTACATTAAGGAAAACCATATCGCTTGTCCTTCCTGCGGTTCTATGGATTATACCGATATAAGAAAGTTTAATCTTATGTTCAAAACCTTCCAGGGCGTAACCGAAGATTCTACTTCTACTCTTTATCTTCGTCCCGAAACCGCTCAAGGTATTTTTGTAAACTTTAAGAATATCTGCCGTACTTCAAGAAAAAAGGTTCCCTTCGGCGTTTGTCAGGTTGGTAAATCCTTCCGTAACGAAATCACCCCCGGTAACTTTACCTTCAGAACAAGAGAATTTGAACAGATGGAGCTTGAATTCTTCTGCAAACCCGGCACCGACCTTGAATGGTTTGCTTACTGGCGCGCTTTCTGTAAGAAGTGGCTTTTAGACCTTGGTATGAAGGAAGAAGACCTTCGTCTTCGTGACCACGACCCCGAAGAGCTTTCCTTCTATTCTAAAGCTACTACCGACTTTGAATTTATGTTCCCGTTTGGTTGGGGCGAGCTTTGGGGTATTGCCGACCGTACAGATTACGACTTAACCCAGCACGCTAACCACAGCGGCGAAAGCCTTGAATACTTTGATCAGGAAGCAAATGAAAAGTACGTTCCCTACGTTGTTGAACCTTCTCTCGGTGCCGACAGAGTTACTCTTGCCTTCCTTTGTAACGCTTACGATGAAGAAATAAAGGAAAACGGCGAAGCAAGAACCGTTCTTCACCTTCATCCCGCTCTTGCGCCCTTTAAGTGCGCTGTTCTTCCTCTTTCCAAGAAATTAGCCGAACCCGCGCAGGCAATTTTTGCCGACCTTGCCAAAACCTTTATGGCAGATTACGACGATGCAGGCTCTATCGGTAAGCGCTATGCAAGACAAGATGAAATAGGCACTCCTTTCTGCGTAGTATACGATTTCGAGTCCGAAAACGACGGCTGCGTAACCGTTCGTGACAGAGATACTATGGAATCTGTTCGTATGCCTATCGCTGAGGTTAAGGATTATCTTGCTTCTAAAATTGAATTTTAATATAAAAAAGAACTTTTAATAGGTGAGAAAATGGAGATGAAAATTTTAAGTTCGATTCTTATGATGTTGGCGGGTCTTGCTTTTTTCCTTTTCGGAATGAGCATTATGTCAGCAAGTCTTGAAAAAATGTCGGGCGGTAAGCTTGAAACTACCCTTAAAAAGGCTACCTCCAAACCGATTTTCGGCTTTACTCTCGGCGCAGGTATTACCATTGCTATGCAGTCGTCCTCGGCTATGACGGTAATGCTTGTGGGTCTTGTTAACTCCGGTATTATGGAGTTTCCCCAGACCATCGCTCCCATTTTGGGCTCCAACGTTGGTACTACCTTTACTGCGTGGATATTAAACCTTATGGGTGTTCAAAGCGATAAATTCAGCCTTATTATGCTCCTTAGCCCCGAATACCTTTCTCCCATAATGGCGTTTATAGGTATTGTAGCCAGAATGTTCGCTAAAAAAAGCAGGCATAAGGAGCTTGGAACCATACTTTTAGGCTTTGCTATACTTATGTACGGTATGGAATTTATGAGCGACTCGGTAAGCGCTATTAAGAATACCGACCCCGAAGCCTTCAGAAGCTTTATGGGCTTCCTTTCCAATCCTTGGGTTGCCTTGCTTGTTTCCACCGTATTTACGGGTGTTATTCAGTCCTCTGCCGCCACCGTGGGTATTGTTCAGTCTCTTGCCCTTTCGGGAGATACCATTACCTGGGAAATGGCAATTCCAATGGTGCTTGGCGCAAATATCGGTACCTGCATAACTGCTATCATTTCTTCTATAGGCACCAATAAAAGTGCAAAAAGAGTTGTTGCCGTTCATCTTTACGTAAACACCGTGGGCAGCATTCTCACTATGATAGTTTTAACTATTGTTTCTCCTTTTATAAAGGACGTTATTCAGTCTTACATAGGCACAGTAGAAGTATCTGTTATTCATACGGTATTTAACGTAATGCTCAGTGTTTTAATGGGGCTTACTTATAAATTGCTTCTTAAAGTGGTTATGTGGCTTGTTCCCGATAAGAAAGGCAAGAACGATAAAAACGTATTCCTTGATGAACGTTTGCTTCTTACCCCCGGACTTGCTATTGACGAATGTTCCCGCCTTACCGACGAAATGGCTGAACTTTCCCGTACCGCTATTTTAAAGGCTATTGAAGCTATAACCGACTACCGCAAAGAGCTTGTGGAGGAGGTTGATGAGCTTGAAACCCTTACCGACCGTTATGAAGATAAACTGGGAACCTTCCTCGTTCGTCTTTCGGGACGCAACCTTTCGGGCAAGGAAAGTCATATTATAGGCAGAATGTTACATACTATTGGTGACCTTGAACGTATTGCCGACCACGCTGAAAACGTTGCTATGGTTGCGACGGAGCTTCACGAAAAGAACCTTTCCTTCTCCCCTAAAGCTATGGAAGAAATTAAGGTTATTACCTCCGCTATTATGGAAATCGTGGATCTTGCTACCATATCTTTTGTAAATGATAATATTGAACAGGCATCCTTGGTTGAACCCTTGGAGGAGGTTGTTGACGCCTTGCGCGCCGATATTCATGCGCGTCACATTGAAAGGGTTCAAAAGGGTGAATGTACTGTTGAGCTGGGCTTCATTCTTACCGACCTTTTAACCAACTACGAACGTGTTTCTGACCATTGCTCCAACATTGCGATTTACACCGTTCAAATGGATTCCAAAAAACTTGACGCTCATAAGTATTTGAGAGGTCTTCACGCAGGTCAAAATCCTGACTTTGTTTCTCACTTTACTAAATATGAGCAGAAATATTCACTTCCAACAGAATAAGGAGTTTCTGTATGTTAGAACTTAAAAACATCGGATTTGACGTAGAAGAAGACGGTGTAAAGAAATCTATTCTTAAAGACGTTAATCTTAAAATTGACGACAGATTTGTCGCTCTTACCGGTCCTAACGGTGGCGGCAAGTCTACTCTTGCAAAGGTTATCGCGGGTATTCTTACTCCCACAAGGGGACAAATTTTTCTTGACGGAGAAGATATTACCAACCTTTCGGTTACACAGCGCGCCCAAAGGGGCGTAAGCTTTGCTTTTCAGCAGCCCGTACGCTTCAAGGGTATTACCGTAAAAGACCTTATCAGTATTGCAAAGGGTAAGGATATATCGGTAAGCGAGGCTTGCAGTTATCTTTCCGAGGTTGGGCTTTGCGCCAAGGACTATATCAACCGCGAAGTAAATGCCAGTCTTTCGGGCGGCGAGCTTAAAAGAATTGAAATTGCTACCGTTATGGCGAGAGGAACAAATCTTTCTATTTTCGACGAACCCGAAGCAGGAATTGACCTTTGGAGCTTTAATAACCTTATTAAGGTTTTTGAAAAAATGCATGAAAAAATCGGCGGCTGTATTATGATTATTTCCCATCAGGAAAGAATTCTTGATATTGCCGACAGAGTTGTGGTAATTGCCGACGGAACTGTGCTTAAAAGCGGAAGCAAGGAAGATATTCTTCCGGAATTGCTTGCAGCCAGTTCGGTTTGCAAAACTCTTACCGATAAACTTTAAGGAGGGAAGACTATGGCTGCAATACAAAAGAATTTGCTGAGTGAAATAGCCGACCTTCACGAAGTTCCCAGCGGTGCTTATAATCTCCGCGCAAACGGAAAGGCAGCAGGAAGAAATTCTACCGAGAATATTCAAATTGTTCCCAAAGAGGACAAGCCCGGCATTGATATTATAATCAAACCCGGCACAAAAAATGAAAGCGTTCACATTCCCGTTGTAATAAGCGAAAGCGGACTTAAAGATTTGGTTTATAACGATTTTTATATAGGAGAAAACAGCGACGTGCTTATAATTGCAGGCTGCGGTATTCACAATACGGGGGATAATGAATCTTCTCACGACGGTATCCACACCTTCCACGTTGGTAAAAATGCAAGAATACGCTACGTAGAAAAGCATTACGGTATAGGCGACGGTATGGGCGAAAACGTTATGAACCCCACAACCGTTATTGAAATTGACGAAGGCGGCGTTATGGAAATGGAAACCACCCAGATAAAGGGTATTGATTCCACTATTCGTGACACCCGCGCCTCTCTTGCCGCATCGGCTTCCCTGATTGTAAAAGAAAAGATTATGACCCACGGTAAACAACGCGCCGAAACTAATTTTGACGTTGATTTAAACGGTGAAGAAAGCTCCGCTCATCTTGTTTCCCGTTCGGTTGCCAAAGAATCTTCTTATCAGGTTTTCCGTTCAAAGGTAAACGGCAATGCAAAGTGTATGAGCCATACCGAATGTGACGCCATTATTATGGATAACGCTTCGGTAAGCGCCATTCCCGAGGTTACCGCAAACCATATTGACGCACAGCTCATTCACGAGGCCGCCATTGGTAAAATCGCAGGGGAACAGCTTATGAAGCTTATGACTCTGGGGCTTACCGAAAAACAGGCGGAAGAGCAAATTGTAAACGGATTTTTGAAATAAAAGGAAATCTCCATTCATAAAAGAATGGAGATTTTTGTTTATTCTATAATTTCTTCAATAATATACGGTGGTCGGTGTTTTGTTTCAAGGTAAATTTTGCCGATATATTTTCCTATAACCCCTATTGCGGTAAGCTGCAACCCGCCTAAAAACCAAATGGAAACAAAGGTACTTGTCCAACCGACTTCGGTGTTGCCGGTAAAGTGCTGAATAAGGGAATAAATAAGCATTATAAAAGAAACAAAGGTTATAACCGTACCAAGCCCTATAATTAAATTAAGCGGGCGTGTGCTAAGAGAAGTAACACCTTCTCCTGCAAAGGAAAGCATTTTACGAAGCGGGTATTTCGATTCCCCTGCAACACGCTTTATCCTTTCGTAATACACAATATCCGATTTAAAGCCCAGCATAGGTACCATACCCCTAAGAAATACGTTGACCTCTTTAAATTCTTTAAGGGCTGTAAGTGCTTTACTGCTCATAAGTCGGTAATCGGCGTGGTCCTCAATAAGACCGCCTCCAAGTAAATTTACGGTTTTATAAAAGCCTTTTGCGGTAATTCTTTTAAAGAAAGAGTCCTTCCTTCGGCTGCTTCTTACACCGTATACAATATCATAGCCTTCGTTAAACCTTTCAAGCATTTTGTCAATTGCGTTAATATCGTCCTGTAAATCGCAGTCAAGGGAAACGGCGCAGTCACATTTACCGCTTGCAAAGTGAAGACCTGCCAAAAGCGCATTTTGATGGCCGCGGTTGCGGGAAAGAAAAATACCGCTGAATAAGGGAGAAGAATTGTGAAGAGAACGGATAATATCGGCGGTGGAGTCTTTGGAACCGTCGTCAACAAAAACTATACGGCTGTCCTTTGATATTATTCCGCTTTTGCAAAGCTCTTCCATTTTTTCCCTCATTACCGGAGCGGAAAGGGGCAACGCTTTTTCTTCATTATAGCAAGGAACTATTAAAAAGAGTTTTACCATTTATATCACCTTTAAAATAATACCATAACAGCGCCGGCTTTGCAAGTGGTCCGCTTGACTTTAAAAAGGTATTGCAGTATACTTAAATAAATATTTTTTCGGAGGAAAATTATGAGAGTAGTAATAAAGGTGGGCACCTCTACGCTTACCTACGGAAACGGAAATCTTAATATAAGAGGAATTGAAAACCTGTGTAAGGTTATTGCTGACCTTAAAAACGCAGGGCTTCAGATTATACTTGTGTCCTCCGGCGCTATAGGAATGGGCGTTGGTAAATTAGGGCTAAAAGAAAAGCCTACCGATATTCCTACCAAACAGGCTGCCGCCGCGGTAGGTCAATGCGAGCTTATGTACGTTTACGATAAACTGTTTTCAGAGCATAACCATACCGTTGCCCAAATTCTTATGACCGGTGACGACTTTGCTCACGCCGACCGTTACGAAAACTTCCGAAATACTCTTGACCGTCTTTTGGAGCTGGGCGTTTTACCCGTTGTAAACGAAAACGATACTATTGCCACAAATGAAATCAAGGTTGGTGACAACGATACCCTTTCTGCTATGACCGCCGTTGGCGCTTCGGCTGACTTGCTTGTTCTTTTAAGCGATATTGACGGCCTTTACACCGCCGACCCCAAAACCGATAAAAACGCTACTCTTATTAAAGAAGTTAAAGAAATAAATGAGAAAATAAAAGCCTTGGCGGGCGGAAGCGGCAGTGAGCTGGGTACCGGCGGAATGGTAACTAAAATTCACGCCGCCGAAATATGCAAAAAAGCCGGAATAGATATGATAATAACTAACGGAGCCGATGCAAGCGTTCTTTACGATATTTTCGACGGTAAAGACGTTGGCACCCGTTTTATCGGAAAGGCAAATTAAAATGAACGTAAATGAGCTTTTAGAGGTTGCGGTTAAGGTAAAGCCGGTTGCCGCCTCCCTTACCACCGAACAAAAAAATAGCGGACTTCGCGCTATGGCGGAAAGTCTTCTTTTAAATACCCAAAAAATTTTAGAGGCTAATAAAGCCGACCTTGAAACCTATGGCGACGGCGTAATGGCAGACCGTTTGCGCCTTACCGAGGAAAGAATTAAGGGTATGGCTCAGGGAATTCTTGACGTTGCTCTTCTTCCCGACCCTGTGGGAAAGGTTTTGGAGGAGCGTACCCTTTATAATGGGTTAAACCTAAAAAAAGTATCCGTACCTGTGGGGGTTGTCGCAGTTATTTACGAAAGCCGACCCAATGTTACAAGCGATGCCGCGGCTCTTCTTATAAAAAGCGGAAATGTATGTATTCTACGTGGCGGAAAAGAAGCGTATCTTTCCTCTAAAGCCATAATTTCTGCTCTGAAACAAGGCCTTAAAAAAGCAAAACTACCCGAAAGTCTTGTTGATATGCCCGATTCTACCCACCGCTCGGAAGCAAACGCTCTTATGACCGCAACGGGTAAGGTTAACCTGCTTATTCCTCGCGGCGGAGCAGGACTTATTAAGGCTTGCGTAGAAAACGCCACCGTACCCTGTATTGAAACCGGAACGGGAATATGTCACATATATATTGATGAATATGCTGATATTGAAAAGGCTCTTAATATTACCGAAAATGCAAAAATGAGCCGCCCAAGCGTTTGCAACGCCGCCGAAGTCTGTCTTGTTCATTCATCTGTTGCCGATAAATTCTTGCCTGAACTTAAGGAAAGAATCGGTGATAAATGTAAATTTATTCTTTGCGAAAAGGCGGCGCAAATTATTGATGGCGAAAAAGCCGATGAAAACTCTTTTGATACTGAATTTCTCGATTATATTTTAGCAGTAAAAATAGTTGACAGTGTAAAAGAGGCGGTTGAACACATCGCCGCCCATTCTACTATGCACAGTGAGTCAATAATTACCGAAAACCAAGAAAATGCCCATTACTTCACTTCTCACGTTGACAGCGCGGCAGTCTATGTAAACGCTTCCACCCGCTTTACCGACGGCGGTGAATTCGGACTCGGCTGTGAAATCGGTATTTCAACTCAACGGCTTCACGCCAGAGGCCCTATGGGGCTCAGAGAGATGAACACCTATAAATATATTATCACTGGAAACGGACAGATCCGTTAGTAAAAATTGACCGTGGGTGCGCTTTTGTGCAGGGCGGTATAAAAAATACAGCACCGTGCACTGCAAGACACCCCCACGAACAATTTTTATCTAACGGCGAACTAACGTAAAATTGACCGGTGGGTGCGCTTTTGTGCAGGGCAGTATAATTTAATATTATAAAAACGTGAAATGGAGATATTTAAATGTATAAATTTGGATTTATAGGAATTGGCAATATGGGCGGTATAATTCTTGATACCGTACTTAAAACCTGTGACGGCGGGAATATTTGCGTTTGTGACAGCGACAAATCAAAGCTTGAAAGAGTAAAACCCTTTGGTGTAATCCCGCTTGACGCTAAAAAATCCGCCGCAAACAGCAAATATCTTTTTATAGGAATTAAGCCCCAAGGCTTTGAAGGGCTGTTCGAAGCTATAGAGGACGATATAAATTCCGATACCGTTATAGTAAGTATGGCGGCAGGAAAGGATATATGGTCTATTGGGCGGCTTTGCGGAGAGGATAAAAAAATCATTCGCATAATGCCCAACACCGCCGCCGCGGTAGGGGAGGGTGTTATACTTTATTGCGCCAATGAAAACGTAACAGAGGAAGAATTAAACGTGGTCATTCACGCTCTTTCGCCTGCCGGAATAGTTGATAAAATTGAAGAAAGAAAAATCGACGCTGCCGCCGCTCTTTCGGGCTGTGGTCCCGCTTTTGTGGATTTATTTATAGAAGCTCTGGCTGACGGCGCGGTTTCCTGCGGACTTCCAAGAGATAAAGCTATTTTATATGCGGCAAAAACCGTAGAGGGCGCGGCAAAAACCGTAACCGTTACAGGGAAAAGCCCTGCAGAGCTTAAAGATCAGGTTTGCTCACCCGGAGGCACCACTATTCAGGGTGTCCGTGCTCTTGAAAAAGGCAAATTCAGAAGCGCCGCTATGGAGGCTGTAATAGCCGCCTACAACAAAACAAAGGATTTAAAATAATATGGAGCTTTTATATTTACTGGAAGAAATTCGTAATCCTATTCTTGACGCAATTGTTTCCTTCATAACTCTTTTCGGTGAAGAAACGGTATTTATGGCAATTTGTATGATAATATTCTGGTGCGTTGACAAATGGCAAGGCTATTACCTTTTGCTTACGGGTTTTGCAGGAACTGTTATAAATCAAACCTTGAAAATGACCTTTAAGGTGCCCCGCCCTTGGGTAAAAGACCCTGATTTTACCATTGTGGAATCGGCCAGAGAAGCCGCAACGGGTTATTCCTTCCCCAGCGGTCACACCCAGTCTTCGGTGGGTATGTTCGGCGGTATTGGAAAAGCAAATAAAAACAAAGCCATTCGCATTATTTCGGTGATTATGTGTGTATTGGTACCCTTCTCCCGCCTTTATCTCGGGGTTCACACTCCTCTTGACGTGGGTGTTTCGGTAGTTATTGCCCTTGCTCTTGTTTTTATAGGTTATCCCTTATTTAAAAAAGCAAAGGAAAGTCCCAAATGGATGTACGGAATACTTATTTTCCTTACCCTTATGGTAACCGGCGCTTTACTGTATTTCCTTTTCGGCAACCACCAAGTAAACGAAAATCTGACTTCTGCCGTTAAAAATGCCTGCACCCTGCTTGGTTGCATTTTAGGTCTTATTGTAGTTTACACCGTTGACCGCAAAAACGACTTTACAGTGAAAGCTGTTTGGTGGGCACAAATAATAAAGGCGGTGGGCGGTATTGCCTTGGTGCTTTGCGTTAAGGAAGGCTTTCGCGCTCCCTTTGAGCTTATATTCGGAAATGAGCTTGTTGCCCGCGGCGCCAGATACTTTATGATAGTTATGGCGGGCGGTGTGGTTTGGCCTTTAACCTTTAATTGGTTTTCACGTCTCGGTAAAAAATAATTTACATATTAAACAAAAAATCTCGGTTCCTTTGAACCGAGATTTTTGTTATTTAAAATTGCTTATTAGCAGCAGCCCTGCCACTTCATAGCTTCTGCAACCTTTAAGAAGCCTGCAATGTTAGCGCCTGCGCAGAGGTCGCCTTCAAGACCGTATGCTTTAGCTGCGTCATAGGAGCTCTTATAGATGTTAGTCATAATCTGTTTGAGCTTTGCATCAACTTCTTCGGCAGTCCAGCTGTATCTCATAGAGTTCTGGCTCATTTCAAGTCCGGAAACGGCAACGCCGCCGGCATTAACAGCCTTAGAAGGAGCAATAACTACGCCGTTTTCCTTAAGATAAGCGAATGCTTCTTCGGTGGTAGGCATATTAGCAACTTCCATATAGTACTTAACGCCGTTTGCAACAATGTTTTTAGCGTCATCAATACCAACCTCGTTTTGGGTTGCGCAAGGCATAATAACGTCAGCCTTAACTTCCCAGGGACGCTTGCCTGCGTAGAAGGGAACGCCGAATTTATCAGCATAATCCTGAACCTTATCACGGCAGGAAGCGCGCATCTCAAGCATAAAGTTGATTTTTTCTTCGGTGTTGATACCGTCTGCGTCGTAAACGTAGCCGTCGGGACCGGAGATAGTAACAACCTTACCGCCAAGCTCGGTAATCTTCTTAACAGTACCCCAAGCAACGTTGCCGAAGCCGGAAACTGCAAAGGTCTTACCTTTAATATCCTCGCCGAAGGATTTAAGAACTTCAGCAGTGTAGTAAACTGCGCCGAAACCGGTAGCTTCGGGACGAATAAGAGATCCGCCGGAAGGAACGGCTTTACCGGTAAGAACGCCGGTGAATTCGTTGCAAATTCTCTTATACTGACCGAAAAGGTAACCAACTTCTCTTGCGCCAACGCCAATATCACCTGCAGGAACGTCGGTATCAGCGCCGATATGTCTGTAAAGCTCGGTCATAAAGCTCTGGCAGAAGCGCATAACCTCAGCATCGCTCTTTCCTCTGGGGTCGAAGTCAGCACCGCCTTTACCGCCGCCCATGGGAAGGCTGGTAAGGCTGTTCTTAAAGGTTTGTTCAAAGCCTAAGAACTTAATAATGGAAGCGTTAACAGAAGGATGGAAACGAAGACCGCCCTTATAGGGACCGATAGCGGAGTTAAACTGTACACGGAAGCCTCTGTTTACCTGAACCTTGCCGTTGTCGTCCATCCACGGAACGCGGAAAACAATTTGACGTTCGGGTTCAACCATACGTTCAATAACGCCGGACTCAATAAAGTCGGGACGCTGTTCAACTACGGGTTCAAGACTTGCGAGAACTTCGGTAACAGCCTGAATAAATTCGGGCTCGCCTGCGTTACGCTTCTTAACGTTTTCAAGCACTGAAAGTAAGTATTCGTTTTTCATTAAAATCACACCTTTAATAAATTTATTTTATAATTATATTTTATTGGAATAAAGTTGTCAATATTTTTGCTGAAATTTCTAAATTACTTACGATTTTTTACGTCTTCAACAAGATTTTTTATAAAATCTGCACTAGACATTTCGGTAGTCTCAAGGGTGTCGCGGTTTCTTACCGAAACAATTCCGCTTTCGGCTTCTTTGGCTCCCAAAATAAGCATATAAGGTACGCGTTCAACAGCTTGAGCCTCTCTGATTTTATAACCGATTTTTTCGTTTCTGTCATCAAGCTGGCAACGGATTCCTGCGTTTCTTAACTGTTCGTAAATTTCGGTAGCATAGTCAAGAGTCTTTTCGGAAACGGGAAGAACCTTAACCTGAACGGGTGCAAGCCAAGCGGGGAACTTACCTGCAAAATGCTCTGTGAGAATACCAATGAAACGTTCAATGGAGCCGAAGCAAACGCGGTGAATCATAATGGGGCGTTGCTTTTCGCCGTTTTCGTCGGTGTATTCAAGCTGGAAGTTAATGGGCATCTGGAAGTCAAGCTGAATAGTGCCGCACTGCCATGTTCTGCCTAAACTGTCTTCAAGGTGGAAGTCAATCTTCGGGCCGTAGAAAGCGCCGTCACCCTCGTTAATAGTGTAGGGAAGACCTAATTTTTCAAGAGCGCCTTTGAGACCGTTTGTTGCTGCTTCCCAGTCTTCATCGCTTCCCATACTGTCTTCGGGACGGGTAGAAAGCTCAATAAAGTACTTAAAGCCGAACTTTTCGTAAACCTCGTTAATAAGGTGAACAACGTTCATAATTTCGTCGGTAATCTGGTCCTTGGTCATAAAGATATGAGCATCGTCCTGAGTAAAGCAACGAACTCTGAAAAGACCGTGGAGAGCGCCCTTTAATTCGTGGCGGTGAACAAGACCAAGTTCGCCTACTCTAAGGGGTAAATCTCTGTAAGAATGAAGCTGACTCTTATAAACCATAACACCGCCGGGGCAGTTCATAGGCTTAATGCAATAGGTTTCCTCGTCAATGGTGGTGGAATACATATTATCCTTATAATGGTCCCAGTGACCGCTGGTTTCCCAAAGTCTGCGGTTCATAATAAGGGGAGTAGAAACCTCTACGTAATTTTCTCTGTAGTGAATATTTCTCCAATAATCAATAAGCGCGTTTTTAAGAGCCATACCGTTGGGTAAGAAGAAGGGGAAGCCGGGGCCTTCGTCACTCATCATAAAGAGGTTCATTTCTTTACCGATTTTACGGTGATCTCTGCGTTCTGCTTCTTCAAGAAGCTTTAAGTAATCGTCAAGCTCCTGCTGGCTTCCGAAAGCAATACCGTAAATACGGGTAAGCATTTTATTATTCTTATCATTTTTCCAATAAGCGCCGCTGGTTTTTGTTAATTTAAACGCCTTTAAAGCCTTGGTGTAGGTAAGGTGAGGGCCAACGCACATATCAATATATTCGCCTTGCTGATAAAAGCTGATTACAGCGTCTTCGTCAAGGTCGCCGATATGCTCTACCTTGTAGCTTTCCTTTCTTTCTTCCATAAGGGCGATAGCTTCTTCTCTGGGAAGAATAAAGGGCTTAACAGGAAGATTTTCTTTAACAATCTTCTTCATTTCGGCTTCAATTTTAACTAAATCCTCTTCGCCTACGGTTTTGTCGCCCAAATCAACGTCGTAATAAAAGCCTTTGTCGGTTGCGGGGCCGTAAGCAAAATCCGCTTCGGGATAAAGTCGCTTTATGGCTTGCGCCATAATATGGGCTGCTGTGTGGCGGAGTATGTGAAGCTGTTCTTCTTTTTCTTCCACTTCGGCTACTCTGCCGTCATTGTAAATAACCTTCATTATAATTTCTCCTTTTCAGAGTTTTTTAAAATATAAAAACCCTTAATGCCTTTAAAAGACATTAAGGGTGCATAGACACGGTTCCACCTTAAAGTTTAACTCATTATTCCTTAACGCGGAAAACGGTACCGCTTTTTAACCGCGGTACGGCTCGGGAGTGGTCTTCACTTAAATTTCAAGGAAGCGGTTTCACCAAATCCGTTTCTCTCTTTGCTTTACGTTTAAGCTACTCTTTCCGTCAAAGCCTTTAACATAGTTATTTTATCACTATAAATAAGATTTGTCAATCAGTTTATCTCTTCAATAGCGGTAATTTTATCAATGCGTTTTTGATGTCTTCCGCCTTCAAATTCGGTATCAACGAAAAGGTCGGCAAGCTCAAGGGCGGTACCTACACCGATAACGCGGCCGCCAAGGCAAAGAACGTTAGAATCGTTGTGGAGACGGGTGTATTTAGCAGAGAAATGGTCGCTGCAAACTGCGGCGCGGATTCCCTTTACTTTATTGGCGGCAAGTGACATACCAATACCGGTTCCGCAAACAAGAATACCTCTTTCACATTCGCCGTTTTTAATTGCGGCGGTAACCTTAACTGCAATATCGGGGTAGTCAACCGAAATCTGTTCATAAATACCAAAGTCAACTACTTCAAAGCCGCGTTCTTTAAGATGCTCGGCAATAGCGTTTTTGTGTTCAAGGCCGCCGTGGTCACAACCAATTGCAATTTTCATTTTAAATTCTCCCTTTTCTTTTTTAAATTTAATTCTCTTTCTGCCTGAGGCAGACGTAAATAAACGGGTAAAAGCTGCTCTGCCGAAACGGTTTCACCCTTTTTGTACTTTTCATAAGCGCAAAGCGCTACGCCGGTGGCTTTCTGATAAAGAAGGTCGCCCTTTGCAATAATTACCCCTTTTTTATCCTTTACACAAGGGTAAAAAACCTGAACGCCGTCCCCCGCAATAATAACGGGGCATTTATAACGGCTCTTTTTAATTTTCTCCGCCAAATCGGAAATAGCTACCGCCTTATCGGGGGAAATACGCTTAACTTTACCGTTGTTTATGCGGAAAAGAGCGGCGTAAGCCTGATTACAACGGGCGTCCATAACGGCGCAGACAAGAGCGTCTTGTCCTAAAAAGTTATAAGCAATAGCTTCAAGTGTTGAAACGGGTATACAGGGCTTATCAGCGGGAAGCGCCATACCCTTTACGGCAGAAATTCCTATTCTTACCCCCGTAAATGAACCGGGACCCGCCGAAATCGCAAAAGCGTCAATATCGCTTATATCGGTTTTGCTGTGGCTGAGCATTCCGCTTATCATAGGAAGAAGGGTTTGAGAGTGGGTAAGCGGTACGTTAACAAAGGAGGAAGCGAGAATTTTTTCCTCTTCGCTTACAGCGCAGGAAGCAGATTTTGCTGAACATTCGCAGGAAAGTATTTTCATTAAAAGCCGCCTCCTTCAACGGTGATTTTTCGTGAGCTGTCACCGATGCGTTCTATTGTGACGTAAACCGTATTGTTCGGGAGAGCGGCGGCGATATTTTCGCTCCACTCCACGGCAATAACGCCCTTTTCGTTCATATAATCGAAGAATCCGCAAGAGTCAAGGTCTTCCCAGCTTTCAATTCGGTACATATCAAAATGAAAAAGCGGGAGTCTGCCGCCTCGGTATTCGTTAATAATTGCAAAGGTGGGGCTTGAAACATCCCCCGTAAAACCTAATCCGCGGGCAAGACCGCGGGTAAAATGGGTTTTACCCATTCCCATACCGCCCTCAAAGGCTATTACAGTACCGCCCTGAAGCGTTTTGGCAAGGGAAAACGCGAAATCTTCGGTGGCTTTGGGTGAATCTGATAAAAATTCTTGCATAAAACGCTCCTTTCGGTAATTGCTTAGAATATTATACCATTTAAGGTTAATAGTTGCAACTAAAATATATAGTTGAAAAAAGAAGAATTATATTATAAAATAGACGTATAGATTTTTGAAAGGCAGGGAAAAGGTATGAAAGGTTTTTTTGCGCGTATAGCCGACTATATCCGCGAAGTGGACAAGTTTATGCTTTTTCTTTGTATTTTCACCACTTCGTTCGGATGTATGGCGGTTTTCTCCGCAACCCGATATACAGGCAGCCCGCGGCAGTTTATAATGCAGGTAGTGGCTATGCTGCTTGGCGTTGTTGCCGCCGTAGTAATTTCTCTTTTTGATTACGAAACTTTTTATAAGTGGTGGTACGCCGCCGCGGCTATCGGGCTTATTCCCGTTTTGCTCACCTTTGTTATCGGTTTCGGCCCTGCGGGTACCGACGATAAAGCGTGGCTTAATTTGGGTATTACCACTTTCCAGCCTTCGGAGCTTATGAAGGCGTGCTTTATCGTCACTTTTTCAATGCATATTTCCCGTGTTCGGGAAAAAATAAATAAGCTTTCCACCCTTATTCCCGTCTGCGCCCACGGTGCTCTTCCCGTTTTGCTTATTCACTTCCAGGGGGATGACGGTACTGCTCTTGTTTTTGCAATAATGGTACTGTGTATGCTTTGGGTAGGGGGAGTGCATTATAAGTATTTTTTAATACTTTTCGGCGCTGTTCTCGTTCTTGCGCCCGTTATTTACTTCTTTGTAATGAATGCCGACCAGCAGGCGCGTATACAAACTATGTTTGACCTTGAAGCCGATATTTTAGGCGATGGCTGGCAGCAGTACAGGGGAAGGGTAGCCCTTTCCAACGGCGGCTTCTGGGGACAAGGCTATTTAAAGGGAAGCCTTACTCAGCTTGGTCAGTCGGGTGTTCCCGAAGGCTATAATGACTTTATTTTCGTTACAATCGGCGAAGAGCTGGGCTTTGCGGGCGCCGCCTTAGCGGTGATTTTACTTGCCGCCATTTCTTTTAGGTGTTTGCACGTTGCTAAAATGACCAACAACCTTGCGGGAAAGCTTATTTGCGTTGGCTTCTTCGGTTGGGTTATGGCGCAAATTGCCATAAACCTCGGTATGTGCCTCTCCCTTCTTCCCGTTATCGGCGTAACCTTGCCCTTCTTCTCGGCGGGCGGCACTTCGCTTTCCTGCCTTTATTTGGGGGTAGGACTGGTGCTCAGCGTTTATATGCACCGAAATTCCCGAACGGTATACCTGCACGAATTAAGATGAAATTTGTTGTAAATTTGTATAAAATTGGCAGTTTTCTTTTATTGAAACTGCCGATTTTTTTATTTTTAAAAATTTTTTGTCAAAAAACGCCTTTTGCTTCGTTCTAAATATAGAGATATAAAATAATTTAGGTCTCTATATAATAAAAGGAGTGTATATTTATGAAAAAAAGAATTTTAAGTTTGATTTTGGCAGTACTTATGCTATTCACCTTTAATATAGGTGCAAACGCCGAAACCGCAGTGCAACCCAGATACAGCTATACAAACAGTAATGATGCCATTATAAAAACACAGGGGACGGTTCTCTGTGTTGACAAGAAAGGTAAGTTTTGGTATAATAATCAAGGGTGATAATAATGCCAAGACAAAAAACACAGGGGACGGTTCTCTGTGTTGACAAGAAAGGTAAGTTTTGGTATAATAATCAAGGGTGATAATAATGCCAAGACAGGCGAGGATAAAGAGCTCAATAGGAATATATCATATAATGTTGCGCGGAGTGAACCAACA
>JAZRKJ010000064.1:0-40066 GCA_045646245.1 Acutalibacteraceae bacterium
ATGCCGAAAACAGTCTTGTAGGCTTTAATCTTAACGGTACCGAATATATTTATATTAAAAATATTCAGGGTGATATTGAGGGTATACTTGACCAAAACGGCAATTTGGTGGTACAATATACATACGATGCTTGGGGTAAAGTGATTTCCGCGACAGGCGCACTCGCTGATACCGTTGGAACAATCAACCCTATGCGCTACAGAGATTACTACCTTGACTCTGAAACTGGCTATTACTACCTGCAAAGCCGTTATTATAGCCCCGATATATGTAGATTTATTAATGCAGATGAGCCGAGTATAACTATATTTAGTTTTGGAAGTGTTGTTAGTTACAATTTGTTCATATATTGTAATAATAGTCCTGCAGTCTTTTATGATAAAACCGGTCAATGGGCGCAAACATACTCCAAATTCAAATTGACTAGTGTAGGATTTAATGTAAATGTAGGGCTTAATTTTCTGTCAAGAAAGTTCTGTTTATCGTATGCTGCAGATATAATAAGATTATATGGAAAATGGTATTGGTGGGGGAAAGGATATAAAAATATGAGCAAAGTTAGGATAGCACAAGAATTATGGTTTCATGCACTTGTTTACTATATTGGCACTCCCTTAAAAAAAGCATTGAGCTTTTTGAACATATCCTCAAAAAAGCTGAATCAATATATTAAAAGCGCAAAGTATATGGAAATAAATTATGATGATGATAGAGCATGGGTATTCTCGTTGGTATGGTATGCTGCTTATAAAGTTAAGTCACATATCAAAATGGTGCGTGGATGTAGTTATCCTTTTGCATATATAATAATATAGGAGTGTATGAAGTGCGGAAGATAATCGTTATATTAACATTGTTGTGTGTTCTTTTGCTTTCAGGTTGCGGATATGTAGCGCACAAGGAATATTATAATAATTCTACAGACTATGATGAAATATGGGAACTTGCAGGGTTTTACGAAGATAATGAAAAATCAGAGCTTTTTCCGGAAACAATAGAAGGCTTGGATATTAAGGAATTTTTCTGCCGATATGACGAGGTTCTACCATTGGGCGAGGGAGTGCAACTGCATATTAAAATACAGTATAGCGGTGAGTCCTTTCAAAATGAGGTAGAAAGAATCGCCTTGTGTTCAAAGGAGGATAAGGAAAACTTTACCCACAAAAACGTTTCAGCATACTGTGTGAGACTCGGAGAAGAGGGAAGCTGGGAATACGCATTAGCCGATAGTGAAAATAGTATAATATCATATATTTATATACGTTCTTTACCGCAAAGCGAAATAGAAATTAATAAAACACTTTTACCAGAAAATTATGTAGATTACGGATTCTAAAAGAAGATCAGACAATCAGGGACAATTTCTCTTGTGTTCCTGGTGGAGATGATTTTACAGGAGCATCGGTTTATGATTAAAAAAATATTATATGCGGTGATCGTATTGAGTGTTTTGTTGGCTGGATGTGTTGAAATAGAAGAGATAACTGATGGTGATACAAACCTCTACAGTCGTGAATATACAGAAATTATGACCTCGTCAGATTCTTTTGGTGAATTTACAAGCGACGATATTTACGTTGCATTAGATTATATATATAATAACGAATCAATAAAATCATTGCACGGCGATAATTTCGATATAGTACACGAAGACATTATCTGTTACAAATCCGAAACACAAACAAAGTTCTTTCGAAGTCGTATTAAAGGAGAGGCGGATTATTTGATAAAAATTGATAATACAAGTTATCGAATTAAATTAACAAAGGACTATAACCAAAAATGGAAAGTTGTTTCTTGCGAGAACGAAAACACGCAGAACAGTTCTGTGTCTTGACGAGTGAAGGCTTCTCCTTGAGGTTATTTCCCTGCCTTATTATAAAGAACGGTGAACGCGTATATGCGTTCACCGTATTTTTATGTAACAAACAAAAAAGCCGCCCAAGGGCGACGGAATATACTTGATATCAGCCAAACGGGGTTTACAGGATAAACCCCGTTTTATATTAAGCTGATTTCAGAAAAGAAATTCAATTAGCCGATTTTGTTAAGACGGCAAACGAGATTGGATTTCTTTCTTGCTGCGGTGTTCTTATGAAGAATACCCTTAGCGGTAGCCTGGTCGATCTTCTTAACTGCAACCTTAACAGCTTCTTTTGCATCAGCAGAATTTTCTGCGATAGCAGCATCAGCCTTCTTAACGGCAGTTCTTAAAGCAGAACGGTAAGCCTTGTTACGCTCATAAGCAGCAGTACTGGTAAGCACACGTTTCTTTGCAGATTTAATATTAGGCACGCATAGCACCTCCTTTTAAAGCATTAACAAAGATATAATACCACTAATCATTCAAAAAATCAACAACTTTTTTAATAAAAAAACAAGAAGTGTTAAGAATAACTTTAAAGAGGTGTTGATATGACCGGCAGAAGTGACCTTGCGGTTGAACTGAAAAACAGAGTTAAAGACAAAGAAGGTATTTCTTCGCAAAGCGAAAAGTTTGGTATTATAACCGTCACGCGAATTTCCGTTACAAACGAGCACGGCGCTAATTCTTTGGGAAAGCCTGTGGGGAATTATATTAACGTTGATATTCCCGACCTTTTATACCACGGCGGCGAATACAATGAGCTTATAGAAATTATTATAAATGAACTGAACGCCCTTCCCTTTTGCAAGGATGATATTTTGGTGGCGGGGCTTGGCAACCGCAATATAACCCCCGACGCTTTAGGCCCTCAGGTTGCCGAAAGAATTCTGGCGACGCGCCATATAAGTCCTTATTTAAAACGGCAAACGGGGCTTTCTTCCTTAAAAAACGTAAGCGTAATTCAGCCCGGTGTTCTGGGACAAACGGGGGTTGAGACTCTTGAAATTTTACGCGGAGTTATAAATTCCTGCGGCGCAAAAGCATTACTTGTTATTGATTCCTTTGCGGCGGCAAAACCGTCAAGGCTTGGCACCACCATACAGCTTTGCGACAGCGGAATTTCCCCCGGTTCGGGTGTAGGAAACGACCGTAAAGAAATAAGCCCTGCTACCGTCGGGATTCCCGTTATAGCCGTTGGCGTACCCACCTGTCTGGATGCCGCGCTTTTCGGCGCAAACAGCAAAAGCCGCAGTCCTATGATAGTTACTCCCCGTGAAATTGATTTGCTTATTGACCGCGCTTCTTCGGTTATTGCCACCGCCCTTAACTGCTTCCTCCAGCCCGATACCGACCGAAATATTTTGCTTTCCATCGTCTAACGTAAGCATTTTCTTCATATATATAAATGAAGGGAGCGAGGTTTATGAAAGACAAAGGCGGAATTTTTATACTAACCGTAATATCTTTTCTTTGCGTTGTTCTTATTATATGCGGAACCTTTTACGTTTCGTCAGACAGCGGACTTAAAAGAGAGAGTCAAACCGTAACCGAATATATTGTAAATCCGCCGTCATCCTCTAAAACCGAAAGCGGCGTTTCTTCCACCGTAGCCGCTTCTACAAAAGCCGACGCCGCAGGAAAGGTTATCCCTCAATTTATTTCCCCCTACAAAAGCAAAACGTCATATAACCGAGTGTATATTAAAAACCGCGTGGGAATTGATTTGGATATAGCAAAATATTTAAAAAGCGCCAACCCAATAAAGCTCCAGAAGAACGGTGAGCCGCAAATTCTTATTATGCACACCCACACAACAGAATGTTATTTACCCGAAGACAGAGATTATTACACCGATTCTGACGTAACGCGCACACGGGACAAAAGCTTAAACGTTACAGCCATTGGTAAGCTTTTGGCTGAAAAGTTGAACCAAGCGGGATTTACCACCCTTCACGACGTCACCGAACACGACTATCCCGCTTATAACGGAAGCTACAACCGAAGCGGAGAAACGGTAAAAAAGTATCTTAAAGAATACCCATCCATTAAAATTGTAATAGACCTTCACCGTGATTCCCTTGCGGGAAACGGCACCGACCGCGTAAAGCCGGTTATTGAGGTAAACGGCAAAAACGCCGCGCAGGTAATGTTGGTTATGGGGTGCGGAGAAACCGTTGCAAACCACGAAAACTGGGAAAAGAATTTTACCTTTGCGATAAAATACCAGCAAACTATGGAAGCGCTTTACCCCGGCCTTGCAAGGCAACTTTCTCTGGCTCAGAGCCGATATAATCAGCACCTTACCACAGGAAGTATACTGCTTGAAGTGGGCACCGAATCCAATTCTCTCGAGGAAGCCAAATACGGAGCAACCCTTGCCGCTACAGCGCTTATTTCATACCTTAATACATTAACGTGAGGAACAAAAATGAAAAGGAATACAAAAGTTTTTTGGCGCTCGTTTGTTATAAGTTTTCTGATTATTTTCTGCATTTACATCATTATTGCAGGAATAGGAGAAAGCTATAAACAAATACGGCGCGTTGGTTTCGGAGAATATAAAAACGCCGTGGAATATTCCAACGGCGTTTTGCGCATTTTAGATTTTAATATTGAACTGTTTTGATTACTTTGCTTCGTCGAATTTTACGGGAGCGCCTGTTCTGTCAGATTCAAACGCCGCTTCCATAACCTTCATTACTCTGCGAACCTCACTGTGTTTAATTAAGGATTCTTCCTTACCATCAAGGGCGGCAACATAGTTTCTGTAATAGTTATGCACGTCACTTGACGGACGTTCGATTTCGTACTCATCAAGGGTGATTTCGTCACGGGGAGCCATAGTTTTTGTAATACCCGCGGCGGTTTGAACGGGAAGGACTTCCTTTTCATTCCACGCCTTCATCTTTGCAACCTTTGCTTTTTCGCGCCAATCGGTAATTAAAGCGGTACCCTTTTCGCCCTGCATATAAAATCTGGGCAAAGCAATAAAGTTATAGGTACCTACTTCCACGTAACCGCGCTGACCCGATTTAAAACGCATTGTAAGTTTAAAGCCGTCGTCAACTTCCTTGTTGGTTATGTGGGTATTTTCGCAATAAACGGTGTCAATTTCTTCATTTCCAAAAATTTGCAAAAGCTGGTCGATAAGATGAACGCCCCAGTCAAGAATCATTCCGCCGCCGTGAGCCTTTTGGCATCTCCAGTCGGAAGGAATTCCGCGGGAACAGTGAACGCGGGATTCAATATTTATAAGCTTGCCGATTTCCCCGCTGTCGACAATTTGCTTCATAGCAAGGAAGTCAACGTCCCATCGTCTGTTTTGATGAACGCTGAAAAGCTTGCCCGACTTATTCGCCTCGGCAATCATTTTGTCAAGGGCTTCTACGCACATTTCAACAGGCTTTTCACAAATAACGTTTTTGCCTGCTTCAAGAGCCTTAACAACCCATTCAAGGTGGTCATCGTTGGGAATGGCGATAACCACAATTTCAACGTTTGGGTCAGAAAGCAACGCTTCATTGGAATCATAAACAAAAATTCCGTTTTCCTTTGCGGCTTTACGTCTTACTTCGCGTATGTCGTAAGTGCCGACAAGCTCAACAACGTCGCTGGAAAGCGCCTGAGTACAATGCCAAGCGCCCTGACCGCCGTAACCGATAACTGCTAATTTCTTTTTCATTTTTATCACCTATTTCATTAAGCGGTTAATGGGCAATTTAACCGCTTATTTTCATTTGTTATTGTAACAGAAAGTAAATAGGAAGCAAACCATTTTTCACTGAATTTTACTTTAGTTTAAAGCAATTTGCAGATTTTTCAAATTATTTTCCATAAGAGAAATATACGTCGCGCCGCTTCCTTTTTCATCCTTGGTTATATTATGGCAGGAATGAAGCAAAAGCGCCTTTGCCCCCGTTTCTTCACACAGCATACGTGCAGTTTGACGGGAAGAAAATTCAGTATAAAACACCACAGCCACGTTTTCCTCTTTAATTTTTTCAATTAAGTGAGTTAAGGTTTTTATATCGGGTTCGGTTTGCTCCGCGCAACCGGGGAAAGCGGCAAGGTAAGAAAATCCGTATTCTTTCGCAAGGTATAAAAACGGAAATCTGTCACCAAAAACCAACGTTTTATCATTAGAATTTTCACCCAGCTTTTTAAAACCGCTATCCAAATTCAAAAGCTGTTCTTTTAGTTTTAAAAAGTTTTCTTCATAATATTTTGCGCTGTTCGGGTCAATTTCACACAGCGCCTTATATATCGCTTCGCTCATTTTAATTGCGTTTAACGGCGAAGTCCAAATATGCTCGTCGTGGGAATGGTTATGTGAGTGGTTATGATGAGCGTGAGCTTCCTCATCGTGATGTTCTCCGCTTCCCGCTTCCAACATAACAACGCTTTGGCAAAGTATGACGGTTTTTCTTTTTTGGTTATTTTCGGATTGATTTATTCTTTCAGCCCAATTTTCACTTTCTCCGCCAATCATTAAAAAAAGGTCGCAATCGGAAGCTTTTTTTATGTCGTCGGGGGTCGGTTCAAAAGAGTGACTTTCGCTTCCTGCGCGGACAAGCTGAGTTACCTCTGCTTTATCACCCGCAATAGCGCGGGCAAAATCAAAGGGCGGAAAAACCGTAGCTACAATACTTATTTTCCCGTTATCCGTACTTGCCGCGGCGCAGCCTGACAATCCAAAAGCACCGATAATCAAAACCAATAATAAACATATAAGCCTTTTCATAGCTTCACCTTAACTATACTTAATAAAATAGCAAAACACAATCCGTTTATTGATTTATATTTTAAACATATTGATATTTTCATACCTAATTATTATTTTACCTTAAAACCGCATTTTGTCAACAATAAAACCTTGACAGTATACGTACAAATACTTTATTATATTATAGTATGTTTTTTAGAAAATTGGTGAAAAATAATGGAAGAAAGAAAAGAAAACAAAATGGGCACAATGCCGCTTGGAAAGCTTCTTGCAGGTATGGCAATCCCAATGATGGTTTCAATGCTGGTTCAAGCACTTTACAACGTTGTGGACAGTATATTCGTATCAAAATACAGCATAGAAGGCCTTACCGCCGTATCCTTGGCTTTTCCTCTTCAAAGCCTTATGATAGCTATGGGCGCCGGTACTGCGGTGGGTATAAACGCTTTGCTTTCAAGGTCTTTGGGTGAAAAGAACTATAAAGCGGCAAACACCGCCGCTAATACGGGTATCTTTTTATCTATTTGCAGTTTTATTCTGTTTGCCGTTATAGGTTTAACCCTTGCAAAGCCGTTTTTTAATTTGCAGGACTTTTCAAGCAGCGAAGGTATTTACAACGTTGAACTTATAAAAAAGTACGGCGTTGAATACGTAAATATATGCCTTGGCGCGTCTATTGGTATATTCAGTCAGTTTTGCTTTGAAAGGCTTTTGCAGTCTACGGGAAAAACCACACTTGCAATGCTCACTCAGTTAACAGGCGCCGTTATCAACATAATTTTCGACCCTTTACTTATTTTCGGTTACGGTCCTTTCCCGAAGCTTGGTGTTGCGGGTGCCGCTTTGGCAACGGTTTTGGGACAATTTGTAGCCGCCGTTATGGCAATTATTTTAAACGTTACCAAAAACAAAGAAATTACCATAAGCATAAAGGAAATTTTCCACCCCCGCCTTCACGCCGTAAAAACCATTTACAAAGTTGGTTTCCCGTCCATTGTAATGCAATCTATAGGTTCGGTTATGACCTTCCTTTTAAACCTTATTTTAGGAAATCTTACCATTGTGGCAACCACGGTATTCGGAATTTATTTTAAGCTTCAAAGCTTTGTATTTATGCCCGTATTCGGACTTAATAACGGTATGGTTCCCATTGTCGCTTATAATTTCGGCGCTAAAAACGAAGAACGCGTTAAAAAGACGGTCAGGCTTACCATTACGGTTGCCGTTTCAATAATGCTTTTAGGGCTTTGTATTTTTGAAACGATTCCGTCAGTACTTCTTTCCTTCTTCAGCGCAGACGCCCAAACCTTAAAAATCGGCATCCCTGCCTTAAGAATTATTGCAATTCCCTTTGTTTTCGCGGGATTTTGCATAATTGCGGGAAGCGTTTGCCAAGCTATAGGCAATCCCTTTTACAGCCTTATAGTTTCGGTTTGCCGCCAGCTTGTGGTTCTTATTCCCGTAGCTTGGCTTCTTTCCTTTACGGGCAACGTTACATACGTTTGGCTTGCCTTCCCCATTGCGGAAATAATATCACTTATTTTAAGTGCCGTTTTCCTTAAAAAAACTATGAAACGCGCCACAAAAATTATGCGTGAAAAAGAGGCGTAATAATGAAAAGAATTCTTTTTGTCTGCCTTGGTAATATTTGCCGTTCCACTATGGCGGAATATATGTTTAAGGATTTTTGCGAAAAGCGCAACATAACCGACGTGTATATTGATTCCGCGGGGATAAGCAGCGAAGAAGCGGGTAACCCTATTTACCCTCCTGCAAGGCGCGAGCTTATAAAACACGGCATTAAAGCAGGCGACCACAAGGCAAGAAAAATAAAAAAAGAAGATTATAACAATTTCGATCTTATTCTTTGCGCCGAAAATTATCAAATCAGCCGCGCTGAAAATATATTTGGGGGCGACCCTGAAAATAAAATCAAAAGTATGCTTTCGGTTACCGATTTGAAAGGCGACATTGCCGACCCGTGGTACAGCGGTGATTTTTCTCTTACCTACAGTCAACTGGAAGCAGTGTGCAAAGGACTTGAAAAATATCTTTAAAAGGTTTATACTGTATTTGTTAAAATAATCAAAGTCAATAATCCGAATGGAGTTAAAATAATGATTTATCAAAGTACAAGAAACAATAATGAAAAAGTTAATTCCGCAAGAGCGGTAGTAAAGGGTATTGCCGACGACGGCGGCCTTTATATGTTAAGTGATTTTTCTGCGCTCAGCTTTGATTATAAATCGGTTTTAGAGCTCACCTCAATGGAAACCGCAGAAAAAATTCTCGGCATTCTTCTTGACGATTTTACCGAAGAAGAAATGCACGAAATGGTAGAAAAAGCCTATCGCGGAAGATTTGAAACCGATGAGCTTACTCCCATAGTTAAGGTTGGCAACAATTTTGTGTTGGAGCTTTTCCGCGGTCCTACCAGCGCTTTTAAGGACGTAGCTCTTTCTATGCTTCCACGCCTTATGACCAAGGGCAGAGAAAAATTAGGTATTGAAAAGGATACCGTTATTTTAACCGCTACCAGCGGCGATACCGGTAAAGCCGCACTTGAAGGCTTTCACGACGTAGACGGTATTCGTATTATTGTATTCTACCCCGACGGTGGTGTAAGCGCAGTTCAAAAAGCGCAAATGGTTACCCAAGAAGGAAGCAACGTTTGTGTTTGCGCCGTTAAGGGTAATTTTGACGATGCTCAAACAGGTGTAAAAAACGCCTTTGCCGCCATTAAGAAAAGCGGCTATGACAAGGTTGAATTTTCCAGCGCCAATTCCATTAACATAGGCAGACTTGCTCCTCAGGTGGTTTATTACTTCACCGCATATTCTTCACTTGTTAAAACCGGCGAAATAAAGGTGGGAGATAAAATAAACTTCGTTGTTCCCACAGGTAACTTCGGTGATATTTTAGCAGGTTATTTTGCTAAATGTATGGGGCTTCCCGTTGACAAGCTTATTTGCGCCTCTAACGCCAACAACGTACTTACCGACTTTATTAACACCGGTCTTTACGATAAACGCAGAGAATTTTTCAAAACCCTTTCACCTTCCATGGATATTCTTGTATCCAGCAACCTTGAACGTCTTCTTTATCTCCTTTCCGACGGCAACGCCCAAGAAGTGGCGGGTTATATGAAGGACTTAAACGAAAAGGGTTACTACCAAGTAAGTGACGCTCTTCTTAAAAAATTAAAGGAGACCTTTGTTGCCGCTTACTGTGATGACAACACCACCCTTGAAACCATAAAAGAGATATATGAGAATGAGTCTTACCTTTGTGACACTCATACCGCCGTTGCCTTCAGAGCTGCTTTAGACGGAAAATATGAAAACAAGACGGTAGTTCTCTCCACCGCCTCCCCTTACAAATTCCCCGTTGCGGTGCTTTCCGCCTTAGGCGTAACCCCCGACCAAAACGAATTCCGCGTTATGGACCAAATTGAAAAACTTACAGGCGTAGCTATTCCCAAAAACCTTTCAGGTCTTGAAGAGAAAAAGGTTCTTCATAAGGACGTTATTGAAAAGCAAAACCTTACCGATTACGTAATGAAAAAGGTGGAAGAAGAAAAGTGGTAAAATGTACTGTTAAAGTTCCCGCAACTTCGGCAAATTTAGGGCCGGGTTTTGACAGCGTAGGTTGCGCTTTTACCCTTTATAACATCCTTACCTTCACCCTTAAAGAAAAAGGTGTCAGCTTTTCGGGCTGTGAAGAAAAATATGCTACCGAAGACAACCTTGCTTACGTTGCTTTTAAAGACGTTTACGAATACCTTAATTTACCTGTTCCCGGTTGTCACATTTCTTTCGACGAAATATGCGTACCCGTTTCCCGCGGACTTGGTTCCAGCGCCGCGCTTATAGTTGCGGGCGCTACCGCCGCCAATTTCTTTTTAGGAAATAAACTTGATAAGCAAGAAATTTTAGCGGTATGCAACAAAATCGAAGGGCATCCCGACAACCTCTCCCCTGCAATATACGGTGGGCTTACCGCTTCCTTTATGGTGGAAGACAAAGCATATTCCGTAAGTTACAATATTCATCCGTCTTTACGTTTTGTTGCCCTTGTGCCTGATTTTGAATTGCTTACAAAGCTGGCAAGAAGCGTACTCCCGACCGAAATCCCCTTTAAAGATGCGGTGTTTAATTCTTCTCACCTTGCAGTTCTTTTAAAGGCGCTGGAAAACGGAGACAAAGCTCTTATTTCTCTGGCACTTGACGATAAGCTTCACCAGCCTTTTAGAAAAAGTCTTATAAAGGGTTATACCGAAGCGGAAAATTTTGCAAAGGAACTTGGCGCTGTTGCTTTTTGTTTAAGCGGTGCGGGGCCAACCTGCCTTTGCCTTACCGACAACGAAAATTTTGCAGAAAAAATCAAAGAAAAATTACATAATGCAAACCTTAATTGGGATGTTTTAAACCTACCGGTAGATAATATCGGCGCAACGGTTATATAATTCCAAACTACCGTTTATGTTTACACCGTAAAATAAAGAAACGCTCCGACCGGAGCGTTTCTTTTATTTTTTCTTTTACCATTGAAAACATTAAGCCCTTATTGAATATGCTATAAATTCACTGAATAATCCTTCTTAAACCCATGCGCTCCGAAAATCTGCCACTTACCTACGCCCAAGCGTTGTAAAATAGCATTTCTTTCTTCTAAACACAATTTTGGGTCTGTATCAACTGACGTCATTAATATGGGAGCATATCTGTTATACTTTTCCTGTTCTGCCGTAAGCCCGTGCATATTTATATAAATGTCACCGGTAACAGCAATATGATTCCCGTAATCAATTAAAACAATTTCTCCCGGAAGATGACCGCCTTTTCCTTCGTATACTTCAAATTTCAGTTCCCCGAAGGTGTAAAAACCTATTTGTGCCAGAGGACTATCAAAGGAATCGGCGCTTTCCCATAATCGAAGGATTTTTTGGGGATTTACCGGCTTGTATTCAGTAAGAATTTTACAAATGTTAATATACGGCTTGTGCAGAGGATTTTCCTCTCTGTAGCCGTTTAGTCCGTTATACTCCTTTTCTAAGCACTTTGCAGTTTTTGTATTTGTGATTACCTCGTCAAACATTGGTAACAGTCCGCAATGGTCTACGTCTGCATGAGTAATCAGCACTTTCTTTTTTATAGTGCTGAAATCGGGAATGATTTTATCAAAAATATCAATCATTTCCTCCTGATAACAAGCATAACCGCTATCAACAAACAAATACTCACCATTACTGTTTATAATTATTGTATTACTGCCGCACGGTGGCTCGATTAAAAATATTCGGGTATTTTCAGAAATTTGATGTGTGCTTATACGCGGCGCAAAGCTTTTCCCTTTTGAAATACTTAAAAGCTCCGCAAATTTACTTATACTGTCAAAGGTTCTATAAGGGGATAAGCCCTTCTCATCCAATGTTTGCATAGCAAGATTAACATTTATCAAGAGTTCCTGCTTTGCATCTGCAGATAATCCCATCATTTGCGATAGACCCAAAACATAGGTGTTATAAAAGATACTGTTATCATATACGTTTTTGGAACGGTTATAGTCAATAACCCGTACCTTACACAGCTTTTCCGCCTGTGTAAGAAAAGAGGAAATTTTATCCGAATCATCTACGTATAATCCCATTTTAAAATACTGATAATCCGTTCCGTTTTCTTGCGAACTTATATAAGAAATATTAAAATTAAACTCACTTATAAGCTTAAGTACATCCGTAACGCTTCCGGGAACATCCTTCAAACAAAATTCCAGCAAAACAACACTGGTTTTGTTATCATAGTCATTACCTAAGTAGCCGATTTTTTCAAGCTCTGAATCCGCTTTTTTAAGCTGTTCTTCGGTGCCCTCAGCATCAATAAATAATATATGAGAATCAATAGCTTTATTATAATTAACACGGGTTATATTGATTCCCAATGAGGAAAAACATTCACTTGCCTTTAAAAAAGCGCCGATATGGTCAGGCATAGATGTTATATAAGTTTTTTTCATAGCTGTCATCCTTAATAAACAAATAAACTTTAATATAAAAAACGTTGAAGCCTTTATCGGTTGTTTTCTTTTTCGTAAAGAAGTATATCTTCAACCTTGCAATCAAGTATTGCACACAAATCATTTAACGTAACCGTACTTATAGGTTTATTATGCTTTAAACGGTCAAGTAAGCTTCTGCTCAACCCGTAAGTGTTTATAAGTTTATAAGTACTGATATTTTTTTCCTTTAAAGTATTGTATAAAGGCTTATAAGTTATCATTTTTTCTCACCCATTAAAGGATAAAATATACTTCATAACTTGACAATTGTCGATATATAGAGTATAATTATTCCCGTAAGCAAGGCTGAAATACTTACGCCTTGTAAAAAAATATTAGGAGAGATAAATATGAAAAAATTATTAGCAATTATTACGGCGATCACTTTGGTGTTAAGTCTTGCAGCCTGCGGCGGAACTACCACCTCCCAAGGCAGTCAAGACGCTGAAGGTACTGAATCGGTAGACAACAAATTGGGAAGCTATTCCGTCGATATAAAAAGTTGCCGTATTTCAGAGGATTTCGAAGGCAAGCCCATTGTAATTATCACTTACGGTTTTACCAATAACGGTGAAAATTCTGCCGCTTTCTATACTTCGGTTTCAACGGAAGCTTTCCAAAACGGTATAGGTCTTAATGAATGCTATTTTGCAGAAGACGGCGCAAATTATAATAGTGAAAATCAAACCAAAGAAATAAAAACCGGTGCAACCTTGGACGTAGAAGTAGCGTATAATCTTAACGATACCGAAACCGATGTTGAAGTGGAAGTTACCGAATGGATTAGTTTAAGCGACAAAAAACTCACAAAAACCTTTTCAATTAAATAATTAAGAAAAGTTAAACGGCAGTTCATAAAAACTGCCGTTTTTTATTCTATCAGTTTTGCTTTTTTTAAAGAAAGGACAATTGCGGGCACCAGAATCAGTTGAGCAATTATACCGGGAAACGCTTCTGCAAAGGCTCTTGTTAAAAACAGCCCGAAGGTAAACACCGTTCCGTTAAGGTAATACAAAAGGGCGCTTACCAAACCCCATATAATTCGTCCTATAAGAATAGAAGAAACAAGGGAAATGAAAATCCCGCCCTTTATATTTTTTGTATAAAGGTAAACAAGTCCTATGACTACACCGTAGACGCACAGTTCAACCGCCATAGCCACAGCGTTAGGGTAAAAAGTGGGTTTGGAAAACAAAAGAGAACGGAAAACGGGTAATATCAACCCGATTGCTCCGCCGTACTTCCACCCGCATATAGCTCCGCATAACATTACGGGAAGATGCATTGGAAGAAGCATATTGCCTATTTGGCGGATTTGCATTGTAACGCTTGGAAGCACAATTCCAATTGCCAAAAACATAGCCGACAAAACGAGTCTTTTAAGCGCTGATTTTATCATTTCATTTCCACCAATTCGTATTGTCTTGAACCAAGACCGATTTTTTCACCGTGGGCAAGACAGCTTTGCCATTCACTGCCCTGTTGATTGTTGCAAAAATGGTCGTGACGGTCCACAAAATCTTTTTTCGCCATATTATCGCTAAGCTGACTACCCTTTATTGGAGTCTGCTTTAAGCAAGCATCGGCACAAGCCTGATCAAGAGCAACCATATCGGTACTTGCAAACATACCTATATCGGGAAGAATAGGCACGTCGTTATTGGGGTGGCAATCACAGTTAGGAGAAATATCCTGAACAAGACTTATATGGAACTGCGGTCTGCCGTCAACTACCGCCTTTGAGTATTCGGCTATTTTACAATTAAGTTCAAAGTTCGCCGAATAATTAATATTTTCAATAGCGTCAAAGTTACAGCCGCCAATACATCTGCCGCAACCCACACATTTGTTTACGTCAATACTCGCTTTGCGGTTTTGGTCGTAAGAAATTGCGCCGTGGGCACATTCCTTTTGACAAAGCATACAGCCCTTACAACGGTCTTTAAACACCTGAGGTTTGCCCGAATTATGCTGTTCCATTTTACCCGCGCGGCTACCGCAACCCATACCGGTATTTTTAAGCACTCCGCCGAAGCCCGCATTTTCGTGACCTTTAAAATGCGAAAGACTTATGTACACGTCGGCATCCATAATTGCGTGACCGATTTTTGCGTTTTTAACGTATTCTCCGCCTTTTACGGGCACTTCCACTTGGTCGGTGCCTTTAAGGCCGTCGGCTATAATTACGGGGCAGCCCGCAGAAAGCGGTGAAAAACCGTTTTCCCACGCAGTATACAAATGCTCAATAGCGTTTTTTCTGCTTCCCGGATAAAGGGTGTTGCAATCGGTAAGAAAAGGCTTTCCGCCAAGCTCGGTTATCACATCGGCAAGAGCCTTTGCGTAATTTGGACGAAGAAAAGCAAGATTACCCATCTCGCCAAAATGCATTTTAATTGCTACGAATTTTCCGTTCAAATCCAAATTTTCTATACCCGCTTTGTAAAGAAGCTTTTTAAACTTTTGAGGCAGAGTTATACCGTGGGTTGACCGAAAGTCGGTAAAATAAACCTTTGATTTTTCCATTTTAATTTCCTTACAAAATAATATTTATTTCTTTTCCGCTTTTCTTATACGGAGTCATTTTAATTCCGGCGCTTTCAAACATACGCTTTGCGGCTAAAGTAGAAAAAGAGTCGCTGTATTTATCGCTATAATAGATAACTTCGGCAACACCGCTTTGTATAAGCGCTTTAGCGCACTCGTTACAGGGGAAAAGTGTTACGTAAACCTTACTTCCCTTTAAGTTTGTACCCGAATAGTTAAGAATTGCGTTAAGTTCAGCGTGACAAACAAACATATACTTTGTATTAAGCTCGTCCCCTTCTCTGTCCCAAGGGTAAAGGTCATCATCGCAGTTTTTAGGCATACCGTTATAGCCAACCGATAAAATACGGTTTTCATTACTGACGATACAAGCGCCCACCTGAGTAGACGGGTCTTTACTGCGCTGGGCTGACATCATAGCTATACCCATAAAATATTCATCCCAGTTAATATAATTTTCTCTTTTCATTCCTTTGCCTTCTTTCTGTTTATATAATTTCTGAATTTAATATTCAGGCTTTGCTTTAACAGCAATAAAAATAAGCAAAAATACCATTATTACAGGGAATAAGGTTGCAAACAAGAATGCAGTGTTAAGGTCGGAATTATCAGCCACAATGCCCACCATCCACGGCCCGAAGGAGCAACCTAAATCACCAAACATAGCCAAAATCGCAAACATAGCGGTTGCGCCGTTTGGAAAGTGAGAGGAGCAAAGGCTTAGAGAACCCGGCCACATAACCGAAACGCCGAGTCCTACAAGAACTCCTGCCGCAAGGCTTACCGCAGGGATTTTGCTTAAGGATAAAACGAGATACGCCCCAACTGTAAAAACAGAAAAAGCAAGTAACACACGTTTCATTGGTATTTTATCGCCTATAAAAGAGAAGATAACTCTTCCGATACCCATACACACAGCGAAAAGGCAGGGGCCAACCAAGTCACCCAGCATTTTCGGTAAGTTAAGGGACTGTTCTGCAAAAGCAGACATCCAGTTTCCAACCGATATTTCGGAAGCGCCCGCCAAGAACATTATAAGAAGCATAATTATAAAGGTCGGAGAACGCAAAAGCTCTCTGAAGCCTTTTTTAGTTGTTTCTTCGGGTTCTACAATAGGCACAAAAATAAAAAGCGTCATAACTATAAGAGGAATTACCGCCCACATAAGCGAAATATAACCCCAGCTTTGAGAACCCAAGAATTTTATAAGTAAGGTAGTAGCGACCACTACGAAAACCTCGCCCCAACAAAAAAAGGAATGTAAAAATGCCATATTTCCCGATTTATCTTCGGTGGGCAGATATTCCATTATCGGGGAGATAATAACCTCTATAAGGCCGCTTCCCACCGCATATATTATAACGGCGCAGGTAAGCCCCGTATAAGGCGGCATAATCTGAGGCAGAAATCCCAAAGAAGCAAAGCCGGCAAAAGCGAAGGCCTGTGACGCTATTGCAAGTTTTCTGTACCCCAAAATTTTTACAAGACGAATAGAAATAAGGTCTACGAAAATCTGGACTACAAAACAAACGAACATAAGACGCCCAAGTTTTTCATAACCTATATTGTATTCCTTTTGCAAGGATACGAAAAGAAGGGGTAAAAAGGTACAGGCGATTGCTTGTACAACATAGCCTAAATAACAGGCGATTTTAGTGTATTTATACTTTAGCATTCGTTAATATTCCTTATAAGCTCGACTATCTCTGAAGGAGAAGACACAATATATCTTGCGCCTGCATTTTTAAGTTCTTCTTCATCTCTGAATCCCCAAAGTACGCCAACGGGAATATTACCGCAATTACGTCCCGTTTCCATATCCGTTCCCGAATCTCCTACAAAAAGACATTCGTCGGGATTAACGTCCATTTCCGACATAGCAAGAAAAGGCATTTGTATTTCGGGTTTTGTGGGGATACCGTCACGCTGACCGATTATGGCGGAGAAAATATTCTTATTAAGTAATTTAGGAACCAAAACATCGGTCATAGTTTGCGCCTTATTGGTTACAATAGCAACAAGAACACCTTCGTCCTTTAAAGCCGAAAGCATTTCTTCTATTCCGTTATAAAGGCTTGATACATCGGCGCAGTGGTTTTTATAATACTCATAAAACTCACTTCTCAATTTCAAAACGTAATCCTTGTCACCGCGTTTTTCTTCCGGCAGGGCGCGGCGCATCATAACTTCATTTCCGTTGCCCACAAAATACTTATACGCCTCCACCTTATGGGTCGGATAGCCGTGATTTTCAAGCACGTGATTAACCGAAAGAGCCAAATCACCCAAAGTATTTACAAGTGTACCGTCTAAATCAAACAAAACCGCTTTTATCATAACAATATCCTGCCTTTCTAAACTAATATACCACTAATCGCGTATTATTTCAAGAAATACTATTGACTTAAATCTATTAAAAGGTTAAAATATTTATATAAATTTATAAGGAGCGTTTGATTATGAGCGAAACAATAAAAAACGAAGATTATTCTCCCGACCTTATTAACCTTACCGACGAAGAAGGCAACGAATATAATTTCGAAGTTCTTGACAGGCTTGATACCAACAACGGCTCTTATCTTGCTCTTCTCCCTGTATATGACGACCCAAAACAAATGCTTGACGATTCAGGCGAGCTTGTTATAGTTAAAGAGGAAGAAGAAAACGGCGAATTTTTCTATAGCGAAATCGAAGACGACGATGAATACGAAACCGTTGCCGATGCGTTTTCGGATCGCCTTTCTGATTTTTATGAAGTAGAAGACGAATAATTTTAATTCTTCGTCCTGCTCTGTTCGCGGACCGCGGCTATTATAACCCTACAACTATATTTAAGGGGCCGTCGCTCGGACGGCGGGTATGCAGGCCTCCCACTAACGTGGACGTTGGAAGCACAAAACCGCCCGGCTGGCACCCACCTGCTATACCGCAGGTTATCAATCGCCCAATTACGGCAGAGCGGGACAGCGAATTTATTTAAGACGGTGATTAAAATGGCGGAATATAAAGGTATTATCCGTGGTGTGGACCACCTCGGCAGAATAGTTATCCCAAAGGAAATAAGAAAGCAGCTTGAAATAGAAGACGGCAAGGACAGCTTACAAATGACCTTTGACCAAAACGGTGACCTTGTTTTAAGGAAATTCAGCCCCTCTTGTATTTTTTGCGGTAAAGACAGTAATCTTATTACCTTTAAAGAAAAGCTTTTATGCAAGGAATGTCTTTTTAAATTAGGCGACGCAGCGCAAGAAAATATATAAAAGCAGAGTTCAACCGAACTCTGCTTTTTTGATTATTTATACTTTATCCAACGGCTAACCTTTTTCTTTTCGTCAGGGTCGTCGGTGGGGTTAAATTCGGGGGAATATGACGCCTTACAAACTTCGCAACGGTTGGTCCCCTCTTTGTTAACCGTGCCGCACTTAATACATTCCCAATTACCTATTGCGCCGCCCGCATAAGTTTCGGCAAGCTTTTCTTCTTTCGGAATGTCTTTATTTACAATATCTTCAAGGGTCTTAACCTTATAGCGCAATTTTGACATATCATAAGAAAGGTTATCGATACTGTTTATATTTTGTATTAAAGCAATTATGGGAACAAGTGTAAGAGCGTTTAAACCGCCCAAAAATATTGCTGAAAAAAGGGACGTTTGAAGCATAATAAAAAATGCTGCAACCGACAAAACTATTTCCATAACAAGCAGAACATAAAGTAATTTTTTCATCATTTGTTTATTTCTTCCTTTACTCACCGAAGATTATAATCTTATCTTTTTCTTTATTCTGATAAAGACGGATATAGTCTACCGAATATTCAATAACCTTTGTTTCATCTTCGGAAAGTTCGGAACCCTCCGGCGCCCAGGAGCTTCCTTTATTAAAAATAAAGTTATTAAGAATTACGTAGTGGTAATCCTGAAAACCGCCCATACCGGGAAGCGAAGGAGCAAAATCTCCCGAATCGTCTACCTTAAGGGTACAGTACAAATTACCGTCAATATAGAAACGGTACTGTGTATCGCTCCATTCAAAACCGTAGGTGTGCCAGTCGGTTGCTTCTTCATTAGAAGCAAAGGAATAAGTTCTGTTATCTCCAATACCGCCGGAATAATGATCTTCGCCCCATTTATGTAAGCAGTTTGCAAGGCTCGTTTCATCGGAGAATACTTCAAAAATATCAATTTCCGCACCGTAATCTGTGGAATAAAGTCCGGGATATGACTTTTCCCAGAAGCTGGGCCAAGCGCCGTGTTCAAATGGCACCTTTGCTCTCATTTCAAGATAACCGCCTACATAAGCCATAGTACCGTAAGTAGTTATACCGTCGGGAATTGAATAATGATATTTTCCGTCTGCAGGGCGCGCGTACATTGTCATAATTCCGTCTTTAAAGGAAAGGTTAGAATCATCTTTAGTAATATTAAGAGTAGGGTTGTTCATTGTACGGTAGTATCTCATTTTTGTCTGGCTTAGCTTAGTTACGTTTTCAAATTCCTCGCTCCAAACAAGAGTTCTTCCCTCTCTTGTATAAACCGTTTCGTGGATTTTCACTTCATTTAACATACTTAAAGCGGTGGTTTTATATGTCAAAGAATCCTTACGCTTTGAGTACCATTCTTTAAACGTTTTGTTTTCATCGCAAAAACCTTCCATTATATTTTCAAATAAAGCCTTTGCGGTGTCAATGTTTTCATCCTTTTTGGCTATTAAAGTCTTTTGAGTTGCTTCATCAATATTTTCTTGCAAAACAAGGAGAAGCTGACCGCCGTTTTCTCTGGCTATAACAATATCTTGGCAAATTTCCCTTTCGCCGGTACCAAAATCCATTACCGCTGCAACGCAGAAAACGTAAAATTCGCCTTCCTTGAAAAGAGTTTCGGTTCCTATATATTTTGTGTTAGAGCCCAAAAGAAAACTCATATTCCCCTGAAGCTCATCACTTGTAAGCTTTTCCAACGGCTCCATATATTTTTCGAACATATATCCCGTAGGGCACGGGTATAAATTTCGAAGCCCTGTTTCAAAAGCCTCTCTTTTTGCCGTTTCTTCTTCGGTTTCAACATAACCGTTTACGGAAGAAGCGCAACCGCAAAAAATAAAAGCCATAACAAAGCACAACAAAAAAATAATAATTTTTTTCATAACCTTCCCATCTTTACTATCTTATCCTACCAAAAAACAGCTTCAATTGCAATAAAAAATCCGCCCGTACAATTCGGGCGGATTTTTTACGCTTATAAAATTACTTTTCTACGTAAGCAAGTACCTCTGCGGGAAGCTCATCTTCATTAGCCGAAACGGTAAAGAAGAATTCTATGTTAGTCTCTTTAGAAAGAGCTTCGATCTTCTTAAGGAATTCAGCCAATTCTGCGTAATCGCGAGAACCAATACGGAGAGTTGCGTCACCAAAAATATTAGTAACGTCGTAATTGCCGGCGCAAACACCGCAAATCATTCCAAAATAGGCGTCAAAGCCTTTAATGCCGTAATGGTCGGCGTCAATAAGTCTAACTTTATGAGTAATACTGAACTTTAAAGTATCACCCTGTTCAAAACATACAACACAGCCGTTGCTTTTTTCTGCGGCAGCGTTCACAACATCCATTAACTTTTTGGTCTTGCCGGAACCCTTTTTACCAATGATGATTTTTACCATATTAACCAGCTCCTTTTTATATTCACCGCTTTAAGCGGATATTTTACAGTCCGAGTCTTTCTTCAAGGGCAGCCTTTTCGGTTTCGTAACCGGGCTTACCGAGAAGCGCGAACATATTCTTTTTATAACTTTCAACACCGGGTTGATCGAAGGGGTTAACCCCAAGCACATAGCCCGAAATTGCACAAGCCTTTTCAAAGAAGTAGATAAGTCTTCCGAGATTTTCTTCATCTGCCTTATCAACGTTTATTACAAGGTTGGGAACACCGCCGTCGGTATGAGCAAGAACGGTACCCTCAAAAGCCTTCTGATTAACAAAAGACATTGGCTTGCCTGCAAGGAAGTTAAGACCGTCGCCGTTGTTTTCTTCTGCCTCAATAACAAGGTCACTTCCGGTATCACCAATGGTAACTACGGTTTCAAACAACATACGGCTGCCGTCTTGAATATACTGACCCATAGAGTGAAGGTCGGTAGAGAAGGTTACGGAAGCAGGGAAAATACCCTTGTTATCCTTGCCTTCGCTTTCACCGAACAATTGCTTATACCATTCTGCCATCATAGTGAAGCGGGGTTCGTAACTAACAAGCATTTCAACAGCCTTACCCTTACGGTAGAAAGCGTTACGAATAGCAGCGTATTGGTAACATTCGTTCTTTTCTATATCCTTTACGTTGTATTCCTCGGCTGCATCGGCTGCGCCCTTCATAAGAGCGTCAATATCAGCGCCTGCGGCGGCAATGGGAAGAAGTCCCACAGCGGTAAGAACAGAGAAACGTCCGCCAACGTCATCCGGAACAACGAAACACTCGTAGCCCTTTTCATCAGCAAGAGCCTTTAAGGTTCCTCTTGCGCGGTCGGTAGTACAATAAATACGTTCTGCCGCTTCCTTTTCACCGTATTTTTCTTCCAAGTACTTTCTGAGTACTCTAAAAGCAACGGCGGGTTCGGTGGTAGTACCGCTTTTGGAAATAATGTTAAGAGAAACGCGTTTGCCTTCGCAAAGTGATAAAATATCGTTAAGATAAGAACCGCTTATGGAGTTACCCGCAAAATAAATTTCGGGAACACCTGAACGAAGGTTGTTATAAAACGGGCCTTTAAGAAATTCAATAGCGGCTCTGGCGCCCAGATAACTACCGCCTATACCTATAACTATAAGAACGTCCGTATCATTTTTGATTTTTTCGGCGGCTTTCTTAATTCTGCCGAATTCTTCCTTATCATAATCATTCGGAAGAGTTACCCAACCCAAAAAGTCGTTACCTAAACCGTCTTTATTATTAACGGTGTCGTGGGCGGCGTAAATTGCGGGGGTAATTCCGATAATATCGTTTTCACGCAAAAATTCATTTGCGTATTTGTAACTGAATTTAAGTGCCATTGTAAGTCTCCTTGCTTTTTGTTACCATTATTGTACTATAAATCCCGTTGATTTTCAATATCAAAATGAAAAATTTTTAGAAAAAATTCACAACAATTGCCCTAAAGGGTGAACAAATAGTTGAGCAATATAACAAAAGAACGCCATAGATTCAACTTGTGAGCGTCTTGTTGCGCAATAACCGACAAAGTTCCTATTTCTTCGCCGTCAAGAAGTACTCTGACCACACCTACTTTGTCGCCTTTTTTTACCGGCGCGGCTATTTCTTCGGGCAAAATAAGCTCTGTGGTTATTTTTTCCTTATCACTTTTCTTTATAATTTCCGAAAATTTTCCGTCCACTAACACTTTGACGCTGCGCAAAGTTCCTTTTTTTATTTTTACTGCAGTATTTTCTTCCAATTCGTAAGTAACTTCCTTTTGGCAGTAATGCGCAAAACCGTAATTAAGAAGCTTTTGAGTCCCCAAAAAGCGGTTAGCGCTTGTATCCGCCCCCATAACCACCGCCACAAGACTGAGTCCGTCACGTGTGGCGGAAGCCGAAAGGCAATAACCTGCGTCGGCAGTGGTTCCCGTCTTAAGACCGGTGCAGCCCTTATAAAACCGCACAAGCTTATTGGTGCTTACAAGCTCCGATTCACCGCCGCGCAATGAATCCATCCAAATAGTAGTGTATTCAGTGATTTTTTTATGCTTTAAAAGTTCCGCCGACATAAGCGCTACGTCGTAAGCGCTGCTGTAATGGTTTTCGGCGTCAAGCCCTGTAGAGTTAACAAAATGAGTATTATTCATACCAAGACTTTCGGCTTTTTTGTTCATCATATTAACGAAAACCTCTTCGCTGCCCGCTACCGCTTCGGCAAGAAGAACCGTGGCGTCGTTTGCCGAAACCACCGCAACCGCCTTTAATAAATCGTGAACGCTCATTTGCTCCCCCGGTTCAAGCCATATCTGACTTCCGCCCAGCTTTGCCGCGGAATCACTGCAGGTAAGAAGAGTATCATAACCGAACTGACCGTTTTCTATTGCCTCCATAACAAGTATAAGCGACATAATTTTCGTTATTGAAGCAGGCGGGATTTTTTCATCGGCATTCATATCGTAAAGCAGCTTTCCCGTTGTAGGCTCCAAAAGAACCGCCGACTTCGCGCTTATATCTATGCTCTCTCCTTGGGCTATAGTAGGCACTGCAGGTAAAGGAGATAAATCAATCTCCTCTTCACATATCACCCGCGCATTAACCGGAAAAGCAAAAACCAATAAAAAGCAAACTAAAAACACAATAAATTTTTTCATAAAAAAAGCACACCCCTTAATAAGAGGTATGCTTTTCACTTTGTTTTAATAACCTAAATCCTCATCGCAAATAATTACTTTTATTCTGTCTTTAATAAGTTGGAAGGACTGAACAATATAACTGCAGCAAATTCTTGTTTCGCTTAAACAACCGTCGGAAAGAGAATGTTCTTCATTTAACAAAGCCATACATTTCTCTTTATATGCACAATAGTTATTCTTACTAAGACGCTGACAGTTTTTGGGCGCGGCAATTTTCTTTATTCTTTCAAAGCCTTCTTCGGCATTTGCAACGATTTTATTTTTACCCACAACCACAATTACGCTTTTAGGGCCGTAAACAAGAGCAGCTCCGCGGTTGCCGAAGCCATCCACGTTTATAAGCTCTCCCTTTTCGCTTACGGCGTTGCTTGAAGTAAGAAAAACGTCGCTGAGCAATGCTTTTCTTAAGCACTCGCTTCTTTCTTCATCCGTTAAATCGGGATTATAGCGGTCAATTATATTATATCCCCCGCCGCGAACAAGCTCGGTAACGCCGATTTCCTTTAAGGTAACGCTTCCGCCAAGTCCAATAAGGTCCTTTTCCTTTATAAGGCTTTTAACTATTTCCAAAGCCTTTTCGCGGTTTTCGGCATAAAAGGGCACCATATTATTCTTTTTTAAGGAGTCCATCGTTTTTTTGATTTTTTCGTTCATATTATAGTACCTCCGCCAATAAGCATATCTCCGTCGTAAAATACCGCCGCCTGTCCCGCTGCGGGAGCGCGTTGAGGCTCGTCAAAAACAAGAACCGCTTCATTTTCTCCCGTTACTTTAAGGAGAGCGTCGGCTTCCTTATGGCGATACCTTAGCTTTGCTTTCACCTTAATTTCACCGTCGGGCGCGTCAAAAGGAATAAAGTTAACGTCTTTAAGCCTAACTTCGGTTTTAAAAAGCAACGCTTCATTATCACTTAAAACCACACGGTTTTGTTCCACCTGTTTTTCCAGCACAAAAGCAGGCTTTCCAAGAGCAATACCAAGCCCTTTTCTCTGGCCTACTGTGTAACGTATAAGCCCTTTGTGTTTACCAAGCACCTTGCCTTCTGCCGAAACGTAATCACCTTCGAGGTAGGTTTTACCGGTATAACGTTCAATAAATCCCGCATAATCGCCGTCGGGCACAAAGCAAATATCCTGACTGTCGGGGCGGTCTGCTACGCTGAGTCCGATTTCGCGCGCCTTTTCCCTAACCTGTTCTTTACTTAAAGGGGCAAGAGGCATTAAAATACGGCAAAGCATTTTGGGGGTAAGCTTATAAAGCATATAGGTTTGGTCTTTGGATTTATCTTCAGGGCGATAAATAAGGCTTCTGCCTGTTTTTTCGTCCTTTATTATAGCCGAATAATGACCAGTTGCAACGTAGTAGGCGCCAAGCTCATCCGCAATTTTCAGCATTTCGCTGAACTTAACCGCTTTATTGCAAAGAACACAAGGATTGGGGGTTAAACCGTTTTCGTAAGAATCAATAAAATTCTTAATTACCGTACCTTCGAAAAATTCGCGGCGGTCAACTATAATATGCTCTATCCCCAGCCTCTTACAAACTGCGGCGGCGTCACGCTCGTCGGCAGTTCCGGTAGCAGGGTCTTCTTTATAAAGAGAAAGGGTAACACCAATAACCTCATACCCTTGCTCCTTTAAAACCGCGGCGGCAACAGAAGAATCAACTCCCCCGCTCATTCCTATAATAACCTTTTTCATTTTATCACCGTATACATTATATATTATTTTACTTTACACCGCAAGAGGTAATGAATTTGAAAATTTTTTTAAAAAAATTAAAATTCTTTGTCACAAATCGCACTTTTGTTTCGTTATATATATAGGGGTAATTTAAAACCCTTGTAAAGCACAGGCAAACGTAATATAATAAAAGAAAAAGGAGTAAATAAAATGAAATCAGCAAAAAGAATATTAACGGTTTTTTTAAGCCTTGTAATTATAGCGCTTTCCTTACCGATGACAGTATGGGCGGCAGGTCCTTTTGCAGGCGGTAACGGCAGTGAAGCCGACCCCTACAAAATTTCCACCACCGCGCAATTAAACCAAATAAGAAATTACAGTTATTCTTATTTTATACTTACCAATAATATAGTATTCAAAGAATCCGATTTTGAAGAAGGCGGCACCTTTTATAACAATGGTTACGGCTGGAAGCCCATAAGCACCTTTAAGGGAAGCCTTAACGGTAACGGCTATTCCATTGAATACCTGAATTCCTACGCAGGCTCAGATTCCAACGGTGACGCTTTAGCAGGTCTTATCGCCATCAATTCAGGTGATATTTATAACCTTACCATGAGTAACTGTTACATAATAGGTGAAGGCAGGTCAGACGTTTACACCGGTGCATTTGCGGGAATAAATAACGGTAATCTTACCCAATGCTATTCCACCGAAAACGTTATTTACTCCTACAACGGAAGAAATTCCTATGCAGGCGGCGTGGTGGGCAGTAACAACGGAACGCTTACCCTTTGCCTTAACGGCTCTTTAGTAATGGCTGACGGAGAAAACATTGCCAGCAATTACGTTGTAGGCGGTGTAGCAGGACTTAATTACGATGAGGGAATTATTACCTACGGAATCAACACGGAAGCCGTTTACGGAAGAACAGCCGGCGGTATTGCGGGGCATTCCCAAAACGCACACGTAATGCTGTGCCTTAACACCGGTGACGTAAACAACGAAACCGACGTAGACTATATTTATTCGGGCGGTATCGTAGGGTTTAATTCCGAAGGTTCCACAATAAACGGTTCTATTAACAAGGCTGCCGTTTACGCCTATTCTTCGGAAAGTTACGCATACGCAGGCGGCATTGCAGGTAACAGCGATTCCTCCTTGATCAGCGACTGCTATAACGCGGGAAGCATTAGCGCAACTGCTGCATCCTCCGACGTTTACTACGCCTGCGCCGGCGGTATTGTAGGCAATAACATCTGTGAAACGTCAGACACCTTATATTCCCAAACCCTTGCTACCGTATATAATCTGGGAAGTGTAAGTGCTTCGGTGAGCAGCTCGTCTACCAAAAAGTACGCGGGCGCAATTGCGGGCTATAGTGATGCCCCCATAACAAGCGCTTATTACCTTAACAACGTAACCAAAGGTATAGGAAGTAACGACGCCGACACAGACGGAACAAAAAAACTTACCGATACCCAAATGAAATCCGCTTCCTCCTACCAAGGCTTTGATTTAGAGCATACTTGGTGGATGAGCAATAAAAGCGGTTACGATTATCCCCAACTTACCCTACTCAGCGAATACCCTGCAAAGGAAATAAAAATAACCAAAATGCCCGATAAAACCTATTACTTAGGTGAAGAGCTCGATTTTTCCGGCGGACAAATGACGGTTACTTACCACACCGGCAAAAGCGAAATCCTTGATACGTCAAAGCTTACGGTAGTAGAGTACGACGCCACCAAATTAGGCAAGCAAACGGTTACACTTATTTACGGACATTGTGTCATCTATGCAGACGTTACTCTCGTACCTATCAAAGAAAAGGTTACAGGGTTAACGGTAACCGCACAGCCTACAAAACTCAACTACGTACAGGGACAGCCTTTTAACCCTTCGGGAATGGTAATTACCGCCGCTTACGGCGAGGATATTTCCTTTGAGCTTAACATAGCCGAGGTTGAATTTTCTTACGATACCTCCGCTACGGGTCAGGTTCCTGTGACGGCAAGTTACGGTAACGTGAGCACAACCTTTAATATAGAGGTAGCTGAAAGAATAGCAACCTCAGTCGCAATCCAATCCAAGCCTATATCGGTGGTTTTCAAAAAAGGAAGTGAGCTTGTACTTGTGGGCGGCGTTTTAAAGGTATACTTTGAATCGCAAGACAACTATAGCGAGCTTATTGATATCTCGGCTGATATGCTTTCTGACTATGATATGAACACTCCCGGCGAACAAACAGTTACCGTTACCTACCAAGGAAAAACCGATGCCTTTACCATTTACATAGTAGAAGGTGACCCCGGTGACGCAAACGGCGACGGTGTAATAAACACCACCGACCTTGCTGTCCTTAAATTACACCTTGCGGGAGTAGAAGAAGAAACCATAATTACCGACCCGGGTTACGCCGATTGTAATTGTGACCGTAAAGTTGATACCAGCGATATGGCAATGATAAAACTAATTCTGGCAGGCATTTAATAATCCAAAGAAAAGACTGTCTCACTTTTTTTGTGAGACAGTCTTTTTTTATTCTTCGGTTTTACTGTGGCAAACGTCTTTCATAGCACAGCCACCGCATCCGCAGGAGCAGCCGCCCTTGCCCTTCTTCTTTTTAATTATTTCGTTTACCACGATTAAAACAACCACTGCGGCAATTATTGCCGAAATAATTATTGTTGGCCACATAAAATTCACCTTACTTTAAATTGAGAGTATTTTCGTTATACTTATTCTTGCGGAACAGCATATAAAGCATAAAGATAAGTACTGCCGCCGCAATAACTGTGCCTATTATGTTTCCGCCGGCTTTTGTAAACCATAAGCCGAACTGATATATAATGAGGGAAACGGCGTAAGCCAAAGCGCACATATAAGCAATAGCGCCTACTGTCCACTTGGGGTTGTTCATTTCTCTCTTAATTGCGCCCATAGCGGCAAAGCAGGGAGCGCAAAGGAGATTGAATACCATAAAAGAATAACCTGCCAGTTTTCCGCCGAGGATAGTAGCGAAAGCGGTTTCGGCAGAGTCGTATCCCAAGGCGCCGAATACGCCTACTACCTCTTCCTTTGCAACAAGACCTAAAACTGTAGCAACTGTTGCCTGCCAATTACCGAAGCCAAGGGGTTTAAAGATTACGGCAACAAATGAGCCTATTACGTTAAGTATAGAATCTTCATCGCCTTCGCCTATATAATGGAAGCCGCCCTGGAAGGTAAGGTTATCAAGTACCCAAATAATTACGCTTGCGGCAAGAATTACGGTACCGGCGCGCTTTATAAAGGACCAACCGCGCTCCCAAACGGTTCTTGCTACGTTAGAAGCAAGGGGTAAATGGTATGCGGGAAGCTCCATAACGAAGGGAGAAGGCTTACCGGCAAAGGGTTTGGTTTTCTTAAGAATAATACCCGAAACTATAACTGCGGCAACGCCAATAAAGTAAGCGGAGGTTGCGATAATTGCGCTTCCGCCGAAAAGTGCGCCTGCCACAAGGCCGACTATTGGCATTTTGGCGCCGCAGGGAATAAATCCGGTAGTCATAATGGTTATTCTTCTGTCTCTGTCCTGATCAATGGTACGGCTTGCCATAATACCCGGCACTCCGCAACCCGAAGCAACCAGCATAGGAATAAAGGACTTACCCGAAAGACCGAACTTACGGAAAAGTTTATCCATAATAAATGCAACACGTGCCATATATCCGCAGTCTTCAAGAAGGGAAAGCATAAGGAACAGAATAAGCATTTGGGGAACAAAGCCTAAAACTGCGCCAACACCGCCTATAATACCGTCGGTAATAAGGCTGTTAAGCCACGGCATAGTGCCTATTGCTTCAAGACCTTTTTGCGCCGCGGGGATAATCCATTCGCCAAAAAGGGTGTCGTTCATAAATCCAACGGTCCAGTCACCTATGGAACCGATTGAAATATAGTAAACAAGGAACATTGCAATGGCAAAAATCGGAAGAGCAAGGAAACGGTTGGTAACAACCTTATCAATTTTATCCGAAACAGACAATAAACCAATACTCTTTTTCTTGCAACAGTCTTTAAGTATTTTTTCAATAAACTCGTAACGTTCGTTTATAATAATACTTTCAGCAGTATCGTCGAAATGTTCTTCAACGTGTTTAATATCCTTTTCAATATGCTCTAAAAGCTCGCCGTCAAGTTTAAGGTCGTTAATAACCATTTCGTCACGCTCAAATATTTTAATAGCGTACCATCTTTGCTTGACGTCCTCCATATTATGAATTGCCGCTTCTTCAATATGAGCAACCGCGTGTTCCACGTCGCCCGAAAAGATATGCTCGGGAAGAACTTCTTTACCTGCTGCTTCTATAGCAAGCTCTGCGGCTTTATCAATTCCTTCGTTTTTAAGGGCAGATATTTCCACAATGGGGCAACGAATTGCCGCGCTTAACTTTTCAATATTGATTTTATCGCCGTTCTTACGGACAATATCCATCATATTTATGGCGATAACAACGGGAATTCCAAGCTCCATAAGTTGAGTGGTAAGATAAAGGTTTCTTTCAATGTTAGTACCGTCAACTATGTTAAGGATTACATCGGGACGTTCCACTACAAGATAATTTCTTGCAACAACTTCTTCGGGAGTATAGGGAGAAAGAGAATAAATACCCGGAAGGTCGGTGACAATAACGTCGGAATTTTTCTTAAGCTTGCCTTCCTTCTTTTCTACCGTTACACCGGGCCAGTTACCAACATACTGATTAGAACCCGTAAGCGCGTTAAAAAGCGTTGTTTTACCGCTGTTGGGGTTACCCGCCAATGCTATTTTAATACCCATTTTATTTTCTCCTATTCTACTTCAACCATTTCGGCGTCAGCTTTTCTAAGGGATAATTCATACCCTCTTACCTGAAGCTCAAAGGGGTCGCCCAAGGGAGCAACCTTTCGCACATAAATGCGGGTTCCTTTGGTTATACCCATATCCATTATTCGGCGCTTAATTGCGCCTTCGCCGTGAACTTTTACTACCTTTACGGTACTGCCCACGCGCACGTCTTTTAAAGTGTTCACCCTACATCCTCCGTTCAGTTAGCCGTTGCTAACTTAAAGTTAAAAACATTAGTTAGCCGCCGCTAACTTCTTTAGTATAATACACCATCAGGAATAATTTGTCAAGTCCTTTTTATGAAAAAAACCGAGAAAATTTTCTCGGTTTTTTGTTATTATTCTATTGCTTCGTGAATAAGGTTTCGCATATCGGGATGAACAAGGGCGTTTATACCGCCTGTTCCACAACCAAAGTATACCGCTATTTTATTTTCTATATCAATTTCTGTATATGCGCCGAAAGCGCCGTCCCAACCGAATTCATAAAGCGCGCTTTTTGAAAAATTATGCTCATTACTTAAGTGGGTACGCACGCCCAGAGCATATTTATAATCGGTCATATAAAAAGTAGATTGGTTTTCATTTATTGTTTTTCTCATAAGGTCAATTCCCTCAAAGGCAACAAGGCGTTTTCCATCCTTGGTAACGCCGCCGTCACACAGCATTTGAGAAAATTTTATATAATCATCAACGGTAGTGATAACCCCTGCTCTGCCGCTTTCGTATTCACTTCCAAGCTCAAACCAGTTAGTATCTTTCTCCACATCGGCGGTGTTGCCTGTTTGTGCATTATAGCTTTGGCGCCAAAAATACCTGTCAGGGCTTCCGAAGGTGTACTTATAATCGGTTTCATACATACCAAGAGGAATAAAGAAGTTTTCCTTCATAAAATCACTTAATTTCTGTTCAGAAACAACTTCAATAACAGCGCCTAAAATATCGTGACAAAGGCTGTAACAATACGCCGTACCCGGCTCGAAAGCCAAAAGCATTTTAGACATTTCCTTAACGGTGCCCAAGGTATCTGCTTTTCCGCCCGTTTCATTGCGATAATTAACAATAACGGGGTTGCCGCAATCGTAAGTAAAACCCGCCGCCATTTGCATAAGGTCGATTATACGGATAGGGTTTTCCGCCTTAACCTTTCCGTTTTCGGCTTTTATATACATTTCACCGAATTCGGGAATATAATCCGAAAGGTTATCGTAAAGCCCAAGCTTTCCTTCGGTTATAAGCTTCATAACAGCGGTGCAGGTAATAACCTTACTGCAGGAATAAATACGGTAAATTTCATTGCCTTGCACAGGCCTTTTACATTCCTTATCGGAAAAGCCGAACTGATGACGGTAAACGGTTTTTCCGTCCTTATTGACAATAAGGTCACCGCCGCGAATACCGAAACGCTCGTTTAAGGAATCAAGAAAATTAGTAAGCTTAGAAAAATCCATAATATATTCTCCTAAAAAACGAAGGGCTGTATTCCTACAGCCCTTTAAATTATTTAGCGTAGTCAACTACTCTGTTTTCACGAATAAGATTTACTTTGATTTGACCGGGATATTCAAGTTCACTTTCTATCCTTGCGGCAATATCGTGAGCGATAAGTACCATTTGGTCGTCGGTAATCATTTCGGGCTTAACAACAATACGGATTTCACGGCCTGCCTGAATAGCGAAAGAAGTTTCTACACCGTTAAAGGAATTGGCGATTTCCTCAAGTTTTTCAAGACGTTTAATGTAGTTTTCAATGTTTTCTCTTCTTGCGCCGGGACGGGCAGCGGAAATAGCGTCGGCAGCCTGAACAATACAAGCAACAACCGTTTTGGCTTCAACTTCGCCGTGATGAGCGTGAATAGCGTGAATAACGCCTTCGCTTTCTTTGCACTTCTTAGCGGCTTCAACACCAAGCTGGATATGAGAGCCTTCCTGTTCATGGTCAAGCGCTTTACCGATATCGTGAAGAAGGCCTGCGCGTTTAGCCATGGTAACGTCGGCGCCCATTTCAGCGGCAATAAGACCGGAAAGGTGGCAAACCTCCATAGAATGATTAAGAACGTTTTGACCATAACTTGTACGGTAATGAAGCTTACCGAGAAGCTTAATAAGTTCGGGATGAAGGTTATGTACGCCCGCTTCTATCATAGCGCGTTCGCCTTCCTGCTTAATGGTTGCTTCAACTTCTGCAGTAGCCTTTGCAACAGTTTCTTCAATACGCGCGGGGTGAATGCGTCCGTCAAGAATAAGCTTTTCAAGAGTGATACGGGCGATTTCTCGGCGTACAGGGTCAAAACTGCTTAAAGTAATTGCTTCGGGAGTGTCGTCGATAATAAGGTCAACACCCGTAGCGGTTTCAAGGGCGCGAATGTTTCTGCCTTCGCGGCCGATAATTCTACCCTTCATTTCATCGTTTGGCAGAGCAACAACCGAAACGGTCATTTCGGAAGAATGGTCAGCAGCGCAGCGCTGAATTGCGTGAGCCACAATTTCTCTTGCCATTTTGTCGGATTCTTCTTTGGTGTGTTGTTCTACTTCAAGAATACGAACTGCCTTTTCGTGAGCCAATTCGCCGTCAAGCATAGAAAGAAGATGTTCTTTCGCTTGGTCGCTTGTGAAACCGGAAATGCGTTCCAGAAGGTCTAACTGGCTCTTTTTGATTCTTTCACATTCTTCAAGCTTTTCGTCAATTTCCTTTGCGCGTTTTTGAAGTTTTTCTTCCTTAACCTCAAGGTTATCAATTTTTTTGTCAAGGTTTTCTTCTTTTTGTTGTAATCTGTGTTCCTGACGCTGAATATCGCTACGACGTTCGCGGAGTTCTTTATCGTTTTCCTGACGGAGACGGAGAACTTCGTCTTTTGCTTCAACAAGAAGTTCTTTCTTCTTGGTTTCTGCGTTTTTTATAGCATCGGTAAGTATGCGCTTGGCTTCTTCTTTGGCAGAACCGATAGTCTTATCGTCAGACTTGCGTCTGTAAGACATACCGATAAAAAAGCCGATAACACCAAGCACAACCGCAACAGCGCCGCCTATAATGTACTCTAAATACGGCATATTAAATTTTCCTCTCTATATATTAAAATGCGTTTCATTTAAGTTTAAAACTTCCGAGGCCGCACTTTTACCCCGGTATAAAGTCAACGGACGGCAGTACATTCGCCAAAATACATACTGCTCCACCATTGTAACCTACTGTAAGTTATTTTATCATCATTTATGTTTTGTGTCAAGCAAAGGATATATATTGTTATGTTATTTTTTTCCTATACCACAAATTGAAAAAGGTTGCAAGTAATTTGCAACCTTTTTAAAGTATTTTATCTTATTTCATATCATATTCGTCTTCTTCGGTATCGAAAATACTGTTTACGTTTCTGCCCGATTTTTTACCCGCCTTGACAATCAAAGCGATTATAAGGATTATAAGGAGAACCGCGAAAATCGAAACCAGAGAAATAACTATTGTTTTGGTAGATTTGTTAACCTCCGGTTCAGTCGGTTCTGCAACGCTTACAGCGCCTAAGTTTACAACCCTTTGCATAGTCTTTTCACTTACGTCGTAGCTGTAATAGCCAACGGTGCCGCTTGGGTTCATGGCGCTGAATACTACGAAATCAGCGTACGCTTTATCCTCGTACTTATAGCAAGAAACCTTTTTACCGTTTAATTCGTAATCGGCTTTATATAACCCCTTGGGGGCTTCTTCGGTTATTTCCTTAATAACGTAAGTTGAATTCCCCGCCGAAACGAAAGCGAGTTCTTTTACCGTCCCGCCTTCATAAAGGAAAAATTCACCTGAACCGTCTTCGGTAAGAAGATATAAAAGAACGATTTTGCCCGAAGCGTTTTTATAAGCGGCAACTTCCTTTTCTTCATACATTACGGTAGAAAGAGTAAATCCTGCGGGTGGGGTAAGAGCAGCGTCTTGCTGACCTATAATATATTCCTTATTATTTACGGTCACCTTTACGTCGTTGGAGGAAGGCGCATTAATATCGTTACCGTTTTCATCAAGACGGTTAAATATAATAGTATATCTTCTTGTTTGTCCGTTGCTTTTTACCACAATAACACGGGTATTGTTGCCCACCTTTAACTGACGGGAGCCTTCTACCGAAATATCAGCATTGGGGTCAAGGCTTTCACAAGAAAGAATACCGTCGGTTTGGGTGTAAGGAACAACGACTTTATACAAAGTAACGTTTTGATTAAACGCGGGAGTAAGCTGACCGCCCGTAACGGTAATTGAAGTAAGAGCGGCGCTTGTATTTTCGTTTAAATCCTGGTCCTGGTCATCATTAACGGCATTTTTGGTTTTAAGACGTGCGGAGGCGCCTTCTACAATTCCTTCTTCTTCGGCAGCGCAGCTTCCGTCAATAACCTTAATCACACTTTCGCCTTCGGCAATAACTTCCAAATCTATTTTAATATAATATGTTTTAGAGTTGCCCGTTGCGTTAAAGGTTACGCCCGAATCAATTGCGCCTGCAACACAGTTATTGGCGCTTATGTATTTAAAAATAGAATTATCAAAAGTAAGAGTACCGGAAACGGCGTTTGCGTCACTTTCAAGCTTATAGGTTACGGTTACCGTTACTGTGTCACCGACTTCAGGGGATTTATCACTGAAAGCAATGGTACTTGTACCGCTTATGGCGCTGACGTTTATAACCATAACGCTATATAGCATTATAAGAGCCATAACTAAAGGACAAATTCTTTTTAAAAATTTTTTCATAATCTTTTCTCCTTATCATTCTATTTTAAGGAATTTTCTTTGAAGCCGCGAAAGGTCGACAAGACTTATTTTTCCGTCGCCGTTTAAGTCCGCCGCCTTTGCTTCAAGGTCATCTAAAAGGTGTATAAATACCAAGTGTCTCTGCAGCCAGGCAACGTCTACAAGGGTAATGTTTCCGTCACCGTTAAGGTCGCCCTCCACCGCAAGAAAATAGGTGTACCGAATCTCACCGGAATTATCCATTATTTCAATAACGTTGCCCGTTCCTACAACCGATACCTCTCCACCGCTTGCATTGGTTATTCTGGCGCTTCCGCCGATTATATTAAAATTAGTTATTACAACTTGGGTTGAAGAGCCGGCTTTTATGCCTTTAATACAATTTCCGTCTTCGGTATACGCCGTAAGATTAAATTCCAATTCGACGTCTTCGGGGACTTCACGGTAAATATAAAGGGTATATACGTTTTCAAGCCCGCTTGTACTTACCACCTTTATATCAAAACGGTTATTTCCGTAAGAAAGGTTTACCTTTCCGCCGCCGGTAACGGTTGCTCCGCTATCGGAAGCAACAGGAGTTATAACAACGCTTGATACCGTAGCGGGAACTATGAATTCATATTCGTTGGTATAGCGATTAAAGGAAGGAGTGAACTTGTAACTGTCCACCGATAAATCCTTAAGATAACAGTTGTTGTTTCCCGTTTTTGTAGGATATGGCGCCGCAGACAAGGGCATTTGCTTATAAACGGGGATGTTAAACACCAAGGAAGTGTCCATAACCTTTGAATAGCCGTCGGCTGTTTTGTTTGCTTCACTTGCCGCACCCTGAACGTTGGTCATATACTGGTGCGAAAAATAAGGTTTAGACGCAACGTTAAACTTTTTATAGTAAAGGATATCTTGACCCTTTTTAATGTAATTATCATAGTACCAGCAAGCGCCGCCTATAATAGACTTTGCCCTTGTATTCCACGGACGGTAATAACTTTCTTTTGTGCCGTCACCGCCTTTTGCATATAAAAGACCGTACTGTATTGCGCTGTAATCTCCGCTTCTGTAAGCGCGGATATTATAATGGTTGTAAAACCCTTCATATCCCGCAACGGTACCTGAAATACACTTTCCGCCGCCTTTGTTTCCTTGCTCAATAACTATCATAGAAGCAAGGGAAATTGGGCTGACACCCGATTCTTTAGCCGCTTCAATAAGTACGTCGGCGTAGGTTTCGTAAGTATCTTCGGGGAATTCGCCCTCCATAAAGGTGCCGTCCAATGCAGCAAGAACGTTTTCACGCGTGTGCATTTCGGGAAAATATTCCATAGAAATAAATTGAAAGATACCTGAAGAAGTAAGGAAATTACGAGGGTCAAGGTAATATTCTACAACACTTCTTGACGCTTGAACCCAACCGCCCGAATCCCAGGTTTTGTAAGTTCCGCTTTCCCAGATGTAAGCACCTTCTTCCATAGATTTCCACGCTTCGCTTGCGGAAGGAGAAACAACCGAACGGCCAAGAGCAGATTCACCCTCCACCGCTTCCTCAAAGGTCATTTCAAGATGGTCGGCAACGAATTTCCAATTAGGATAAAGTGCATGAAGATTTCTGAGATAGGGTTTATAGCTTTCCGGAAAGCCTTGTTCCGTAAGGTATTTTTCAAATTCGGGGTCTTCGGTATATTCGGGAATAAGGTCAATACAGTTTTCGTAAATATAAGCAGTAACGGTTTGTCCGCCGCTGACAAAAGAAACGTGATACCACATATCACCGTCAGAATCGTCTTCACAGCCGATAACGGTAACCGTAACGCCGCTTACAAGCTGAGTAACGGCACTATTCCACGTGCCCGGCGCGCTTCTTAAGGTTGTGGATTTATTGACCATAGCCGTAAAGGTTTTATCACTGCCGGTAATTGTAACGTAATTGGAATGGACATAGCCGTTAATTTCCCCGCCTGCCGTATAAGCGGTAAGCTTATACCAACGCACACCCGACGAATCAAAGCCCACGTCGGTTACCAAAACGGGAGTATTTATGGCAAGCTTACCAAGACTTTCGTTACTTGTTCCCGCTCCCGAACGAATATTAACCGCATCTCCGTTTATGTAGCCGTGACGCTTATATAAAGCAGAAGCCGAAATGCCGACTGCTGCAAAGCAAGTACTTATAATAAGCACAAAGCAAAGCGCAACGCTTATGGCTTTTCGCATTTTGTCCATACCGTTATCCTTTCGTTTAATTCAGATATAATTACCCATGGTATGTACTTATTATATATTTTTCGACAGTTAATGTCAATATACCAAATATAAGTAAAACCGAAGACAGCAATCGCGTCTTCGGTTAGTTTTTTACTAAATATCAACCTTTGTATCGCAGAGTTCTCATAGAATTGAGAATTGCTATAATAGCCACGCCCACGTCGGCAAAAACTGCCCCTGCCATTCCGGTAGCACCAAATGCTCCAAGGAGTAAAAACAGTATTTTAACGCTTATTGCAAAGGCAATGTTTTGAGCAGCTATATCACAGGTTTTTTTAGCAATTCCTATAGCGGTAACAATTTTTGTGGGGTCATCGTCGGTTAATACCACGTCGGCGGCTTCAATTGCCGCTTCGCTTCCCAACGTGCCCATAGCAATACCTACGTCGGCGCGTGTCAGTACGGGCGCATCGTTTATACCGTCCCCCGCAAAAACAACCGTACCCTGCGCTTCCTTAATAATTTTTTCTATTATTTCCACCTTTTCTTCGGGGAGAAGCTGTGAATAAACCTTTGCGATTCCCAGTTCTTCGGCAACCTTTTGGGCAACTTCGTCTTTGTCACCGGTCAACATAACAAGGTTATCCGCTTCGCTTTCTTTAAGAGCCTCTACCGCTGTGCGGGCAGCAGGTTTAACCTGGTCGCTTACGGTTATATAACCTGCATAGTCACCGTCAATTGCCACGTGTATTACCGTTTCGGAATTACCGGTTACCGAATAGACTACACCTATTTGTTCCATAAGGGAATTGTTACCCACGGCAACCTCCCATTTTTCCACAAGGGCAATAACGCCTTTACCTGCAACTTCCTTTAAAGAAGAAACCTTAAACCTCTTATAATCCTCCCCCGAAGCCTTTAATAAGGACTTTGCTACAGGGTGGTTACTGTGTTGTTCGGCGGCGGCGCACACCGCAACAAGCACTCTTTCACTTAATTTTTCGGGATACACACCCGAAACGCTGAAGTTACCTTCGGTTAAGGTTCCGGTTTTATCAAAAACCACGGTGTCACATTTCGAAAGGACTTCAAGGAAATTGGAGCCCTTAACCAGAATTCCTTTAAGAGATGCCGAACCAATACCGCCGAAAAAGGACAGCGGCACCGAAATAACCAAAGCGCAAGGGCAGGAAACCACAAGAAACGTAAGAGCGCGGCGCACCCATTCCATTCTTCCCGCAGTAATAAAGAATTGGGGAATTATAGCCAACGCAAGGGCGGCTATTACCACAACGGGAGTATAATAACGGGCAAATTTAGTTATAAAGCGTTCGCTCTTTGATTTATTTGACGAAGAGCTTTCCACAAGCTCCAGAATTCTTGCTACAGAAGACTTATTAAAGGGTTTGGTAACCCTTATTCTTATTACCGAGGTCATATTAACGCAGCCTGCCATAACTTCGTCGTTGTCTTTAACTTCCACAGGTTTTGATTCGCCTGTCATGGCGGAGGTGTTTATTTCGCTGCTGCCTTCAATTACTATTCCGTCAAGAGGAATTTTCTCTCCGGGTTTTATTTCTATAATATCCCCGACCTGGACTTCATCGGGAGAAAGAACAAGTACGTCATTTCCCTTTATAAGCCTTGCGGTTTCGGGGCGGATATCCATAAGCGAGGCAATACTTTTACGGCTTTTAGCCACGGCGCAGGACTGAAACAGTTCGCCTATCTGGTAAAAGAGCATTACCGCAACGCTTTCACCGAATTCACCCAAAAATACCGCGCCGATAGAAGCCACCGACATAAGGAAGTTTTCGTCAATAAACCTGCGGTGGCGTATTCCCCATACCGCCTTAACGATTATATCGTAGCCTATTACAAAATAAGACATAAGGTAAAATACAGAGGAAATTATTTGGACTACTCCCGATTTTTCAAGTATAAGCGCAATAACAAGGAAGATTGCCGCAATAATAATACGCAGTAAAACCCTTTTTTGTTTACGGGTCATTTAGCTTTTCCTTCTTTCTAAGATATAACGATTTCGCAATCCGGTTCTACCGCCTTGCAACGTTTTTGAGCCTCTTTTAAAATCTCGTCAAAACGGTTATCATCTGCCTCAATAGTCAGTTTTTGAGCGATAAAGTTTACGTTTGCATCTATAACACCGTCAATTTTTTTAATAGATTCTTCCATTTTGGCGGCGCAATGAGCGCAATCAAGGTCTTCAAGCTTAAACACTTTTTTCATAACAGTCACCTTTCTATTCTTCGATATGTTCCATACCGTTATTTATAATTGTTTTAACGTGGTCGTCGGCAAGGCTGTAAAATACGGTTTTGCCGTCCCTTCTGAATTTAACAAGACTTGCCTGTTTTAACAGTTTTAACTGATGAGAAATTGCGGAAGTGGTCATATTGAGAAGTTTTGCAATATCACAAACACACATTTCCGACTTTAAAAGCACGTATAATATTTTTATACGGGTAGGGTCACCGAAAAGCTTATACAGTTCCGAAAGTTTATAAAGTTTTCCTTCATTGGGCATAGCCGCCAAAACCGAGGCAACAATATCATCGTGAACGTGTATAAATTCGCAGGATGGTACTTCGTTCATATAAGCGCTCCTTTCAACAGTTGAATAATTGTTCAAGTGTTATAATGACATTATATTCCCCATTCCGATTCTTGTCAACACTTTTTTCCTTGAACAGAGTATATATTTTATGATATAATGAATGTTGTTTGTCGAAACGCTTGAAAGCGCTTCGACAAGCCGCTTTTTAAGCGGATATAGCAAAATTAAATTCTATGATTTAATTTTGCACAACATTCATTGCAATGGGATAGGACAAATTTTTAGTAAAAATTTGTCGCAAAATCTAAGATTTTGTGGCGAAACAGAATTGTTTCGCCTAACCTATTCCATTATAACTTAATCTACGTTTACACCTTTTTTGAAAAGACGGATATTTATAAAGCAAAAAAGTATCGATACTAATGTG
>JAZRKJ010000065.1:0-2794 GCA_045646245.1 Acutalibacteraceae bacterium
TTTGTCCTTGATTACTTAATTTCAATAAGAATCGTCGGGTCCTTTTTTGTTTGTCGTTGTTTAATTTTCAAGGTCCGTTCTGCTCGCCGTTTCCAGCGGACAGCTTATATATACTACCACAATCTTTTGCCTTTGTCAAGAACTTTTTTCATCTTTTTTAAAAGTTTTTTGCAGTAGTTTTCACTGCCCTTTTTTCGGACAGCTTTATTGTTATACTACATTTATGCCCACTTGTCAACACTTTTTTGCAGCTTTTTTAAAACTTTTTTTGCGTCCCGCAAACAAGCACTATATATAGTAGTGGCGCCCGTTTTCGGACACCACTACAAAGTTAACAGTATGATAAAAGGATGTTTTTAAGCTCTTCTTCTTTTTCCAGCATTTGACGAACCAATTCAAACTGGGTACGGCAACGAACAAGGTTGTGTTCGGGATAAGCCGTTTTAAAATAGGTACTGCCTTCAAGATAGTCGGTAAGGAAGCGCATACCGCACTCAAAGGTCATAAGCACGGAGCCGGTATAAAGAGAAAGGATTTCTTCTTCAGAGAAGGATTGTGCGCATTCGCCCAAAAAGCCTTCGGCGTACATCTTAAAGAGCTGTGTATCAAACTGAACCTTTGCAATATCAGGTTCGTCTTCCGCAGCCAAGGTTGCGCCGCTTCTTATACTGTCGCCAAAGTCATAAGCGGAAAGACCGGGCATTACGGTGTCAAGGTCGATAACAGCAAGAGGTTCACCGTTAGCGCGGTTAAGCATTACGTTATTTATTTTGGTATCGTTATGGGTAACACGAAGAGGAAGCGCGCCGCTTTCCAGTTTATCGGTAAGCAATGAACACAAATCAGCGTGTTCTCTTACGAAAAGAATTTCTTCCCTTGCGTTTTTGGCAAGACCGCAGGCGTCAGCTTCATACGCCTTCATAAAATTCTTATAACGGTTGGGGGTGTTATGGAAATTAGGAATAACGTCGCAAAGCTTTTCGGCAGGGAAATCGGAAAGCTGACGCTGGAACATACCGAAAGCCTTACCCGCCGCGCGGAACAATTCAGGAGTTTCGGCGGTCTGCATTGTAATCGCGTTATCTATATATATGTAACAACGCCAGAAAGAATCATCTACACGGATAAAATGTTGGCCGTCTTTGGTATCAACCACGGTAAGACATTCTCTTAAAGGGTCGCCCCCTGCTTGTGCCACCTGTTGACGGATATGAGCGGTAACGAGAAGTACGTTATTCATAAGACCGTCTATATCCTTAAAAATACTGCTGTTAACACGTTGCAAAATATACTTTCTTGCTCGGGAAGTTTCCACAAAGAAAGTGTCGTTAATATGACCGTGACCAAAGGGTACAGCTATCATAGGTTCACCGTCAAGAGCAAAAAGTTTTGCTATATCTTCTGCGCGATAACTCATACAAATTCCTCCATTTGTCTTTTTGGGTTGGTTTTTAACCTGTATTTGGGATTATAACACATATTTTTTAAAAAATATTTGCATTTTTGGTCGCATTTTTTTCATTTATGTGATACAATATAAAAAAAGAGCGACAAGGAGCGAGTTTATGAACTACAAAGGAACGGTTATAAAGCCCAGTTTAAACATAGAAGAAATTTATACCATTCACTATTTTGAATACGTAATAGACTTTGACTTCCCCGGAGAGCTTCACGATTTTTGGGAAGGGGTATACGTAGACGCGGGAGAAGTTACCATAACTGCGGGAATAGAAAAAACCGTAATGAAACAAGGGGAGTTTTTTTTGCACCGTCCTCTTGAATTTCACAGTATTGCCTGTAACGGCAGCACAGCCAACGCCATAGTATTTTCATTTTCCAGCGGTTGTAAAGAGCTTTTCTCCATAGCAGGAAAAGTTATTAAGTGCAGCGACAATGAAAAGCTTTTACTTTCCCGCATAATAGATGAAGGTAAAAACGCTTTCAGCGACCCGTTAAACGACGTGTACACCGAAAGGCTGCACCCTGCGAAAAACGGTTTATTCGGTGCGGCACAATGCCTTAAAAATATAATGGAGCTTTTACTTATAGATATGATACGGAGCCAAGCCACCAAAACGAGAACTGTTTCCTACTCTCCCACCCTTATTCAAATGCAGGAAATTTGCGAATACATAGATTCACACATTTACGAACCCCTTAAGTTTGAAGATTTGTGCGACAGGTTTTCCATGAGCAAAACCGTACTAAAAAAACTGTTTCGCGAAAGTCTCGGGTGCGGCGCGATGGAATATTACAACAAAAGAAGAATAAGCGCCGCCAAAAGAATGCTCAGAGAAAAAAAATACAGCATAACCGAAATTTCGGATATACTGCAGTTTTCTTCCATTCATTACTTTTCCAGAAAATTTAAACAAGCCACAAACATGTCACCCATGGAATACCAAAGGTCAGTAAGCAGCTTGGTCAAAAACTTTAACGATACAATTTAAAACAAGGCGCAATTAATTGTCACCGAAGAGACCGCCTAAATCTCCTCCGATGGATAAACGGTTATCGTCTTTACCCGTTAAACCTATGTCATTAGTATTATCTTCAACAACAAGAGACAACACATTGAGCTCGGGACGAACATATTCTTTCTTCATTATAAATACCTCCATTAAGAGACAAATCTACCAATTACACAATAACTATACCACAAAGAAAACAAAAACGCAATAGTTTTTTTAAATTTTTTTAAAAAAATTTGAACAATTTACTCAAAAGCCTTATAAACAAAGGAAAAATCACAATTCGGCACCCTGAAACAAGTGGCGCCGAATTGTATTTTATT
>JAZRKJ010000066.1:0-3145 GCA_045646245.1 Acutalibacteraceae bacterium
ATGCTTCTACTGCTTTCTTCCTGAATTCATTGCTATATTTCTTGTTCTTGTGTGTCCTTCTTGGCATAAAATTAACCCCCTTAAAGTAGTCTCGAAAACTTTTTGTTTTTTCGAGTGTCTACTCTAAGGGGATTATATCAAAAGATAACTGTCGATTTTGTGTGATTATTAAAAAAAGAACTGTTTTGCCGTACAAAACAGTTCTTTTGAATTTTATTTGATTTTACCATAAAGGGGAAGAGCGGCAGAGTCTTTCTTAGGCTCTCTGCTTTCAGCGGGAGCAGCCGCCTTTTTGGGAGCGCGGGCAACAGGATTATCGGAAGTGATAACAATGTGTCTGCGGTCGCCTTCGCCTACGGAATGAGAGGATACACCTTCAATTTCCTGAATGGCGGTATGAATAATACGTCTTTCGTAAGGATTCATAGGTTCAAGGGAACGGTTTCTGCCGCTGCGGAGAACCTGATTAGCCATTCTGTTAGCCAAAGAAATAAGAGTTTTTTCTCTTCTTTCTCTGTAATTTCCAATATCAATGGCAACCTTGAAATAACCGTTGCCGTTGTTAGCGGCGAGAGAAGCAAGGTACTGAAGCGCGTCGAGAGTTTCACCTCTGTGACCGATTACAACACCTAAACCTTCACCTGCAAGAATTACGGTGGCGCCGCCGTCGAAAGGAACAACCTTTACGGAAATATCGGTGCAACCAAGTCCCTGAAGAACGGTTTTAATGTAGTTAACTGCTTTTAATGCCTGGGAGTCGGCTGGAAGCTCGCTTGCGTCTATTGCGTCGGCTATTTCAACTTCTGCAACTACGTTCTTTTTGGGTTTTTCAGCCTTGGGTTTTTCAGCCTTTGCGGCTTTAACCTTGTCGGCGGGTTTGTTTTTCTTGTTCTGCTTTTTGGGAGCAGGGTCGGGAAGTTCGGTGAACACCCTTACTTGCGCGGGGCTTCCGCCGAAAAGTCCAAGAACCTTTTTCTTGGGCTGAGCAATAACGTCAATGTCAAACTCTATATCTTCTCCGCAAAGGGCGAATAATTCGGCTTTTGCGGCTTCAAGAGCTTCTTCTACTGTTTCGGCAGTGCCGATAGCTTCTTTAATCAAGGTGAGTGCCTCCTTATTTCATTTGCGCCGAGTTTTTACCGGCGGTATACTTCTGCTCCTCTGCGGCACGTTTTAAAATGAAACTTGACTGTTCTTTGGCAACGAGTTTTGCAGGGCCGTAGAAGTGGTTTACAAACATCTGTATAAATGCGCCGATAAGACTGGAGCAAGCCCAATAGAAACCGAGTCCGGCGGGAGCGCCGAAAGCGATTACAAGGGAAATGATCGGCATGGTAAGCATCATACCGGCCATATTGGGTGCATCAGGATTAGAGCGTTTTTGTTGAATAAGAGAAAGAACGCTGGAGAACATAGCGGCAGCAAAGGATAAGAACGGAATTATCCATAACGTATAGTCAATACCTTGCTTAGAGAAGTTAAGGGTGAATTCAGGCTTATCCGTAAGGCTGATTCCAAAGAAATCAAAGTTGATGTCTCTAATGGCGTCGTAAATGGGGCCGGACTTTAAACTTTCGGCGTACTCAATAAGGCGAAGCTGTCCGTAGTTGGTGTTTTTACCAACGGCAAAGGCTTCGGGAAGCGTGTTTATGGCTTCGGTAATGGTATCGGGTTTAAGTTCGGTAAAATAGGTAAGGGGAGAAAGCACAAGGTAATAAACGCTCATTACAAGAACAAGACGTAAAATCATGGGAAGGCAACCGCCGCCCATGGAAACGTTGTTTTCCTGATAAAGCTTTTGCATTCCTTCGTTGTACTTTTGCTTGTCGTCGCCGCATCTTTTCTTAAGCTCGTCAAGCTTGGGCTTGATTTTAAGCTGGCTGACCGATGCTTTTTGACTTTTAACGCTTAACGGAATAAGGATAACGTTAAGTATAAGAGTAAAAAGGAAAATTGATAAGGCGTAATTGCCGCCTGTGAGTCCTAAAAAGAAGTCGAGAATAGGGGCAAATATCCATTGGTTAATAAAACCGAATATTTTATCCATATTTATACACCATCCCGGTTTAAAGGATTATTTTTTTCGTCTGGGGCAGGGCTTTTCCTGCTTTGGGGGTACAAGGTCTACACCGCCCTTGCAAAAGGGATTACATCTTAGAATTCGCCAAAAAGAAAGTAAAGAACCTTTAAATGCGCCGTGAACCTGAAGTGCTTCGACGGCATACGCCGAACAGGTAGGGTAAAAGCGGCAACAAGGCTTCTTAAGGGGCGAGATTCGCTTTTGGTAAAAGCGTACTGCTTTAATCAGAAGTTTTTTCATTATTATCATTCCAAATGCCGGCTTCTTTAAACTGTTGTTCAAGAACTTTGGCAACAACGGTGCTTTTTACCGAAAGAATCCGACTGCGAGCAACAAAAACAAAATCGTAACCCGTTTTAACGTGTGTTAAATTTTCACGGAAGGCGGCGACGATAAGCCGTCTTGCGCGATTGCGATTGACGGCATTACCCAGCTTTTTACCTGTAGTAATGCCAATGTTTATTTCGCCGTTACGGTTTTTAGCAGAGTAGGTAACAAGATAAGGGGAAACCTGACTTTTTCCCCTACCGTACAATCGGCGAAAATCCTTATTGAGCTTAAAGGTTTTATAAGACATATTAAAACATCCTTATAAAATTAAAAGCCACAGAAACGTGGCCTTTAGCCAAAGCATTTAAACTTGCATCAGATTTTGAAACAAGTATTTTTCGCTGTGACTTCGTTAAAATACTTGTAATCCGACAGCCTATGGGCGACAATGAGCCGAAAGCTGCCTGAAAACCGCCCTTTAAGGCTGGTTCAAGTTCGAATGATTTGGCTTAGTATGTGAGCTGCTTTCTGCCCTTAGCTCTGCGGCGGGCAAGTACCTTACGGCCGTTGGCAGTTGCCATTCTCTTTAAAAAGCCGTGTTCCTTCTTGCGATGAAGTTTCTTAGGCTGATAAGTTCTTTTCATTTACGATTCCCTCCTAACTTGGAATTAAAACATACTACGACTATTATAAAAATAGCCTATTACCCTATGATTATATTCTAATTGGGGTGAAAAGTCAATAAAAATTTGCTTTAGCAATAAAAAAACTTCCCTGCCGACGAAAAGGGAAGTT
>JAZRKJ010000067.1:0-16094 GCA_045646245.1 Acutalibacteraceae bacterium
ATGCTTCTACTGCTTTCTTCCTGAATTCATTGCTATATTTCTTGTTCTTGTGTGTCCTTCTTGGCATAAAATTAACCCCCTTAAAGTAGTCTCGAAAACTTTTTGTTTTTTCGAGTGTCTACTCTAAGGGGATTATATCAATTTCTCGGCGATTCTTATTTTTATATGTTTCTCTGTATATTTTAGGTGAAACACCAACACGCTCCTTGAATGCTTTGGAAAAGGAAGATAAATCGGAATAACCGGCGTTTTCGGCTACCTCGCTAACGGATAACTCCGATTGTTTAAGTATTTCACAAGCGGCGGAAATTCGGTAATCATCTATATATTCTTTAGGTGAAATACCTACCTCGTTTTTAAATAAATCACAAAAATAACTGCGGTTTAAGTTAAGCTCTTTGGCTAAAAAGCTTACGGTGATTTTTTGTATATAATGGCGGTGAATAAGCTCTAAAGCGTTATTAACGTAATGACTGTAGCGTTTGACTTCGGGTTTGCCTGTGTCAACTGCGGCAATTATTTGCCAGATTATACTGCATACGTAAGTAATTACGTTATGGAAAAGGCGTCTTACGTTAAGCTTACCGCAAAGGGTAAATTATCAGACCTTAGTATTTACGTACCAAGCGACGTTGCCGCAATGGTTGAAAAGGGAAGTAAGGACTATTTATCTTTTGATAACGAAGCGCTTAAAATGGGTGAAAATATTAAAATTATGAATAACGGAAGCGTTAACTATATCTTTATTACCGACCATCATCACAGTATAGGCTCTGCTAACAGAAATTATATGATTCGTCAGATGAATACTGTAGTTAAAATAGCTAACGAAAACGACAATATTGATTTTGTGGCAGTTGGCGGCGACGTAACTACGGGTATGTTTGATACAAAGCAGGCTGCTATTGATAATACTCAGGATATTCTGAATCCCTTAAAGGAATGTGAAAAGCCCGTATTCATCCTGTTCGGCAACCACGATGATAATTCTTATCACGTAGCAACAGGAGATAAGGTTTATTATCCCGAAAGAATTATAAGCGACTATGACTGGGATAAAAATATTCTTCACGTTTATTGCCCTGATAATATAGTTAAGGACAGCGAGTATGTTGATTCAAAATATTACTACTACGATATGGCCGATAAGAAGACAAGGCTTATATTCCTTGATACGGTAGACTGCAGAGCAAAATATGATGAAAACGGCGTAATAACAGAGCTTCTGCCTCATCAGCCCGAAAGCACTATAACCTCCCGTCATTATAAAACCGGTTATTCTTATTTGGGCTACGATATGAAACAGGTTGAATGGCTTGCTAATGAAGCAATGACTGCGCCCGACGACTGGAACTATGTATATCTTTCTCATATGGGTATTGATGGTGCTACCAACTCTTACGGTAACTTTATGTTTAATTCCGAATATATGAGAAGTATAATGGCGGCTTACCAAAATAAAACCTCTTATTCGGCAGAAGGGGTTTGCGATGTTGATTTTAGCAAAACTACCGGTAAAATTACCGTTATGAGCTTTGGACATCAGCATACCGAGCTTGTTCTTTATGACGAGGATATTGACCTGTGGCAGATTTCTACCGCTTGTGGTAATATAGGCAGTTATGCTAATAGCGGCAATATAACCGTTCCTTCGAAGGAGCACGTTCAAACCACCAGTATAAATAATAAGAGCTATGCCTGGACCTGGTACTACCGAAAGTTAGGAACACCCAGCCAGAACTGTTTTGACGTTATAAGCGCAAACGAAAACAAGATTGAAAAATTTGCTTTTGGATGCGGTTCCGACAGAACACTTTACTATAAATAAGCTAAAATCCCTGAGTACTTTAAGTGCTCAGGGATTTTCTTATACTTGTTAAAAACAGGGAAATATAGTATAATGAGTAAAATAAAAAGAAAGGACGGATAATAATGGCTGAATATATACGCGGTTTTATTGCAATTGTGCGTTACCTTTTACCGATACTGTCCGTTCTTCTTGTGTGTGCTTGCGGTATGGGGCTTTTGTCTAAACGCAGAAAAACTTACAAAAGGGTAGTGCTTCTGGATGATATGACCGAGCTTCCACTTACCGACGGAGAATTCCTTTTCGGCAGTAATGATAATTGCGATTATGTTATCGACGGGCTGGAAAGCGAGCATTTTGTTGTTTCGGTAAGCGGAAAGGCTTTTTCCGTCCGTCCTTTGGGCAAAGCGAAAATCGGTATAAATAAACACTCGGTTAAAAATGAGACTGCTTTCGAACCCGATGATTTAATCTCCGCCGGTGAAAGAGAAATGTCTTTGCGTGTGAAAAGCAGTAAAAGAAAGGAAAAAGAAAAAAGCAATTTGTATAAGGCGGCGGCTCTTTGTTGCCTTACGCTTATTCAGTTTTTTATGTTTCTTTCTCTTATATTCGCTTTCCCTTCAAAAATTTTTGTGCTTGGCGGAGTTTTTGCGGCTTTGGCGGTTGGCGAATGGGTGTATTTTATAGTAACTAAATTCAAAGGCGCTTTTATGGAAGTTCCCGTTCTTTTCCTTTTGACGCTTGGTATGACGGTGGTTTCTCATAAAGAAACAAGCGTAATAATAAAACTTTTTATATGCGCCGTTGTGGGAGCAATAGGAGCTATAATTTTATCTAAAGTGCTTCTTTCTTCTCGACGCGCCATTAACTTGAGAATAATTGCCTTTTTGATCGGTATTGCGCTTTTTGGAGCAAATATGGTCTTCGGTGTAATATATAACGGCGCCCAAAACTGGCTTAAAATTGCGGGATTTTCTTTTCAGCCTTCGGAGCTTATCAAGGTTATCCTTGTGTTTATAAGCGGTGCATCAGTAGAAAAAATCGATAGCGTTAAGGACAGCGTGCTGTTTACTTTGTTTTCGGTTTTCTGCCTTGGCTCTCTTGCTTATTTAAGCGATTTCGGAACGGCGCTTATTTACGGTGTTGTGCTTTTTACGGTGCTTATGCTTCGTTTTTGCAATTTTAAACTTCTGGCGCTTTTCGGCGGCGCGGCGGTAGTAATGGGCGGCGCGGTATTGCTTATTTTCCCTTACGTTGCCAAACGAATTTTTTCTTTCGGACAAGCGTGGGCAAACGCTTCCGACAGCGGTTATCAGCAAACCAGAACTATGATAGCCACCGCTTCGGGGGGATTTTTCGGTGTAGGCGGGGGAAACGGTACTCTTATAAAGGTTCACGCCGCAGATACGGATATTGTATTCGGGCTTATAAGCGAGGAATGGGGACTTATTATTTCCCTTTGTGCGCTTTGCTGTTTTGTGCTTTTCGTTTTATACGCAATAAAAGTACTTAAAACTTCAAGAAGCGCTTATTACGGGATTACTTCCTGCGCGGCGGCGGTGTTGCTTCTTGCTCAGGCTACCCTTAACGTTTTTGGCTCCCTTGATATGCTTCCCTTCACCGGAGTAACCTTGCCGTTTATAAGCAACGGCGGTTCTTCCCTTATTGCCTGCATTATGCTTACTGCATTTTTAAGGACGCCTTTGGTGCTTGAGTATTCACCTGTATTAACCGAAAGGAGGCGCAAGGTATGAAAAAATTGAAATTTAGGGCTAACGTAATACGCGTCATTCTTTTGCTTTTTATTGTTCTTTGCGTGGTGTTTCTTGTAAGATATACTGCCCTTTCTGAAAACTGGGCGTTTTACGAAACAAACGGTCATATTTATTCCGACGGAAAAATGACCCAACCGGGTACCGTTACAGACCGAAACGGCGAAGTGCTTTCGGAAACTAAAGACGGTAAAAGGGTTTATAATAAAAATCGCGATATTAGGCGGGCTACTATTCATACCGTGGGTGACCACGACGGTTATATAAGCACCGGTGTTACAAACGCGCTTAGAGATAAATTGGTTGGGTATTCTGAAATTAACGGAGTTTACACTTATTCCGGCAAAGGCAATAATGCCGTTCTGACCATAGATTCACAAATAAGCGTTGCGGCTATGAAGGCTCTTGGTAATTCTGCCGGTTGTGTCGGAGTGGTTAATTACAAAACGGGGGAAGTACTTTGTATGGTGAGCACTCCGACTTACGATATTGAAAATGAAACTGAGTATGCCAAAGCAAAAAACGGAGAGCTTGGAAGTGTGTTTATGAACCGCTTTATTTCTTCCGTCTATACTCCCGGTTCTACTTTTAAAATCGTTACCGCGGCGGCGGCAATAGAAACCTTGGGGGAAGAAGCGTACAGCACTTCCTTTAAATGTGATTACGGAACGGTTATTGAAGGAGAAAAGCTTAACTGCTTGGGTAAACATAAAAGTGTTACGCTTAAACGGGCGTTTTCACATTCTTGTAATTCCTTCTTTTCTAATATGGCGCTCACCTTGGGCAAAAGCACAATGACCGAGTACGCTGAAAAATTCGGCTTTAATGAAGTTTTTTATATCGACGGCATTGCAGGCGCAAGATCAAGCTATTCGGTAAAATCTTCAAGAAATATTGATTTTGGTTGGTCGGGTATCGGTCAGCATACTAACTTAATGAACCCGCTTCAGTACCTTTGTATGGTAAGCGCTATTGCAAACGGAGGAGAATATATCGAACCCTATATGGTGCATTCGATTACGGCTTCAAACGGTAAAGAAATTTATAACGCTTCACCCAAAAGTGTTCGTATGATTAAAGCGGATACCGCCGATAAACTTGCCGAACTTATGGATTATGCCGCTCTTGACAATTACGGCAAATCTACCTTCGGAACCCTTGACGTGTGCGGAAAAACAGGTACGGCGGAAGTGGGAAATAAAATGGAAAACTCTCTTTTCGTAGGTTTTTGCAAGGATGAAAATTTGCCTATTGCTTTCGTGGTTGTGGCGGAAGGGAACGAACAGGGAAGAAAGAGTGCAATGAGTATTGCGAATAAAACCATTCAAGCCGCCAAAAAACATCTTATAAAATGAAATTAACCCGAACTGTAAAAGGTTCGGGTTTCGTTATAATAATAAATTATCGTTTTTCGATAATAAATTGTTGACAAACGATAATCTGTGATGTATAATACAGGCAGAATCTTACAGAAAAGAGGAACTGTTATGTGGAATTTTAAAAAGTCAATTGTTTTGTCAATATCCGTATGTTTTATTATTGGCGGTATTCTTGCTTTTTGCGCTTTTGCTCTTCCCAATCTTATTACTTGGTATTTTTTGGCGGCGCATTCCATGCCCGTGCCCACTATGTTTTACAAAACCGTACTTACTTGTTTTTATATTTGTTTACCCTTTGCGTTTATTGCCCTTATATCGCTTTTGAAAATTCTGTTTTCGGTTAATAAAGAAGAAATATTTACCGACTCTAATATTAAGGGTCTGCGTATACTTTCCTGGTGCTGCTTTGCGGTTGCGTTTATCACCCTTATAGGTGGATGGTTTTATTATCCTCTTTGGCTTATTGCGGCGGCAGCAGGATTTATCGGACTTATTTTGCGGGTTGTTAAAAACATTATGTATTCCGCAAAAATGATACGCGAAGAAAATGATTTGACAATATAGTGGGGCGCAAAAAATGATTACTGTAAACCTTGACGTTATTCTTGCGAAAAGAAAAATAAGTTCCGCAGCTTTGGCGGAAAAAATCGGCATTACTCAGGCAAATCTTTCAATTCTTAAAACCGGAAAGGCTAAGGCTATACGCTTTTCTACTTTAGAAAGTATATGTAAGGAGCTGAATTGCCAACCCGGTGAAATACTCTCTTACGAGGAGGAATAACTATGAATAATCAATATAATCCCTATGATTTGTACGGCAACGTTACTGTGGGCAATAAGGAAAAAGGTTTTGAAATGAAAAATAAAGACCGCATATTTTCATTGTTTATTGCGTTACTTATTGTTCCTTCCGTAGCGCTTACTTTGTGGGGCGGGTTTAATCTTGGGTATACTCTTTCGTTTATTGCTCTTGCTTTAACCTTTAGTATTTATCTTGCCTCTAAAACCGTAAAATTTAAAATTTTTCCGTATATCTGTCTTTTGTGTTCTTTGGGCGGTGCAGCGGTATATTCCGTTTCTGCTGACGGCGCGGTTCGTTTCTTTTTGTTTTTGCCCGTTACCGTAATGCTGCTTATATGGTTCGTTTATCTTGGTGGATACAACCTGTCAAGCGATTATTCCCTTATAAGCGCAGTATTTATCGGTGTGTTCGGTTCGGCTTTCGGGTCAATGGGGAAGAGTCTTGCGGGTGTCTTTTCTTTCGGCAGCAAAAAAGGAAAAGGCGTAGGAAAGGCGCTTATAGGAATTCTTTGCTCGATTCCGGCAGTACTTATCGTTGTGGCTCTTTTGCGTTCATCTGATGCGGCTTTTGACGGGTTACTTAGTAAAATAGGGGATAGCTTTGGAAATTTCGGAACCGTTGTTTTAAAAATAAGCGTAGGACTTTTGTTTTTTCCGTTGGCGGTATCTCTTGGCTTGGGTCTTAAGCATAATAAGCGTGAACAAAAGGAATGGCAGATAAAAGGAGGAATTGACAAAGCTATTGTAATATCATTTTTATCGGTACTTTCTTTGGTTTACGTAGTTTACATATTCTCTCAATTAGCATATTTTTTCAGCGCCTTTAAAGGAATGTTACCGCTGGGCGAAGATATTACTTTTGCTTCTTACGCAAGACGCGGCTTTTTTGAAATGACGGTAATAGCCGCTATAAACTTTGGGCTTATCGGACTTGCGGCGGTTCTTGTAAAGAGAAAAGAAAACGGAAAGCGTAACGGTTTTCTTAACGGAATAATAGTTTTTATAGCTATGTTTACGCTTTTGCTTATCGCAACGGCGCTTTCTAAGATGTTCCTTTACATTGAAAACTTTGGTATGACAAGGCTTAGAATACTGACAAGTGTGTTTATGGTGTTTCTTGCTGTTTTGTTTTTGGCGGTGCTTTTGCGCACTTTTATAAAACGTGTGCCTGTTATTAAAACCGGTATTGTTGCCGCGGTGGTTTTGCTTACCGTTGTGGGCTTTGCCGACGTAGATAAAACCGTAGCAGAGTATAACCTTTACGCCTATGAAACGCAAATAACCGAAAGTCTCGACGTGGAGGCAATAGGTGATTTGGGAACAGGCGGAGTACCCACTCTTTATAAAATTTATAAAAATGAAACCTATCCTATAGAGCTGCGTTTTGCGGCAAGAGAAGAGCTTGTTAAAAAATGTGAAAGAATGTATAATGTTGAATACGAAGAAGGAAAAAGGAAGTATATAAGAGAAAGTGAAGCGGGAGATTTTAATTTATCTGCTCACAAAGCGTATGAAATTCTCGAATTATACATAAAAGGCCAATAAATACGGGGCGCATACTTGCGCCCCGTATTTTGATACATAAAAAAACCTCGCATTTGGTCATTTTACCGAAAGTATAAAAAGGAAAGACAACCTATTGACATTTTTCGCGTTAAATGGTAAAATTAACACCGTAAAAGATTTTAAAGTGAGGGGATTTTTTTGAAAGCGTTAGAGGATAAAATTCTTGCGGAGGGTAAGGTATTCCCCGGTAATATTTTAAAGGTTTCCTCATTCTTAAATCACCAACTTGATGTCGATTTCCTTATGCTTATGGGCAAAGAAATCGCGCGTCTTTATGCCGATACGAAAATTGATAAAATTCTTACTATAGAAGCATCCGGTATTGCTATCGCTGTGGCTGCTGCCGCACATATGCACGTGCCGGTTGTTTTTGCTAAAAAGAATAAAACAACTAATATTTTAGCCGACGTTTATTCTTCGGAAGTAGCGTCTTATACTCATAATACCGTATATCAGGTAGTGGTAAGTAAAGAGCATTTGGGCGCAGGTGAAAACATTCTTATTATTGATGATTTTCTGGCTATAGGAAACGCTCTTAACGGCCTTATGGATATTGTTTCTCAGGCAGGCGGAAAAACCGCCGGTATTGCCATAGCTATTGAAAAGGGCTTCCAGGGCGGCGGTGATAAGCTGAGAAGTCAGGGAATAAGGGTAGAATCTCTGGCAATCGTTGATTCTATGACCGATGATTCTGTTAAATTCCGTCCGCAGTAACAGGACGGCTTTTATAAAAAAATTGCCGAAAGGCGAGGAGGAAAACAAAAATGAAAAAGTTACTTGCACTTCTTCTTGCGGTTGCTATGATTTTTAGCTTAGCAGCTTGCGGCGGCGGAGAAACTGCCGAAAAATTGAAGGTTGGTTTTATCTTCCTTCACGACGAACAGTCTACTTATGACAAGAACTTCATGGATGCTGCTAAAGCGGCTTGTGAAGTTATGGGCGTAGACTATGCTCAAAAGACTCAAATTCCCGAGTCCAAAGACTGCTATGACGCAGCTGTTGAACTTATCGAAGTTGACGGTTGTGACATTATCTTTGCTGACAGCTTCGGTCATGAATCTTTCCTTATCGACGCTGCTAAGAAGTATCCTGACGTAGAGTTCTGCCATGCTACCGGTACTCAGGCTCACACCGCCGGTGTTAAGAACTTCCACAACGCATTCGCTTCCATTTACGAAGGCCGTTACCTTGCCGGCGTTGCCGCAGGTCTTAAGCTCAACGAAATGATCGAAAAGGGCGACATCAAAGCTGAAGAAGCTAAAATGGGTTACGTAGGCGCTTTCACCTTCGCTGAAGTTATGTCCGGTTATACCTCTTTCTATCTTGGCGCAAAATCTGTTTGTCCTTCTGTAACTATGGACGTTAAGTTCACCGGTTCCTGGTATGACGAACAGAAAGAAAAAGAAGCTGCCAACGCTCTTATTGAAGGCGGTTGCGTTCTTATTTCTCAGCACGCTGACTCTATGGGTGCTCCTACCGCTTGTGAAACCGCAGGTGTTCCCAACGTTTCTTACAACGGCTCTACCATTGCTGCTTGCCCCAACACCTTCATCGTTTCTTCCAGAATCGACTGGACTCCTTACTTTAAGTATATGATTGAATGTGTACAAAAGGGCGAAGCTATTGCTACCGACTGGACCGGTACCATTGAAACAGGTTCCGTAGTTCTTACCGACGTTAATACCAAGGCTGCTGCTGCAGGTACCGTAGAAAAGATTGCTGAAGTTAAAGCTAAGCTTCTTGACGGTTCTATCAAGGTATTCGACTGCGCTAACTTCACCGTTGGCGGTAAGGCTCTTGACTCTTATAAAGCTGACGTTAACACCGATCCCGCTTTCGAGAAGGATACCGAAGTTGTAGAGAACGGCGTATTCTATGAATCCAAGCATCGTTCTGCTCCTTACTTCGACGCAGAAATCGACGGAATTACTCTTCTTGACAGAAACTACGGCTAATATCTGATTTTAGGTCTGAGACGAGGGGTGACTCTCGCCTCAGACTAATTTTGAAGAAATTGCTGTAAAGATTTTATAGTGATTTCTTGAGAATTATATGAACGGAGGTTTAACGTGTCTAAACAACCTGCTATTGAATTAAAAAACATTACCAAGCGATTTGGTGCAAAGGTTATTGCCAATAAAAACGTTAATCTTACTGCTTACCGCGGTGAGATTCTTTCCATTTTAGGAGAAAACGGCAGCGGCAAAACCACCCTTATGAATATGATTTCGGGAATTTATTTTCCCGATGAAGGTCAAATCTTTATTGAAGGAAACGAAGCTGTTATAACCTCTCCTAAGGATGCGTTTTCTTATAAAATAGGTATGATTCATCAGCACTTTAAGTTGGTTGAAGTTTTCTCTGCGGCAGAAAACATTGTGCTTGGCATAAACGAAGGAAAGTATAGCCTTAAAAAATCTTCGGAAGAAATAAGAAAAATCAGTGAACAGTACGGTTTTGATATCGACGTTAATAAGCCGGTTTATTCTATGTCGGTTTCCGAAAAACAAACTGTAGAGATTATTAAGGTTCTTTACCGCGGCGCGGATATTCTTATTCTTGACGAACCTACAGCAGTTCTTACTCCTCAGGAAACAGAAAAGCTTTTCACAATACTTCGCCGTATGCGTGACGACGGTAAATGTATTATCATCATTACACATAAGCTTCACGAAGTGCTTTCTCTTTCAGATAGAGTTTCGGTGCTTCGCAAGGGTGAATACGTAGGCACCGTTAATACAAAAGAAACCAGCGAAAGCGAACTTACCGAAATGATGGTTGGTAAAAAGATTAGCCTTAATATTCAACGTGACGAGCCTAAAAACGTAGAGGACCGTTTGGTCGTTAATAACCTTACTTGCGTTGACAGAATGGGAACAACGGTTCTGGATAACGTTTCCTTTACCGCAAAAAGCGGCGAAATACTGGGTATTGCGGGTATTGCCGGAAGCGGACAGAGAGAGCTTCTTGAATCTATTGCCGGACTTCAGCATTTATCTTCGGGTGAGATTATTTATTATGATCCCAAAACCGGCGAAGTGGAAAACCTTAGAGATAAAACGCCGGTACAAATAAGAAATATGGGTGTTCGTCTTTCTTTTGTTCCCGAAGACCGACTGGGTATGGGCCTTGTGGGCAATATGGATATTGTTGACAATATGATGCTTCGTAGTTACAGAAGAGGTCACTCTGCTTTCCTTGAAAGAAAGAAGCCGAAAGACCTTGCTATGAAGATTATTCACGACCTTGAGGTTGTTACTCCAAGCGCAAGCACTCCTGTTCGCCGTCTTTCGGGCGGTAACGTACAAAAGGTGCTTGTCGGCCGTGAAATTGCCGCTTCTCCTACCGTGCTTATGGTTGCTTACCCTGTAAGAGGACTCGATATAAACTCATCTTACACCATTTACAACCTTCTTAACGAGCAAAAAGAAAAGGGCGTTGCAATTGTTTTCGTTGGTGAGGACCTTGACGTTCTCGTAGAGCTTTGTGACAGAATTATGGTTATAGGCTCCGGAAAAATAACGGGTATTGTAGACGGTCGTACTACTTCAAAAGAAGAAATAGGTCTTCTTATGACTAAATCAAAACATGAAGGGGAGGAAATATAAATGGCAGATAATATGCAAGTTAAAACTCATCGTGAACCGTTTATAAAAGTTGTTAAACGTGACGATTTGCCAACAGGTAAAGCTTGGCTTGTTCGCATATTAACCTTGGTTATTGCTTTTCTCCTTATTGGTTTTATTTCTATGGGCATCAGCGGAAAAGGCTTTGTAGAAACTTATGAAATAATGTTTATGGGTGTTTTCGGCAGACTTTTTGAAGGCAAACTTACAATGCTCTGGAAATACCTGCAGGAAGTTGCAATGCTTCTTTGCCTTGCACTTGCTCTTACCCCCGCTTTTAAAATGAAGTTCTGGAATTGCGGCGCTGAAGGACAGGCTCTTATGGGCGGTCTTGCTTCTATGATATGTATGATAGAGCTTGGCGACAAACTTTCTTACCCCGTGCTTATTGCTATGATTGCTGTTACAAGTATTCTTGCGGGTGCTATTTGGGGCCTTATTCCTGCAATATTCAAGGCATTGTTTAATACCAACGAAACCTTGTTCACTCTTATGATGAACTACATAGCTACTCAGATAATTGCTTATTACCTTTATATTAAGGGCGGCGGTTCTAACGTAATCAACCCTGTATCTGCGGGTAACTTCCCCACGGTGGGCGGCAACGAATATTTTGTAAATATCGTCGTTGTTGCGGCAATTACGGTTCTTATGTTCGTTTACCTTAAGTACAGTAAACAAGGCTATGAAATTGCCGTTGTCGGTGAAAGTCAAAACACTGCGCGTTATATTGGTATTAACGTTAAAAAGGTTATTATCCGTACTATGGTTATTTCAGGCGCCCTTTGCGGTGTAACCGGTATGCTTCTCGTAGCAGGTAAGGACCACAGTATTAACGCTAACCTGGTTGGCGGTGAAGGCTTTACCGCTATCCTTATGTCCTGGCTCGGTCAGTTCAACCCCTTTATTATGGCTGTTATGATAGCTATAATCACCTTTATTCAAATAGGTGTTGCAAAGGTTGCCGATACCGCGCTTCTTAATTCTTCCTTGTCGGAAATTATTGTTGGTATAGTAATTCTTATGCTTGTAGGTTGTGAATTTTTTATTCACTATTCAATAAAATTCCGCCACAACAAAAAGGAGGTTAAAGCATGATTATTCAATTTATTTGCCGTGCAATACTCCTTGGTGTTCCGCTTCTTTACGGTTCTACGGGTGAAATTGTGACCGAAAAATCCGGTCACCTTAACCTTGGTATCCCCGGAATTATGTACGTTGGCGCTATCAGCGGCGTTGTAGGTTCTTTTGTTTATGAAAATGCTTGCGGTAATGATATAGCGAATATGAATGCTTTTTTGGCAATTATAATTCCGCTTCTTTGCGCTATAATCGGTTCTATGCTTATGGGGCTTATATATAGCTTCCTGACCGTTACCTTGCATGCAAACCAAAACGTTACCGGTCTTGCAATTACTACTCTTGGTATTGGTCTGGGCAACTTCCTCGGCGCTTCTCTTATTAACATTACCAAGAGCGAGCTTCCTTCTATCGCTCTTACTAAAACAAGTAATTTCTTTATCACCAAGCTTCCTTTTGCCGATGATTTGGGTTGGTTTGGAAAGCTGTTTTTCTCTCACGATTTCCTTACCTATCTTGCAATAATTATTGCGCTTGTTACTTCTTTTGTGCTTAACCGTACCCGTGTCGGTCTTAACCTTCGTGCAGTTGGCGAAAATCCTGCTACTGCCGATGCCGCAGGTATTAACGTGCCCAGATACAGATACGTTGCAACCTGTATAGGAAGTGCTATTGCGGGTCTTGGCGGTCTTCAGTACGTTATGGCTTACGCTAACGGAGTTTGGTCTAATAACGCCTTTGGCGACAGAGGTTGGATGGCAATTGCTCTTGTTATATTTGCTTTGTGGAAGCCTTCCATAGCAATATTCGGTTCTTTCCTTTTCGGCGCCCTTTGTAATGCTAACAATTATATTCAGGGCCTTGGTACCGAAACCCAAGAGCTTTTCAAGATGCTTCCTTACGTGGTAACTATTATAGTTCTTATTATTACAAGTCTACGTAACCGTAAAAAGAATCAGCCCCCTGCAAGTCTTGGCGTTAACTACTTCAGAGAAGAAAGATAAAATTAAAGCGAACACTTTTTTATAATGTGTTCGCTTTTTTTGTTGAAAAGAAAAAGTATATGTGATAAACTTTTAAAAGAATAACTTGTAAGGAGTGTAAATTATGCAGGTTGAAATCGGAAATATACGGAAGGGCTATAGTGTTGAAGGATTAAAAATTCAGGAAACCGACGCCGTATTCCATAACGTAAGAAAAGCACCTTTTAAAATATACGGTCTTGTTGACCCTATGAATACTTATCACAGAGTTCCTATGGATATTGCCAAAACCATAAGCGGCGACGTAGCCTGTCACGCTAAGGCAACTACCGGTGTGCGTGTTCGTTTTAATACCGACTCAAAATACGTTGGTATAAGGGCAAAATTTGCTCACCACGTTTTACCCGGTCCTCACGTTACAAGGCTTAATGAAACCGGCTTTGATATTTACGTTGAAGAGGATGGGGGATGTTTATAAGGGAAGCTATTATCCTCCAAAAGACGGTTTTGACGGATATGAAGGTATAAAGTGTTTTGATGATAACAAAATGCGCTGTATAACCGTTTATTTCCCTATTGGTAATGAGGTTTTCGATTTAGAAATTGCTTTAGAGCCTGACGCAAAAATCGAAGAACCTAATCCTTATAAACACGAAAAGCCGGTGGTTTTTTACGGTTCTTCCATTACTCACGGCTTTGCGGCAGGCCGCCCAGGTTCTACTTACGTAAACCGTATTGGCAGAATGCTTAAAACAGATATTATGAATTTCGGTTTTTCGGGCAGCGCAAAGGGTGAACCCAATATGGCTAAGTTTTTAGCAGGAATTGATATGTCTGTTTTTGTAATGGATTATGACCATAACGCGCCAAGCGTTGAGCATTTAATAAATACTCATTATAATTTTTATGAAACAATAAGAAAAGCGCATCCCGACCTTCCCATTATTTTTGTGACAAAGCCTGATTCGGAAAAGCAAACTGCAGAATTTGCTCTTGCCCGTAAGGACGTTATTATGAAAAACTACCTTACAGCAAGAGAAAACGGCGACAAAAAGGTTTACTTTATTGACGGTAATTCCTTCTTTGTGGGCGGTGATAGAATGGATTATACCGTTGACGGTTGCCATCCCAACGACGCAGGTGCAAAACGAATGGCAGACTGTATAGGCGCAGTTGTAGGCGAACTTCTTAAATAATAAGTATAAAAAAACACTCCTTTGCCAAAATAACGGTAAGGAGTGTTTTTTATGAAGATAACTACTAAAGAGTACGGAGAAATGGTGAAAAAGGCGTCGCCGAATTCTACACATCTTAAAAATTGTACTATAGCTTTCATAGTCGGCGGAATAATTTGCTCTATGGGTGAACTTCTCTATACGATTTATTCTCAACTTGATATTTCGGAAGAACACGCGCGTATGCTTGCTTCCGCAACCCTTATTTTAGAAGCGGCACTTTTGACGGGATTCCGCGTTTTTGAACGAATTGCCCGCTTTGCAGGCGCGGGAACACTCGTCCCCATAACGGGCTTCGCAAACGCCGTAGTATCCCCCGCAATCGAATTTAAAAAAGAGGGGTTAGTCTTGGGAGTTGGAGCAAAAATGTTCACCATTGCAGGCCCCGTGATTGTTTACGGCACAATTGCGAGTGTGGTATATGGGGTTATTTATTGGGTAACAACCTTATTCTAACAAAAAACGGCATCGAAAACCGATGCCGTTTTAACTGTATTTGCTGATATATTTTTTGGCGATATTTCTAATCCAAGTACGGTTGTGCTGAGTCAAAGGTTGAATTTGAGCAACATAGTCGGGTGTTCCCATTTTATACAATGTATCAACAACGTGTCCATCTATATCATCGTCAGATAAGAATGACGCAATAATAGGGGCATATTCCGCATAACACTTTTTACCTAAAAGCATAACAAAACTTCGCCTGCCACGTTTGGCAAATGGATTGGTGCAAATATTACAAATTCTTTTTATTTGGTCGATATTGGGCTTTTTCTTGCTTTCCAAAATGAGTTGTCTGATTTCTTCGCCTTTGTCCCATAAATCAAGTTCAAAGCGATAATAATCGTGAACATCAGGTGCTTCGGGCATAAAGGGTAAATCAGGTAATGCTTCGCTTGGAATAAGAGCTTCGGCTTCGGATAATATTTTATTTAACCGATTATCAAAATCTAATCTATCCATTTGTGTCACACCTCACTTTATTTTATTATACCACACTGCTGTTTTAATGTAAATATTTTTGCAAATTACTGTGTCCTATATTGATAGCAGCAGAGGGCTTTGTCTTGGGAGTTGGAGCAAAAATGTTCACCATTGCAGGCCCCGTGATTGTTTACGGTACTGTTGCAAGTGTGATTTATGGGGTTATTTATTGGATAACGACTCTATTCTAATGAAAAAAGGCTTGCCAATCGGCAAGCTTTTTTGCTATATCGTTTTATAACAACTTCCATTCACTTTCTTTGCTTTCTCTAACAGCAGTTTGTCCGCATTTAAGGTTTGATACTTTGCTAACACTTGGATCAATATTGATGATCTCTTGCAGAGCGATTACTCGGGCATCTTCTGTTGTGTGATTCTCTCCGCATAGAAATTGCCAATCTCCCTCATTATCGTGCTTAACATATAGAATCGGTTTGTTTTCTTCAATAATATGACAACAAGTAAAAACAGCCTGGTTTTTAGATTCCTTAAATTTGTGTTTCCTGAAAAACTTATCAAACACCTAATATCACCTCAATTTATTTCATTATAGCACTGTGCGGATTTGTTGTAAATATTTTTGCAAACTAATGGGTTCTGTATTTACAGCAACAGAGGGATTTATATTATGTGTTGGAGCGAAGATGTTTGCTGTAAATATTTGAGGTGAGAAAACTGCATCGACCCGCAAAAAGGGGCTGTAAAAAAACAGTCTAAAAAATCCGAGGTTCATGAGAAAGTGTGAGCCTCGGATACTTTTTTAACAGAAATAGAATAAAATGTGTATAAATCAAGCAAAAATCCTGTTTTCATGGCATAAAAAACTAAAAGTCGGAGGCCAAGCGGTCTTAGGAAGACAAT
>JAZRKJ010000068.1:0-7879 GCA_045646245.1 Acutalibacteraceae bacterium
GTATTCTCCCATTAAGCGTAGACGCACAAAACTTGCAACCCATTCTGCAACCAACTTGAGTTGACATACAAATTGTGTTGCCATAATCTTGCTTTAAAAACAAGTCGGAGGCCAAGCGGTCTTAGGAAGACAATGTCATAAATCAACTCCTTGGCTCACAGAACGACATGGCTACGATCCGACTTGTATTCTCCCATTAAGCGTAGACGCACAAAACTTGCAACCCATTCTGCACCCAACTTGGGTGGAAATACAAACAGTATAGCCGTGATTGTATTTCATAAGCACCGACTCAATTGTTTCGCCGTCATACAGTCTGTAGAGATACTTAACCGTACCGTCGATTTGAGATTCAAGCCTTTTAACAATAGTTACGTCGGCAATATAGCATTTTTCATCAAGAAGCTTTCGCAAGTCTTTGGAGAGGTTAGACATTTCTTCAAAAGAAACGGTGCCGGAATGAAGCCATTTAAAAATCTGCTTGGCTCTGAAAGAAGGTTGCCCTAATTCTTTCATCAAAACTTCAATTTCATCAACCGTCATAGATTTAATATCAATTTTCTCCAAAAAACTCACCTGCCTTTACGCCTTATACAAAAGCGCTCGGAAAAATCCGTCACTATCACTTGACGGTAAATCGGTGTGCATGTATTCACACCTGAAATCATTGTTATCTTTTAAAAAAGAATTAACTATATCTTCATTTTCCGCTTTTCTTATGGTACACGTGGAATAGAGCAGTCTTCCGCCCTTTTTAACGTACCTTGCAGAAACGTTTAAAATCTTTAGCTGAATTCCTTGCAGCTCATCAAAATTGTCAACAGACTTATACTTAATCTCCGGTTTTCTGCCGATTACTCCAAACCCCGAACAAGGCACGTCACAAAGTACGGCATCAAAAAGACCCAGCTCTCGGTTATAAACAGAAGCATCATTTTTGATAGCCTTAATACTCGTTATACCAAGACGAGAAGCTCCTTTTTGAATAAGAGAAACTCTGTTTTCGTACAAATCACAGGATATAATTTCGCCCTTATCCTCCATAGTCTGCGCTACCGTAAAAGACTTTCCGCCGGGGGCGGCGCATACGTCGAGTATTCTTTCGCCTTTTTCAGCGCAAAGAGACAAAGCGCATTTTTGAGAAGATACGTCCTGAATGTGGAATAAGCCCTGATTAAACAAGGTGTTTTTACTTAAATCGATGCCGGAAACAAAATCAAAACTGTCTTCAAGGGAGTTTTCTTTAACTCCGATTCCTTCTTCATTCAAACTCTTTTCAAGTTGTTTTAAATCTGTTTTAAGCGTATTAACCCTTATTGAAACCCTTGAAGGCAAAAGGTAAGCCTTTAAAATCTCTTCGGTTTGCTCGGCTCCGTAATCCTTAATTAAATCCTTAAGAATCCATTGCGGACAAGAATACCTGACCGATAAAGAGTACAAATCTTTGCCTGCAGGCAATTCTGCTTTTTTAACTGCCGCGCTTCTGAGCACCGCGTTAACGTAACCGCTGTTACGGTTTTCATTAGATTTTTTTATAATCTTAACCGCTTCGTTGACTGCCGCACTTTGGGGAATCTTATCCATATAATAAAGCTGGTAAACAGCCGAACGCAGAACTTGCCGCGTAAGGGGCTGAAGCTTTTTTACCGGTAACTTGCTAAGCTTATTGATATAAAAATCCAAGGTAATAAGACGGTCGAGAACGCCGTAAAAAATTGCCGAAGCAAGAGCCTTATCCTCTTTAGACAAACCGCTTTCCGACAAAAGCGAAGACAGCAAAAGGTTGGAATAAGCGCCGTCCTGTTCCACTCTTAAAAGTGCTTGAACCGCAATTTTTCTTGCATCAGCCACAGATTTCACCTTTGGTAAGAACAGTTCCCGCACTCACTTTTTTACCTTTGAGAAAATCACTTGCAGACATTCGTTTACCGCCCTCAAGCTGAACGTCACAAAGGACGATACAGTTACCGTCGCCGCAGGCAACCGACAGCTTATCATCAACAACAGTACCCGGCGCAGCGACGGATTTACCGTCAACAATGCAAGAATAAATCTTAAAACGCTTACCATCTAAATAACAATATGCAACAGGCCAAGAATTAAAACCACGTGCCAGATTATATATTTCCACAGCCGATTTACTGAAATCAATAAGCGCCATTTCTTTGTTAATAATCGGAGCGTAAGAGGCTTCTTCCTCATTTTGCTTTACAGGGTTAAGAGTTCCCTTTTCTGCCCTTGTAAGAGTCTCTGTCAAAAGGTCTGCCGTTATAACCGATAAACGTTCAAAAAGTTGGTCGCTTGTTTCGCCCTCAAAAATTTTTGTTTTAGAAACACCTAAAATATCACCGGTATCAATGCCCTTATCCATACGCTGGGCAGTAACACCTGTTTCGGTTTCGCCGTTTACAATAGCCCATTGTATCGGAGAAGCGCCCCTGTATTTTGGTAGAATTGAAGCGTGACCGTTAATGCATCCGTATTTCGGCAAATCAAGAATTCTTTCGGGAAGAATTTTACCGTACGCCACAACAACAATAACGTCGGGAGATATACTTTTAAGCAAATCGTACGCTTCGTCGGTTTTTACACTGTCTGGCTGATAAACCTTTAAGCCTTGCTCAAGAGCAAAAACCTTAACGGGTGGCGGAGTTAAAACCCTTTTTCTTCCCACAGGCTTATCGGGTTGGCAAAATACAGCTTCAATGCTGTGCCCCGCGTTAATAAGCGCCCTTAATGTAGCAACCGAATATTCCGGCGTACCCATAAAAACTATTTTCATAAATACCTCTGAATTTTAAATTCTGTCAAGAAAAACCACACCGTCAAGGTGGTCGATTTCGTGGCACAACGCACGTGCCATAAGCCCCTCGCCTTCAACTACGATGTTTTCGCCGTTTCTGTTCTGGGCTCTGACTTTAACGTAATTTGGGCGTGTAACCTTTTCATATCTGCCGGGAACCGAAAGACAACCTTCGTCACCTGTTTGTTCACCGCTTTGTTCCATAATAACAGGGTTGATAAGCTCTACCAGCCCCTCTCCTATATCAATAACACAATATCTGCGAAGAATACCAACCTGAGGCGCCGCAAGACCGACGCCGTCGGCTTTATACATAGTCTCCGCCATATCATCAAGAATTTGAGCAAGCCGCTCATCAAAATTAAGCTGTGTACGGCAAACCTTTTTAAGAATAGGGTCTTTACCGTATTTGGTTATTTCACGAATAGCCATATTTCCTCCTAAATAACCGATTCGGGGTTAATGTCAATAAACACAGAAACGTCTCCAACCTTGCGAACATCCATAGCTTTACGAATCATTTCACGGAATCGGGCGTTGAATCTGCATTTAATTATCATTCTGAAACGGTAACGCAAATTTATTTTGGGCACCGAAGCTGCTGTCGGGCCTAAAATAACCAATTTAACGTCACAAAACTCTGCTTCAAGAAGTTCTTTAATATTATTAAAGATTTTATCAATCGTCTCCAAAGCGACGGTTCGGTCGGTAGAAGATACCGACAAAAGCGCAATATCGCAATAAGGCGGATAAATCATCATTTTTCGTGTTAAAATTTCGTCGTTATAAAAAGCGTCGTAATCTTGTCTTACGGCAAGGTGAATCAAATTACTGTCCGGAGAAACCGTTTGAATAACAGCCTTTCCGGAATAGCTTCCCCTTCCTGCTCTCCCTACGACTTGAGTAAGCAAAGAAAAGGTTCTCTCAAAGCTACGGTAATCCTCACTGTACATTGCTTGGTCTGCACCGATTATTCCAACCAGCGTTACGTTTGGAAAATTAAGCCCTTTAGCAACCATTTGAGTACCCAGCATAATATCATACTCGCCCTTTGAGAAACGGCCTAGATAATTCGAAAAAGAATCTCTTGACATTGTACTGTCAGCATCAAGGCGTAAAACACGGGCTTTGGGAAAAAGAAGATTCAGTTCATCTTCCACCTTTTGCGTACCCATTCCGTAAAAACGGAGATGGTCGCTACCGCATTCGGGACAAGTTTTTTCTACGGGCGAAGAATGACCGCAATAGTGACACATCATACGTTTGTTAGCATTATGATAGGTCATAGAAATACTGCAATTGGGACAGGTAGCTACATATCCGCAAACCGGACAGGATATATAAGTATTATACCCCCTTCTGTTAAGAAGAAGAATCACCTGTTTATTATTCTTTAAAACGCTGTCTATTTCGTCGGCAAGTCGTCGGCTGATACACCCGGAATTACCCGAAAAAACTTCCGATTTCATATCAACGGTGGTAACGTCGGGAAGCTGAGCGCCCCCAAACCTTTCACTCAGTCTATGAAGGCTGTATTTTCCGTTTTGCGCCGCAAAATACGATTCCATAGACGGGGTTGCCGAAGCAAGAAGCAAAAGAGCGTTATGATAATTAACTCTGAATTTTGCAATATTACGAGCATGAAAACGGGGCGACTGTTCCGATTTGTAGGTATGCTCCTGCTCTTCGTCCATAACTATAAGCCCTAAATTTTCAACCGGAGCAAAAACCGCCGAACGAGTACCGATAGCAACGACAGCTTTTCCGCTTTTTACCCTTTTCCATTCATCCATTCTTTGCCCCTGAGACATAGCGCTGTGGAAAACAGCAACTCTGTTACCGTAGCGTTCTCCGAAAAGAGAAAGCGTCTGGGGAGTAAGGGAAATTTCGGGCACCATTACTATTACGCTTTTTCCCGAATCAATAACCTTATCTACAAGCTTGAGAAAAACTTGGGTTTTTCCGCTGCCCGTAACACCGTACAAAAGCGCACAAGCACCTGATTCGGCATCTAATTTACAAGAAAGCTCACCGAAAACCTTTTCTTGATTGTCGGTAAGTTTTATTTCATTTCTGTTTGCATTTTCGGTAAAGTTATGAGGAAGACGGAAAACTTCTTTTTCATAAACGTAAACCACACCGTGTTTTTGAAGAGTATCAATAACCGAAGCGCTGGCACCGGTATAGTATAAAACTTCCTTGACCGACGCTTCCCCTACACTTAAAAGATAATCTACCACTTCACGTTGACGGGAAGTCACGGAATAAGAATCAAGTTCATCCGCCGAAATCTTCATACCCACCGTTTTCATTGTAGCGTCGCCTAATTTTTGTACTGCACCGTTTTCTTTAATAACGGCCCCGCAGTCGCAAAGACGTAAAAGACAAGAATCGTCATCAAAGCCAAAAGCCTTTAAAACAGCTTCTTTTTTTACGTTGCCACCTTTTTTGAGAAGAAAGGAGTAAACGTTAAGCTCACATTCATCAAAGCTCGAGGTATCAAAATTCGGCACGGCGCTAAAGGATTCAACCAGCTTCATTCCTATTCCCGCCGGCAGTACGGCGTGAATAGCGTCAAAGTAGGTACAAAAGGTCTGGTTTCTCATCCACTCACAAAGACGAATCATTTCATCGTTAAGTATTGGGGTGGAATCAAAAACCGAAATAACCCTTTTAAGTCCTTCTGCTGTTTTCTTTGAGCTCACACTCATAACAAAGCCTTGCTTTTTAAGGTTAGAGCGTCCGAAAGGAACAACTACGCGCATTCCTGCAACGCAATTTTCTTCCAGCGACGCAGGTAAAACATAGGAGTAACGCCTGTCAAATTGAGTTGTAGCGCCATCAATGACAACCTCGGCAATTTTATACAACAGACATCCCTCCTCTTCTTTAATTTTGGGTTAATTACAAAAGTCCGCGATCGCTTGCAATTTTGTTAATAGCAAGAGAAACAGGCTTTTCAAGAATAATTTCTTCCTTTTCAATTGCTTCGTCAGCAATCGTTCTTGCTTCTTTTGCAATTTCAAGAACAAGACTGTAACGGTTGTCACAATTTTGAATAAGTTGACCAATAGCGGGATTTAACATTTTTCAAGCACCTCATCAATTAAATCTTTTTGCCTGTCCACCGTTAAGCGGTTGGCAAGTATTATATGAAGAATATCATCGACTGCTCTGTCGACAACATCATTCGTAACAATGTAATCGTATTCAAACGCACGTTCAATTTCACTTAAGGCAGAACTCATTCTTTTTGAGATTACCTCTTCGGAATCGGTTCCCCTGCCTTTAAGACGTTTATAAAGTTCATCGTAAGAAGGCGGCATAATAAAGATACTGACAGCATCTTTCATTTTTTCTCTAACCTTTGCAGCGCCGTTAACGTCAATTTCAAGAATAATATCTTCTCCGTTTTCTATTGCGTCAAGCACAGGCTGCTTGGGAGTGCCGTAATAGTTATTTACGTAAACGTTATGCTCAAGAAATTCATCATTCTTAAGCCTCTCTTCAAATTCCTCGCGGGATATGAAGTGATATTTTTCACCTTCAACCTCTCCGACACGCATATCACGGGTAATTGAAGATATAGAAAGTTTAATTTCGGGATGACGGGCAAAAAGCTCTTTAAGTAAAGTATCTTTACCCGAACCCGAAGGACCGGAAAAAATAATCAACTGACCTTTACTCATTTTCTGCCTCCTCATCTTCAATGGAATCGTCAGTCATACGGTTCGCAACGGTTTCAGACTGAAGATAAGTAAGAATTATATGGTCGCTGTCGGTAATAATAACCGCTCTGGTTCTTCTGCCGTGGGTTGCATCAATAAGGTTTCCCTTTTCCTTTGCTTCCGAAATCATTCTCTTAATAGGAGCAGATTCGGGACTGACAATAGCAACCATTCTGCTTGCCGATACCATATTACCAAAGCCAATATTAACAAGTTTCATATCAATTACTCCAAATTTTGAATCTGTTCACGAATTTTTTCAATTTCAGCTTTAATATCAACAACAGCATTGGTTATTTCAATATCCTGAGATTTTGACCCTGTTGTATTCGCTTCACGGTTCATTTCCTGAACAATAAAGTCCAGCTTTCTTCCTATGGGTTCATTTTTTGCAAGCAGCTCTTCAACCTGCTTTAAATGGCTTCTGAGCCTAACGGTTTCTTCGGCAACCGCAACCTTGTCAGCGTAAATGGCGGTTTCGGCAAGTATTCTTTGCTCATCGACCTGAACGTCACCAATAAGCTCTTTGATTTTTTGTTCAAGACGTTCTCTGTAAGCACGAACCGTTTCGGGTGATTTTTCTTCAATAAACGCTACTAAATTGCGTATTGTTTCAATTCTCGAAAGCACGTCTTCACAAAGCCGTTCACCTTCCGCTTTTCGCATTGCGATAAAATTATCGGCGGCGGTATCAAGAACGCTTAAAACCTGATTTGTAATCAGCTCTTCATCAATTTGTTTTTTTGTGATTTTAAATACCTCGGAATTGTAAGCAACCTTCATAACCGAAATATCGTCTTCAAGTCCATAAGTATTTTTAAGCTCACCAAGAGCAGCTATATATGCATCTGCATACTCCTTGTTAAGTTCTATAAGTGTATCGCTTTCACCCAAATTCACCGTAGAAACGTAAGCCTCAATTTTTCCTCTTGAAACACGTTTCTTAAGAGCAGCAGAAATTTTATCTTCCAAAAAACCGTAAGCACGGGGCGCCTTTACCGAAAGTTCAAAATATCTGTGATTAACCGCTTTAAGCTCAACGGTAATATCCATATTTTCAAACTGTACCTGAGCACGTCCGTAGCCTGTCATACTATATGCCATTTCAATTCACTCCTACTTGACATAACAAGCCCATATTATTCATTATATTGTACCAAATCGAACCCCTTGTTGTCAACCTTTTAAAGTGCAAATGATTATAAATAAATCATAACCACCGGTAAACCGGTGGTATGCTCCACCCCTATAAGGGGTGACTACTGGCTTAGCCCCTAAAAGGGGCACTGAAAGTTTAGCAACGCATTACAATCTCGGGCAGCCGCTCACGTGCGGCTGTCTTTTTTTG
>JAZRKJ010000069.1:0-14387 GCA_045646245.1 Acutalibacteraceae bacterium
TAACAGTACGAAAGATGAACACGGTCACAAGCACGTTCCCATAGATATTTACTTTACTGCGGTTGGAATTATCAATATCCCTACCGAAGAAGAACTGATTGCTGTAATGGAAGAAATGCGAGAAAAGCCGCTGAAATCCGCTTGAATAAAGGAAAAAGGCATAGCCCAAACGGGCTATGCCATATCCTGCGAAAAAACTGTCCTTTAGAGCACACCCCTAATGAGTCGGTTGTTTTTTTAGGGAAAGGGGAAGAGGGAAAGGGGAAAGGTAATAATCGTAACAATGTAAAAACGTTTTCTTGAAATTTATATGCTTAAAAATATTTTATTTTTTATTATGCAAGTTTTTTAGTGTTTTTATTTTCTCCTTTCCCTGCAACGCATTGCGTTGCCTCCTTTCCCTTTTCCCTAATTATGTTCTTTTCTGCTTCTTGTTTTCATAAACTAAACGGGAGATGATTTTATGGGTGAAAAGACAATGGCGGAATATCTGGAGGAAATGAACCGCCTTATAAAAAACCGTAAGGCGAGTACGGCGGTTAATTCTACTGACAGCGCTATGCAGGGGCAGGGAAGCTTAATTGTTGTGGTTAATTCTGCAACCGATTATCCCTTAGAGGGGGCAACGGTGGTTATAAGCGACGCAAAGGGTGAAGCTCTTTATAATTTAGTCACCGACCAAAGCGGAAAAACAAAACCGGTTACGCTGCCTGCTCCCTTAAAGGATGAAACCTTAAAGCCACAGGGGCAGACTATTGTGTACGGATTATATAACGTTACCGCTTCGGCGGAAAATTTTGTTACAAGCAGTGTGGAAAACATACCCGTTTTTGATTCGGTGGTTTCCATTCAGCAGTTCAGTCTGCTTGATATTAAGGCTTCGGGTGGGCAAAATGTACCGCAAAACCAAAACGAAGGCAACCCGTATAATTTGTAAAGGAGAATTGTTATGCCAATAAATCCCGTTATTCCCCAAACCGTTACGGTGCATTTGGGTGTTCCGTCGGCGGACGCCGAAAACGTTACAGTACCCTTTACCGATTACATTAAAAACGTTGCTTCCAGCGAAATTTACCCCACTTGGCCCGAAAACGCCATAAGGGCTAATATATACGCCATAATTACCTTTACGCTTAACCGAATATATAACGAATGGTACAAAAGTCAAGGGTATGATTTTGACATAACCAACACTACACAGTTTGACCAAGCCTTTGTAAAGGACAGAACGGTTTTTGAAAACGTAAGCCAAATTGTGGACGAAATTTTTGACAGCTACGTGGTAAGGGACGGAGAAGTGCAACCCTATTTTACTTCCTTTTGCAACGGCACAACCTCCACCTGCGCAGGACTTTCCCAATGGGGTACGGTGAGTCTTGCGCAAAGGGGGCTTTCTCCGCTGGATATACTTAAAAACTACTACGGTGAGGATATAAACATTGTTGAAAACGCGCCCCAAGGGGAAAACACCCAGTCCTACCCGGGTGTTCCGCTAAAGCTTTATGACAGAGGAAACGACGTGCAGATTGTGGAAAACTGGCTTGCTTCAATTACCAATAATTACCCTGCAATAGCCTTTAACGAAACCCCCGACCCTGTATTTGATGAAAACACCGAAAACGCCGTAAAACGCTTTCAGGAGGTGTTTTTCCTTACCCCAAGCGGTCAGGTAGACAAAGCCACCTGGTACAAAATGAAACGGATTTTTGTTGGGGTGAGAAGACTTTCCGAGCTTGACGCAATAGGCATTACAAAGGAAGAAGCAACTCTGCCCTTTAAAAACCAACTGCAGTACGGCGACAGCGGTGAGGACGTTAAGGTTATTCAGTATTTACTAAACGTTCTGGCGTACTATAACGCAAGCTTAAATACCGTCGCAATAGACGGAATATTCGGTGGCGAAACCGAAAACGCCGTTAAGGTTTTCCAAGGCTTTTACTCGCTTCCCGTTACCGGAATAGTAGAAAGGCAAACCTACAACAAAATGACCGAAATTTATTCTAACGTAACCTGAACCGTTTTGAAATAAGGGCGAAAAGCAAGGGCGGAATAATAAAGAACGGCGCCACGTAAATAAAGGGCGCTCCGCCGAAAACGTCGGTTAAGGTGGACACGGCTGCAAAAATGAAAAATACGGCGGGGAAAAAATACTTTTTTGCCTTTGCAAAATGAAAAGCGAACACTTTTCCTGCCGTTTTTACGCAAACGGCGGTTTTAATAAGGGTACAGGAAAAATACAAGAGATATGATAAACCCTCCATACGGCTGAATTTATCCCCAAAGGAAATAACGCTCATTCCTGCGGCGTAAGGGTAAGAAAGCATTGCCGTCAGGTTATAGCCGAAAAGCGCAAGGGTGGAAACAAGGCAGACAAAAAGAAGAATACAGCACAAAGCAAAGCCGTTTAATGCGGCTTTTTTGCTTTTGTCCTTAAAAAAGGTTAAAAGAATAATCCCTTCAAAAAAGCTCATTCCCATATAGGAAGCGCTTTGAAAGGCTGTCCCCTTAAGGGTGGGAAGGTCCTTGGGTAAAATAAGCTTTAGGGAGCTGTTATTAAGGTTTATCAGAAATAAAACAAGCACCGAAGCAATGCTTAATACCCCTAAAACCAAGGAAAGCTTTAAAAGAACCTTATCTTTAAATTTTAAGGTAAACCAAATAAGCCCCAAAAACAAAACGGTAGGAAAGAATAAGGGGATTTCGGGGAGAATTATTTTATCGCAAAAGGTTACGAAATTTCTGAAAGCGGCAATTCCGCAAAATAATGCGTAAAGGCAAAAGGCAACGGCTAAAAATTTATTTTTAAAGGGCAAGGAGCCGTTGTACGCCAAAAGCAGGGGCAGACTTAAAATAGCGGCGGCTAAAAAGCCGAAAATACTGCTTTCAAGGTGAATTGCAAAGGGTAAATTTATTATTGAATTACCAACGAAAAAAAGGGTTGAAAGAGAAACCTCTTTAATACTTAATTTTACTGTACCGTCCATAAACCGTCCTTTAACATACAAATTTCCCCTGATACCGTAAAAGTCGGAAAGGAAAAATTATTACTTCTCATAACCTTAAACAGCCTTGAATCCTTATCGGTTTTTCTGCAAACCGTAATTATTTCGTAGCCTATTTGCCTTTCCTTAAGTCCTTTGGCTTTAAAAAGGCTTTCGGGGTCACCGTAGATTATATAGGAGCCAAGGGGAATATCGTAGCTTTCGGCTAAAAAAGCCAAAATTTCCTTTATATCTTCTTTTGCCATATCGGTACAAAGCGCCACCGCTCCGCAATGGGAAAGAATAATCTTAAGCCCCGCTTTTTTCTTTAAAGCGGTAATACAGTCCTTTACGTTTTCACCTGAAACGGTAAGAATAATTTTTTCGTCGGTATCTTTTTTACTTACCGTTTCGGCAAAAAGAGTAAGGCTTTTATCCTTCATTTTAAAGCCCAGAGCCGAAATAAGGGCAGTTTCGTCGCTTTCGGTATAATCGTTAAGAGATGAGCACCCCGTAAGGGTGAAAATTAAAATTATTGATAAAAGAAAGGAGAAAGTCTTCATTTTTTATCCTCGCTTTTCTGTCGGATTACGTTTCGGCTTAAAGAGTTCGGGCGTTTAAGCATTTTGAAAAACGGAGCGCGGAAAAGGGTGTCCTTAAGGTTTTGGAAGGAAATTTTATTTAAGGCTGAGGTGTAATCGGTGCCGAAGGAGTCTAAGGAAAAGATAAAGCAAAGAAGCACCGTCACCCCAACAAAGCACCCAAGCAAACCGAAAAAGTTACCTAAAACAAGAACGGTGAGCTTGCCGTAAAAAACGGCGGCTTTCAGCTTTTGAAGCATAAGCCCTGCAATACCGCTTGCAGCCACCACAATAAGCATAGGAGCGCTGACTAACTTTGCTTCCACAGCCGACTGTCCTATAACCAAGCCCCCGACTATGCTTAAGGCGTGTCCCATACTCTGGGGAACTCTCAGCCCCGATTCACGCAGCATTTCAAAAACCAAAATAAGTATGAGACATTCGGTTATAGCTGAAAAGGGAACTCCTTCGCTGAGTGAGGAGACCGAAATATAAAGAGACGTGGGAAGCAGTAATTTATGATGGGTAATAAGGCTTAAGTAAAAGCCGGGTAAAATAATGCTTATAATAAAGGAAATAAAGCGTAAAATTCGCCCCGAAAAGGCGTAAACATAGTTCTGGTAGTAGTCGTCGTCCGACTGAAAATTTTCGCTGAACAAAAAGGGAAAGGTAAGCGCCACGGGAGTACCGTCCAGCAAAAGCGCCACTCTGCCTTCAAGAAGCCTTGCGGCGACAACGTCGGGACGTTCGGTGGTTCCTGCTGTTTTAAAAAGTGAAAAACGGTTCGGGTTTATCAGCTCGTTAACGTAGTTTACGTCTAAAATTCCGTCAATATTTATCTGCTTTAATTTGGATTTAACAAGCCTAAGGGCTGTTCTGTTTACAAGGGAGCCAAGGTAACAAATAAAGCCTTTTGTGTCGGTTCTTCTGCCCAGAGTAACGTATTCGGCTTTAAAATCGGGGGTTAAAAGCTTTCTTCTCAGCATTGCTAAATTCAGCATAACCGCTTCGTCAAAGCCTTCTCTGGGCCCTTCAAGAACCCTTTCGTCTTCGGGCTCGTTTATACCCCTTGTACGCCAACCCTTTGTATTTACGGTAAGCGCCGTTTTATCGTTATCAAAGAGAATTAAGGTGTCGCCGTAAAGAAGGCTCGACACCATATCTTTAATATTATTAAATCGGGAAGTTTCCGCCGTGAAAAGAACATACTCCACTGCGCTTTCCGACGGGCTTTCGTTCAGGTTAAAGCTGTAAAGAAGCAGGGGCCTTACCACCGATTCGTTAAGTATTTCATTGTTTACCATTCCGTCGAAGAAAAGAAGAGCCGCCTTTAAACCGCACTTCATTTTTAGGTTTCGCACCCTTAAAATATCGTCCCCTTTAAAAAGGCTTTTGAAAAAGGATATATCTGTGTCGAGTTCACCGCTTAAAGATTTTTTATCTAAATCAAATAGGTTCATTTGTTTCACCAAAAAAATTATTCCCCCAAAAGCGTACGGTATACGCTTTTTGAGGGAAAGGATTTAGGACTTAGGGAAAGGGGAAAAGGGAAAAGGGAAAAGGGAAAAGGGAACAACGTTGTTTCAGTGTTCACTGTCTTAATATTTTTTTCCATGTATTTGCTTTTTTATTTCTTGCTATATTTAAAGCTTTATTATAATATTAAGGAAAGAAATGTAAAGCGAGGTAAAACTATGAAAACTGTTAAGAATAAGCAAATTTTAGTAGGCGCCGATTTTGCGGGTTACCCCCTTAAAGAGGCTGTTGTTGCTCACCTTAAGGCAAAGGGGTGGGAAGTAACCGACGTTGGCGTAAAAGCCGATTCCGACGAAAACGATAACGATTTAATGTTCCACAGAGTAGGGCTGAGAGCAGGGGCTATGGTAAGTGAGGGTGAATTTGAAAGAGCGCTTCTTTTCAGCGGTACGGGTATGGGAATTTATATTGCGGCATCTAAATGCCCCCCACGTTCACGCAGGCGTTGTTGAAAGTGTTCCCGCCGCGCTGAGAGCCATTACGGGTAACGGAGTAAACGTTCTTGCAATGGGCACTTTTTACGTTGCTCCCGCTATGGGCTGCGATATTGCCGACGCTTACCTTAACCGCAGAGCTTGGCAGTGGTTACGAATGGTGGAAGAATTTTTACGAATTTCACAAGCTGGCTATTGACGAACTTGAAGCATTTGATTATGATGAATATAAGAAAAACGGCTTTAAGGTAAATAAGCTGGGCGATTTCCCCTTAAAGCTTGAAACAAAACCGGAGTAATATTATGAATAACTGTTTTGCGTTGCGCTTTAACCTTCATAAAAACGGATATGAATTAGGTGAAAAAACAGAAGTGTTTAGCGGAATGTTTGGTGAAAGTAAGGAATTTATTTAAGAAACGCTTTTGCAGTACGATGAAATAAATTCTGCCGCCGCAAATGAAATTATAAATAAAGCTGATTTGAACAAGCTTGACTTTTTAAAGGGTAAAAGGATAATGCTTTGCGGTGATTCCAACACTTCCGACCGGCTTAGCTGGGGTAAGATTATAGAAAAGGTTTTACCCTGTACCGTTATTGACGCCGCTGTTTCGGGGTGGCGGAGCGTTCAGTTGTTAAGTGAAATTGACAGACTACTTTTTACCCATAAGCCTGATATTGTTGTTGTGCAAATCGGTAATAACGACTCGTTTTTTTGTGATAAGGAAAAGAAAAATCTTTGCACCTCTCCCGAAGAATTCCGTAGGAATTTATCCTTAACAGCAGAGAAAGTAAAGGGCTTCGGCGCTAAACTGATTATTAATTCTATTGCGCCTTCTTGGTGTGAAATAATCAATGAAAAACATCCTTGCTGGAGCGCAACCGAAGAAAACAACCAACTGTTTAACAATATTACAAAAGAGGTTGCAAAAAAAGAAAACTGCCTGCATTTTGATTTCAGAAGTTTTTTTAATAAAGAGGATTATGAGAATCTTTTTTATCCCGACGGCACCCATTTAAACCCGTTGGCGCACAAAAAACAAGCAGAAAGCTTAGTTCTGTTTTTAGGTGATAAGGAATGGAAATAATTAAAAAAATAGTAAATAAAGGTAAGGACAGATGGGGCTATAAAACCCCGACTATAGCCTTTTTGGGTGACAGCGTTACTCAGGGCTGTTTTGAAATTTACAATAAAAACGACGGTAATATCGAAACGGTGTTTGATAAGAAAAACGCTTACCACAAATACCTTGACGATATTCTCTCACTTCTTTTTCCCGGCTCACCCGTAAATATTATAAATGCGGGAATAAGCGGTGACAGAGCGCCACTGGGGGCAGAGAGGCTTGAACGTGACGTACTTGCGCATAACCCCGATTTAACGGTTGTGTGCTACGGGCTCAACGACAACAGCTGGGGGTTGGAGCACCTAAACCTTTATACCGATTCCCTTGATAACATATTTTCCCGCCTAAAAGAAGCGGGAAGTGAGGTTATATTTTTAACCCCAAGTATGCAAAATACAACCGTTTCCTGCCATTTGAAGGAAGATAATATGAGAGTCCTTGCCGAAAAGACCGCCGAAAGGCAGAACAGCGGCGTTATGGATACCTATATAAAAGCGGGTAAGGAAGTCGCAGAAAAGCACGGAGTTAAAATATGCGACGTTTACGCAAAATGGAAAAAGCTGGAAGCAAACGGCGTTGATACTACAAATCTTCTTGCTAATTTTATAAACCACCCCAAAAGAGAAATGAACTACCTTTTTGCATATAGTCTTATTGAAACAATGATGGAGTAAATTATGTTTGAAAACGCATATTTTATTAAAGCAAATAAGGATTTTGATTTATCCTTTGTTGCCGATAAAAACCTAAACCCATTATTCAGAAAGCGCTTTAACGTTAAAAAGGCTTTTAAAAGGGCTACTATTTCCTTTTGCGCTTTGGGGCTGGGTTACGCCTTTATTAACGGAAAAAGCGTAACCGATGAGCTTTTTGCGCCCCCCTTCGGCAATTACGAAAAACGCCTTTGGTACGTATCCTACGACGTAACCGGGCTTTTAAGACAAGGAGATAACCTTCTTGCGTTTTCGGTTGGAAACGGTTTTTATAATGAGGATATGGAAAACGACTGGGGCAGCGAAAAGGCAGCTTGGCGTGACCAGCCGAAGGTTATTGCCACCTTGTTTATTGACGGTGAAGAGTTCCTTAATACCGACTCCACCTTTAAATGCAGTACAGTTTCGCCTTATCTTGTGAACAGGTTTAGAAACGGCGTAATTTACGACGCAAGACTGTATAGAGAAAATTGGAACGGCTTATCCTTTGATGAAGCAGACTGGGAAAACGCGCAAATTGACCTTAATTCGCCAAGGGGCAAATTTACTTTGTGTACTGTAAAGGGAATAAAGGAATTTGAAAGATATTCTCCCGTAAATATTATAAATAAGAATGACGGCAGAGTGATTTTTGATTTTGGCTTTAACCATTCGGGTATTATTCATTTTTCCACGAATCAAAAAGCGGGGGATGAAATTATCTTCCGTTACGCCGAATCCTTGGACGGTAATCTGGAGCTTAACTATAACGAACGCACCAAATGGCCCTATCATCATACCCAGCTTGCAACCGATAAATATATTTGTGACGGCAAGGGACAGATTTGGGCAAACCGCTTTGCTTATCACGGGTTCCGTTTTGTGGAAGCGCAGGGGCTTGACCTTAACGCTGATTATACAGTTACATCGGTATTTACCCATCACGACCTGAAAAAACGTACCACCTTTAACTGCTCTAACGAAATTTTAAACCGACTTTTTGAATGCGGTGTGCGTTCAACCCTTTCTAATATGTATTATATGCCCACCGACTGCCCTACAAGAGAAAAACTTGGCTGGATGAACGATTCCCAAAGCTCTTGCGAACAGTTCTTAACCAACTTTTTCCTTGAAGAGCTTCTTATAAAATGGTTGGAGGACATAAAGGACGCGATGAAGGAAAACGGCGAGCTTTCCGGAGTTGTGCCTACTCACGGTTGGGGCTACGCTTGGGGTAACGGCCCTGTTTCCGACGGTTGCTTTTTTGAGGTTCCTTACCGTATTTATTTGCACAGCGGCAACGCCGAACCGTTAAAAGAATGTATTCCTTATTTTCATAAGTACTTTGACTTTTTAGAATTTAAAGAGAACCAAAAGGGGCTTGTGAACTTCGGACTTTTCGATTGGGCTAACCCAAGGCGTAACCGTGAATTTACCCCACGAACCCTTATAAACGCCGTTTTGCGTGTCAAATTTTCCCGTATAGGCGCTCTTGCCTGCAGTCTGGCTAACCAAAGCGGTGAGCGTTTTGAAGCTGAAGAGCTTCGACAGACGGGTATTATAAATGAAAACTTTATTGACGGTAACGGCAAATGCCTTTTTGACGAGCAAACCGCTTGCGCTATGCTTATTTATTACGGAATAGGTAATAAAGAGATTTTGGGTGGTCAGCTTCTTGAACTGGTAAAAAAGGAAGAATACCACCATAATTGCGGAATGGTAGGACTCAGATATTTGTTTATGGCACTTAATATGACAGGAAACGCTGATGCCGCTTATACGATTCTTACAAAAAACGGTAATCCTTCTTACTATAATTGGCTTCTCGACGGTGCTACAACCCTTTATGAATTCTGGGATATGAAGGAAAGCAAAAACCACCATATGTATTCCGATTTTATGTCGTGGATTATGAAAACTATAGTAGGAATTTCTCCAAACGACAATGCTCCTACCTTTGAAAGAATAGAGGTTGACCCTGTTTTCTTTGGCGGACTTAATTTTGCAAAGGGTTCCTACATTAGTCCTGAGGGTGAGGTTAAAGTCGATTTACTATAAAGGGAAACCTCTTGACAAAGGCGAAAACAAGTATATAATATAATTTGTAAGCGAGGAAAGAGATTTTGAAAATTTGCTTTTTCCTCGCTTTTATTTTTTGAAGGGTTTTGATTATGAAGAACTTACTTGGAAAAACCGTTGCCGTAACGGGAGCAACGGGCGGAATAGGACTTCCCCTTTGCAAGGAGCTGCTTTCTTTGGGGGCAAGGCTTATTCTTGTTGACAGAAACAAAAATAAATCCCTTGGGCTGAAAGATACCTTATTAAAACAGTTTCATAACGCCGAAATTTCACACGTAACGGCGGATTTAGCCGATATAAACAGTGTGAAAAGGGCAACCGAAGAGCTGTTAAAGCTTGATATTGACTTTTTTATTCATAATGCAGGCGCTTACAGTATTCCGCGTTTTATTACCGAAAACGGCTTTGACAACGTATATCACATAAATTTTGTGGCACCTTATTATATGATTAAAAAGCTTCTTCCCAAAATTAAGGATAATGGCGGAAAAGCAGTTGTAACGGGAAGTATTGCCCATCGTTATAATAAAACCGATATAAGCGATTTTGACTTCAGAAACAGTAAAAAAGCAAGTCACGTTTACGGCAATGCAAAACGATTCCTTATGTTTTCACTTTATAAGCTTTTTGAAAACGAACAGGAACTTTTAAGTGTTGTTCATCCAGGAATTACCTTTACGGGGATAACTAACCATTACCCGAAGCTTATTTTCGCTCTTATAAAATATCCAATGAAGGTTATTTTTATGAAGCCTAAAAAGGCGTGTCTTTCCACCGTCGAAGGGCTTTTTACTCACACCCCGTATTCCTGCTGGATAGGCCCTCGGTTTTTTGATATCTGGGGAAAGCCCAAGCTTTCAAAAATTAAAACCGATAAAGATGAAGTAAACAAAATTTTTAATAAAGCGGAGGAAATTTACTGTGAACAGACTAAAGAATATTAACCTTTTTTTATTTGATATGGACGGTACTCTTTATTTGGGAGACAGGCTTTACGACTTTACGAAAGAGCTTCTTTCCACAATAAAGGAGCAGGGAAAAGGTTATATGTATATGACCAACAATTCCTCAAAAAGCGTGAAGGATTATATAAAAAAGCTTGAACGCTTGGGTATTGCCGCAACAGAAGAAGAGTTTATTACCTCTTCTCAGGCAACTGCGTATTACCTTAAGAATAAATACCCTGACGAAACTATATACGTTTGCGGCACTCAGTCTTTAAAGGATGAATTTATTAAAGAGGGCTTTAACTTAACCGAAAGTATAGACGATACAACTTTAATTGTTATGGGCAACGATACCGAGCTTACTTTTAAAAAGCTTTATGATGTTTGTAAAATCCTTTTGACAAAACAAAACATAAAATACGTTGCTACTAATTTAGACGTAGTTTGCCCTACCGAATTCGGAAGTGTGCCCGATTGCGGAAGCTTTTGCGATATGATATATAACTGTACCGGTCGTCGCCCTGAATTAGTGGGTAAGCCCGAACCGATTATGCCGATTCTTGCAATGGAAAAAGCAAATTGCAAGAAGGAAAACACCGCCGTTGTGGGCGACCGAATTTATACCGACGTTAAAAGCGGGCTTAATGCAGGGGTGCTTAGTATTCTTGTTATGAGCGGCGAAACCACCGAAGAAATACTTAATAAAAGTGAAGATAAGCCCGATTTGGTCTTGAAAGATTGTGGGGAAATAATCAAAGCTCTGTGTGATTGACACAGGGCTTTTTTGTTTACAAAAATACACCGACATTTTATACAATAATGCATTTACAAAAAAGCTGAGTGTGATATAATTTAAAAAGATTTTTAATAAGCGGTGTGAGATTATGGGTTATAATATTTTAGCTATAGGCAACAGTTATTCTAATAATGCTATTTACTATATTTCAAGAATTGCTGAAAGTATGGGTAAAAGCGTGTCTGCAACAAGCCTTTATCAGGCGGGGTGCCCCTTTGAACGGCACGTTCAGTTTTATAATAACGATACTAAGGCATATAAATTTTACGTGGATGCAGTTAATATAAGCGGCACAGGCTTAAACACTATGAAAGAGGTGTTTAAGCTTAAAAATTTCGATTATATTACTATTCAGCAAGCACCTGCAAGAGCAACGCTGTTTTCCACCTACTGGACCGAAGAACACCCTTGGCTTACAGAGCTTTACGATATAATTAAAAAACACCAGCCTAACGCCAAAATTATAATTCATCAAACCTGGAGCTTTTCACATAAAAGCGCTACCGAAGGCACCGAATGGTGGGCAACTACCTATAACAACAGTAAAGAAATGTTCTTGCTTATGAAGGACGCTTACGAGCAAGCGGCGGATAAGCTTTCCATTGATAAAGAAACGGGTATTATCCCTGTAGGAAAAGCCATTCAGCTAGCCAAAGACGAATACGGCTACAGCGACAGCTATAATATAGGATATTCGCGTCTTTATCCGCCCGATTCCAGTGATGAAAACGCCGCAAAGCATTGCGAAAACCGTGCTCTTTATACCGATAATATTGACCATTTAAACCATAGAGGCAGATACCTTGCAAGCTGTGTTTGGCTTGAAAAGATTTTCGGCTTAGACTGCCGAACCGCTACCTACTATCCAAAAGGAGTGCTTAGTGAAGAGGACTGTGTGATTTTACGTAATATTGCTCACGAAGCCGTAACCGGTGAAAAGGCTTACATAGAAGGAGACTGGAGAGCTCTTCCCGACGGTGAAGGCGTTGAAATAGTTCACTATATGGGTCAGATTAATAATAAAGTAGGCACTCTTACTGCTCCTTCTACCATAAATGGTAAAAAGGTTACCCGTGTTGATGATACTGCATTTAAGTACGTTGACGGAGTTGAAAAGCTTATTTTACCCGATGACGATACAATTGTTTACGAAGACGGCGCTCTTGATGATTTCACCATTTTAGAAGACGTTTGGGACGGCACTTCAGCGAGACCTTCAAAGGGTATGGGAAGTAAAGACATACCTTTCTTAATTGAAAACGGTAGCCATTTGCGTTGGGCGGTAGGCAACACAAATAAGGGAGTTTACTTTAAACTTACCCGTGATATTATCCTTAACGACATTGAAGTGGACGTTGAGAATGGCGTGGCTTATACCACAAGTTCGGTTAACGAATGGTTTTCAAGTGGAAAAACAAGCGGTACTTACTTTCAGGGTATTATAGACGGTGACTATCATAAAGTTTACGGTCTTTATATAGATGAAGATTTTAACAATACCGAACAGGTATGGAATATCGGCGCCGCTCTTATTCCTCGTGCAGGAAACGGCGCAACCATTAAGAATTTAGGAATTGAAAATTCTTTTGTTAAGGCTGTCGGCGGTACTGCCGCCGCATTTATAGGTACTACGGGAAGCGGCGCTTCTAACGTAATAACCATTGAAAATTCTTACGTTGGCGAAGACGTATACCTTTACGGTGACGATGCAGGCGCATTTATAGGCGCAGGTAACGGTTTGGGTTATACTAACGGTATAACCGATTGCTATAGCCTTGCAACGGTTGGCGGTACGCTTTACTACGGTTCTATAACCGGTGGTGTATGGAGCGGTCAAAAATGCCCCGTAACCAACGTATATACTAATAATTCCAAGTTCTACGGTCACGGCTCTCAAACCTTTAATGATTGCTTCGCCATTACCGAAGCCGATTTAGGCAGCAGTACCTTTATGACCAAGTTTGCCGGACTTAGTGACAGCTTTACCTTTGCAGATGAGCAGTACCCTGTACTTAAATCCTGGGTAGGTAAGTCGGATAAAATTTGGTCGGGCTTTGCGGTTAACACTTTAAAGGGCGACGGAACTCAAAACTCACCTTACTTAATCAGCGACGGCGAAGGACTCGCCTATGCAATTCTTAATTGCGGAACAGGTAAATACTATAAGCTGACAAACGATATTTACTTAAACGATATAAATGCGGTTAACTGGGAAACCGCCGAAACAAAGGGTAATTACGTTGCTTCAAGCTGGCTTGAAGAGGTTACCTTTAACGGCTACTTTGACGGTGATGGCTACGTTGTTTACGGTATTTATTACCCTGAAGGTAACGGTAAAGAAAGCGCAACCTTCAGAAACGCCGCTTTATTCCCGCTTATAAACAATAATACCCATATTAAAAATGTTGGCGTAAGATATTCTCATATTGAAGTGTTCGGCCACGCTTCGGGTATTGTGGGCTTTATTAAGCGAAATGACTCTAACAAAAATATAGTTATTGATTCCTGCTTTGCAGACGAAACAAATTATATTGTTCATACACGTCCGACTGATTCTACCGAATGTAGTTCAGCAGGTATTTTGGGCGGAACTTTGTTTACTCCAAATATTACTATTTCCAACTGCTATTCTTTAGCTAACCTTTCGGGCCCCTATAATATTGCACATATTATAGGCTCTACTTGGCAGGCTCCCGAAACTGTAACGGCGAAAAATTGCTATTCCGTAGGCAAACCTTGGATGAATGGTTCTGACGCCGTTTCGGTAAAAACAATAGAAAACTGCTACTCTACCGTTGCTCCGAGCTCGTACGCCGTCTGGACTCAGGTGAGTGACGCAAATATGCAGGGCGAAAACGCACTTACAAATATGCCATTAGGGGATAAATTTGTTGTAACCGACGGTTATCCCATGCTTAAGGTGTTCTTAAAAGAAACGGCAGAAGTACTTCTCGGTGACGTTAACGGTGACGGAAAGGTTGATACTACCGACCTTGCAGAATTAAAACTTTATTTAGCGCAAAACTAAAAAAAGAGCCTTTCGGGAGTTGGTCTTAGGGACAAATAGGTTTTTCAGATAAATTTGTACGCTTTCTTGTTTTGAAAACTTGTAAGACACAAAGTATTACTGCGTTTTCGCAACTTCAAAATCGAAACAAATTTATTCTTACAAAACTGCTTGCACCTAAAAAAGATAAATTTTTAGTGGAATAAAAG
>JAZRKJ010000070.1:0-30836 GCA_045646245.1 Acutalibacteraceae bacterium
ACCGTGCGAATATTACCTTTCCACCGCCGCGTGACGAAAAATCTCCCCCTGCTGCGCAGCAGGGGAAGATGAAAGAATCTATTCAATTAACATATTCTTTTTTGTTTTTTAGTCTGTCTACTTGACAGGGGGCACATTAAATTCTCGGCGATTCGCTTTTATTCAGAAACAAGCGCATATTTTTGAGCGTATTCCCCGTACATTTCTTTAAAGTCGGGATTTTCCGCTTTAATTTTATGGAGATATTCGTGTACTTCAAGGCTGTCATGAGACATTTCAATAACACAGCCTGCTATATTGGAGCAGTGGTCGGCAACCCTTTCAAGATTAGTAAGTATATCAGACCATACAAATCCTGCTTCTATAGAGCATTCTCCCTTTTTCAGTCTCAAAATATGTCGTGAACGAAGCTGGTTTTTCAGAGAATCTACAACCTGCTCCAAGGGCTCTACCTTTGCTGCAGACGAGAGATCCGAATTACGCAAAGCTGTATACGCAAGATCTACTATTTCCTCTACCGCAGAAGCCATAGTATTAAGCTCCTTCATTGCCTGCTCGCTGAAGCTCATTTCCTTTGCTTTTATTTCTTCGGCAGATTCAAGTATATTTACCGCATGGTCAGAAATTCTTTCAAGGTCGCCTATACAAAACAGAAGCTTGCTTGACTCATTAGAGTCTTTATCACTCATAGGATAAGTATTAAGCTTAACAAGGTAAGAACCTAAAATATCTTCATAATGGTCAGCTGTTCCTTCATCGTCACGTATTTTTGAGGCAATATCCAAGTCAACACCATTAAGCTGAGAAATAGAATTCTTTAATGCCCCAACCGAAACCTTTGCCATTTTATTTGTAAGAACTCTGCAACGTTCAATAGCAACTGCGGGAGTGGTCATAAGACGTTCGTCAAGCTCGTTGTTGGCTTCTTTTTCGCTTACCTTAGGCTCTTTGACAATCATATACGAAATCTTTTCAAGAACTCCCGAAAGCGGAAGCATTAAGCAGGTGCAAAGCACGTTAAAGACGGTATGAACCACTGCAATAGTAAACTCGTTGGCTTGTGTATTCACAAAACCAAAGCGGAAAATTGAATTTGCAACAGTAAAAACAGAAAGAAGAATTACAGTGCCAATAATATTAAAGAAAAGGTGAACGACCGACGCTCTTCTCGCATTTCTATTGGTACCTACCGAAGAAATAAGAGCCGTAACACAAGTGCCTATATTCTGACCCATAATAATGGGAATTGCAGAGCCCAGCGATACAGCGCCGGTAGAAGATAACGCTTGTAGAATACCAACCGAAGCCGAAGATGACTGTATAATTCCCGTAAGAACCGCGCCTGCCAAAACACCGAGTATGGGATTGGAAAACATAGTAAGAATATTTGTAAATTCGGGAACGTTTTTAAGCCCACTAACCGAAGCGGACATTGTGTCCATACCGAACATAAGAGTAGCAAAGCCCAAAAGTATTACGCCGATATCCTTGTGTTTGTTATTTTTTGAAATCATATAAAGCACAATTCCGATAAGCGCAAGTATGGGAGTAAAGGATGAGGGTTTAAACATTGTAACGTACCAAGCGTCACCCTTAATACCCGAAAGGCTTAATATCCATGCCGTAACCGTAGTGCCCACGTTCGCACCCATTATTACGTTAATTGCCTGTTTTAAAGTCATAAGACCGGAGTTAACAAAACCCACTACCATAACCGTAGTAGCAGAAGAGGACTGAATAACACTTGTTACGCCAAGTCCTGTGATAAATCCTGCCGTTTTTCCGGTGGTAAGTCTGCCAAGTAAAGTTTTAAGTCCGTTACCTGCGCTTTTTTCCAGCGCTTCTCCCATTAAATTCATACCAAACAGGAATAGACAAAGTCCTCCTATAAGGCTTAATACGTCAGTTACTGTCATTTACATTTCTCCTTAGTATTTATTTTACCCTTTAATTTTATCTTTACATCATTAAATCAAAAACCAAATTTATGTTAAATGTATGTAAAAACGGCGATTTGTAACAAACCGCCGTTTTTAAATTTATTCTGTTTTAAAGGTTACCGTAATTTCAGTACCAACATCAACTTTACTGAACCGCCGATTTTATTGTATTTAACAGCGTTATCACAAAGGTTAAATACCATTTCTCTTAAAAATTGATACACGCCGTGTACAAAAACCGTTTTGCCCGCAAGCGCATTTTCAACGCTTTTTACCACTCTGGGTTCACAGCTTGATTTTTTCAAATGGCTTTGAACTTTTTCTCCGCCGAAAAGGAATTTTACCGCGCTTTGATTAAAAGAAAGCACCTGCATATTATAATCCACAAGCAAAAAGCCTTCGCTCATATTATCGGTTATTGCAGAAAACTGTTTTTTACGAAGACGAAGGTCTTCTTTTTGTTCATATATTATTTTATTTTGCTCTTTTAGGCGGCCGATGAGAGAATAAAACTCTTTAAAATTTTCTCCGTAAGCAGGTTCTTCTATATTGATTTTTTCCACACCGCTTTTTTGCTTTCTCTACAATAGGTAGAATTGCGTTTCTACACCCAATTGAGAAAAATTTCCACCCGTCTATAACCTGTAGACCGCCTAAACTAAGGGTTTCTTTCATTTTCACTTAAAACCGTTTAAGATAGGTGCGAAAGAGGCGATACTATGACACCAAACGAAATTTACGAAAAAATAAAAGCAAACGAAAGAAAAGGGATTTTTGATTGCCATATTGAAGGTTCCCCCGAAGAAGTGGTAATACCCGTTGATGAAAATTATCACTACCCGGGGCACCGTTCATTCTTTGAAAACCTAAAATACATAATTGAAAAAATCATTTTGGTAATTCCTTTCACGCGCCTTTTAAACCTTATTCACTACCGTACAAAATACGTTGGACGGGAAAACCTTAAAGGACTTAAAGCCGCTGTAATCACTAGTAACCACATCCAAAAATTCGACTGTCTGGCTATAAAAAACGGTACCCGCGGACACCGTACCTTTGTGCTTGCCGCGCCCTTTAACAATATGAAGGGCTTTTGGGGCGAAATGATGAGAGCGGGAGATATGGTGCCTATGAGCAGCACAAGAAAAGGTCAAATAAAATTTTTAAGGGTAGTTGAGGATATACTGAAAAAGCGAAAAAAGTTCTTGCTTATTTACCCTGAAGCGTCAATGTGGCTCAACTATAAAAAGCCTCGTCCCTACAAAGACGGAGCCTTCCGTTTTGCCGCAGAGTACGGTGTGCCCGTAGTCGCGCAGTTTATTACAATGAAAGACCGTAAAAAACGTGATAAATACGGCGACACGCTAAAGAAGCTTACAATATATATTTCAAAACCAATCTACCCAAGACCCGATTTAAGCATAAAAGAAAATACTGCTTTTTTAAAAGAATCGGCTTTTAGCTTTTCTAAAAAAATATACGAAACTGTCTACGGCGAAAAGCTCACCTATTTAACGGAGGAAGAAAATGAACAATAAACTTATATCGGTAATACTCCCTTTTTACAACAGTAAAAGCACTATTGAAAGGTCGGTGGAAAGCGTACTTTCCCAAACTTATAAAAATTTTGAACTTATCGCAGTCAGTGATGGAAGCACCGACGGCAGCATTGACATTATAAAGGAATACGCAATCAAAGACCCGCGCGTAAAACTCATAGAAATTCCACACGGCGGAGTATCAAAAGCGCGTAACGCAGGGATAAAAAATGCAAGAGGAGATTTTATTCAGTTTATAGATTCCGACGATGATATGAAAAAAGAAATGCTGAGCGTTATGTTTGACACCATAACAAAAACAAATTCCGATATTTGCTGTTGCGCCTTCAGCCACCCTTGTCTTGCCACCTATGCGGGAAACAGAATTTTCGATTTTACTGATAAAAAGCAGCTTTTGGAATACTACCACCACACCTTTGCAGGGCACGTTCCCTGGAATAAGCTTTACCGTAAAAAGGTAATCACCCATCCCTTTCCCGAAGGCGTTTCATTTTGCGAAGACGGAATATTCGGAGCAACAAATATGTTCGGAGCAAAAAGGGCTGTAACAATAAGCGACAAACTTTATAATTACTACGTAGCGCCGAAGGATAGTGCAAATTCTTGTATAGATAACCTTTCAAAGGAAAGATTTTGGAAAACGAAAAATTCCGCCTGGTACGCAAGGAACGCGCTTTCTCCGTTAGCGGAAAAAGTGTTTAAAAATCACCTTACCAAAAGTGAATGTGAAGAATTTCTTTCTGTCCGCGCTTTCGATTTTCTTATTTGGGAAACCGTACTATATATATGTGCCGGCGTCTGCGCGGAAGGTATTGCAAAAGAAGTAAGCAACGTTATAAAGGAAGAAGATTTTTTAAAAGCCGTAAAAATAAAAGAAAAGTACGGATTAAAATTTATTAACTATTCCGAAAAGCAAAGAAAGAAAAAAGCCAAACTATTTGTATACCTTTGCAAAAAAGGTATTGAAGAAACCGCCCTGCGCCCGTTTTTTATTTGCCTTTCCTATTTCCTTTTATTATTCTTTAAGGAAGAAAGGCTTTCCGGCGATTCGCCCGACCTATCGGTAAAATTTTTGACCGACAAAAACAGTAAAGAATATATGTACGCAAAAGATAACCTGTTGTATCACACTTCTCTTTCGGCATAACAAAAAGCGTCGTGGAAACACGACGCTGAAATTTTACTTAAATTCAATTTTCATCTCAAAAGCTTTTTTATTGTCCTTAACTATCCAAAGGTACGACGTTTTGCCTACGTCCGTGCGGTTACAAGTAAGCTCCTCGCCTTCCCTGCACTCGCCTATATAATGAACCTCTATATCTTCGGCTTCCCTTTGGCAAAGCTCGTCCACAGTAAATAAGTCAAGCGCCATTCTTATATATTCTATATTATTCACGTGGCGCGACATATCTATATGCTGGCTTCTGACGATAAGCGAATAAAAAGAATCAACCTTTTCGGGAATATCAAATTTATTAAAAGCGGCAATACCCTCCTTTGTTTCAGGTTGGGGAAGACAAGTGTCGCTAAGTCTTTTCACTCTGTGGGTATCCTTATCTAAAACACAAAGCTCCTGAACACCGCTGAACAAAGGCTCACCGTTCTCATTTAAAGCCTGCGTTTTGATATTCACCCTTAATTTGCCGTCGTTAAGGTAATCGGACTTTACGTTGATAATTTCTCCCCAAGCGGGTCTGTTATCAATATGTATTTTAGTTTTTGTTACCGCCCAATAAGCATTACATCTTTTGCCCAAGCCTCTGTTACCGCAATCGTACACTTCGAAGCCGTCTATCATAGCATTTTGCAAAAAATTAAAGGTTTGGTAAGTACCGAGTTTCACGGTATAATCACAATAATCTGTGCCTATATATAAATTTTTTTCGTAAAACATATATGCTTCCTTCTTTTTCTTTTTTGCTATTATACACTTTTTCAAAAAAATTTTCAATAATACAAAAAAAAGTATTGACAATTTTCTTTTAATGTGTATAATAAGATTTAGAATAGTTCTAAATCTAAAACTTGGAGATAAAAATGCTTTTAACAAAACAGCGAAGTCTTATTCTTGATATTGTAAAGAATATGGACGGGCACCTTTCAGCCGACGAAATATACATACAAGCGCGAAGCCGTATGCCGGGAATCGCTCTTGCTACGGTTTACAATAACCTTAACGCCTTGTATGCCGCGGGAGAAATAGGAAAGGTTAAAATTTCGGATTCCGCCGACCTTTATGACCGCTCTCCCGTACTGCACGACCACCTCATTTGCTCTGAGTGTAAATGTGTTGAAGACGTAGTAATTCCCGACTTTTTAAAACACATTAGTGAAAGCGTCGGAAAGGAAATTGATTCTTACGATTTAACCCTTAAATACACTTGTCAAAAATGTAGGAAATCCACTTGCTAAAAACCGTTAAATCGGTTATACTAAATTAAAACCATTATAAAAGGAGATATTTATTTATGGAACTTAAAGGAACTAAAACCGAAAAAAATTTACAGGCAGCTTTCGCAGGCGAATCTCAGGCAAGAAACAAGTACACTTACTTTGCTTCTGTTGCTAAAAAGGAAGGCTACGAGCAAATTGCAGAGCTTTTCTTAAAGACCGCTGAAAATGAAAAAGAACACGCTAAACTGTGGTTCAAAGAACTCGGCGGACTGGGCGATACCGCTGCCAATCTTCTTTCCGCTGCTGAAGGCGAAAATTACGAATGGACCGATATGTACGACACCTTCGCAAAAGAAGCCGAAGAAGAAGGCTTTACCGCTCTTGCTTACAAGTTCAGAGCTGTAGCAGCTATTGAAAAGGCTCACGAAGAAAGATATCGCGCTCTCCTTAACAACGTTGAAACCAAAGCTGTATTCGAAAAGAGCAGCGTTACCGTTTGGGAATGCCGCAACTGCGGACACATTGTTGTTGGCCTTAAGGCTCCCGCTGTTTGCCCCGTTTGCGCTCATCCCGAAGCTTACTTTGAAGTAAGAAAAGAAAATTATTAATCGAAAGATTTTTAATAACTACCCAAAACTTAATATTACCCGTAAATAAAAACGACCTCTCGGTCGTTTTTATTTTTACTCTGTTATTTTTAATAATCACTCTTTTTCAGCAGTTTTGACGGTCGTGCTTTCATCCTTTGCCGTCAGGCAACATCGTTTACGGCAAAGCCATAACATCATTTGTGTTTAACACAACATCATTTGCAAAGCAACTACTTGCCGTCCCCTGATTGTCCCTGTTGTTCTTGTTCTTTAACAACTGTAAACGCTATAAGAAACAAAGTTATGCATATTTCTATCCAAGATAAAATACTTAATAATCCAGGATTATTTACTAATAAATTTATGACTTCAAAGACAAGCGAGAGCACAACGACATATAAAACTATTTTCAACGCCACTTTCACAAAATATTTTGTTCCCAAATTATTGTTTGATATAAATTTAAGCCAAACAAATACTAAAATAAAATTGACGATAGGTATAAACATAATAATTTTTTGTTTATGAATATCCATAATAAGCTCCTATCTCTTATTTGTATTCTGACTTTTCCCAACTTATAGTGCTGCCCCAAAAATATCCACCTTGCAAGGTATGTTTCTTTTCATCCTTTCCAGGAACACAGAAGAACCATCACCTTGTGTTTCCCCTTGTGTTACCTGTTTGTCTGATTGTCGATTGTCTGATTTCCCTGATTGTCCCCGAGTGGTACTATAACAATTTTTTCTAGATCTTCTAACGTTTGTAATAGCCAAGTCAAATTTTTATGATATCCTTCAAAACGAATTTTGCTCAGCCAAGGAAAACAGAAAATTTGTTTGTTGTAAGAAAAACCTATGGCAGCCATAGCTCTAAAAATATCATTCCCAATATTTTTGAGTGGTCGTTCAAAACGTTCGTTGTCTAATTGAAAAAGGTTCTTGATATCGTCACATGAATAATTCAATTTGCTATCTTTCAAACCTCGTGTCACCAGTTTTCTCACAGAAGTGTTTTTTGAGAACAAAGGATATTCTATATCCATATAACACGAAAACTTCGACAATTCCTCTAACGAAATGCGTTCATTGTTTAGAAGTGCTTGTGGTTGTTCAAACAGAATAAAATCTTTTGGCCTATATTTATACATCGATAATAGATAGCTTATTGCCCAATTTCCCGAATCAATTTCTCCGTTTAATTTGTTTATTCCTGTGGTAAAGTGAAATTCCGATTTATTCAAAATGTCATGAGAAGCGTAAAAAACAGAACGACAATGAATATATCCATTGTTAATCACATAGATATCTTTAATTTTCATAAATTCACCCCACAATTTCGGAACACAAGGAGACGGTTCTCCTGTGTTATCGGTAATTTCTTATTTGTTTAATTATATCATTAGTTACAAAAATTTTCAATATTTTACAAGCTCTTCTATTATATATACGTTTTAAAATGCCGGTTTGGGACAAGGTTTTAATAGAAAACAAAAAAATCGGAAGTTTCTACAAATAAAAACTTCCGATTTTGTATAAGTTGTACTATATATAATATTAAATTTTAGTACGCTTTGCCCCAGTAAACCATTTTCTTTGCGGGCTTTCCGCAGCATACGCAGGTGTCACTCAAATGCTCCTGCTCAAAAGGCATACATCTGGAAGAAACGCCTGCTTTTTCCTTAAGGGCCTCTTCACAAGCTCTGTCTCCGCACCACATAGCCTTTATAAAGCCGGGCTTGGTGTCTGCAATTTCAATCATTTCATCCAAAGTTTTGGCAACGTAGGTTTTTTCGGTTCTGTTAGCAAGAGCCTTATTGTAGATACCGTCACGAACAGCGGTAAGTAATTCGGGAACCTTGGTTTCAAGCTCATCAAGACTTACGACAATCTTTTCACCGTTATCTCTGCGAACAAGAACGCATTGGTTATTCTCAATGTCACGGGGACCGAGTTCAAGACGAAGGGGCACACCCTTCATTTCGTATTCCGCAAACTTCCAACCGGGAGAATAATCGGTAAGGTCGATTTTAGCGCGGCATACCTTTTTCATTCTTTCAAACACTTCTTGCGCCTTTTCATTTACGCCGGGCTTGTGAGAAGCGATAGGAACGATAACAAGCTGAATAGGTGCAACGGCGGGAGGAAGAACAAGACCGTTATCATCGCCGTGGGTCATAATAATTGCGCCGATAAGACGGGTGGAAACGCCCCAAGAGGTCTGGAAAGGAGTAGCAAGTTTATTTTCCTTATCGGTATACTGAATACCGAAAGCCTTTGCAAAGCCGTCTCCAAAGAAGTGGGAAGTACCGCTTTGAAGCGCCTTACCGTCATGCATCATAGCTTCAATAGTATAAGTATCAACAGCGCCGGCAAAACGTTCCTTTTCGGTTTTAACGCCCTTTACTACAGGAATAGCAAGATACTTTTCCGCAAATTCGGCATAAATATTTAACATCTGAATAGTCTCAGCCTGCGCTTCCTCTGCAGTAGCGTGAATAGTATGGCCTTCCTGCCAGTGGAATTCTCTGGAGCGAAGGAAGGGACGGGTAGTCTTTTCCCACCTTACAACGCTGCACCACTGGTTATAAAGTTTAGGAAGGTCACGCCAGGAATGAATAATATTTTTATAGTGGTCGCAGAAAAGGGTTTCGGAAGTGGGACGAACACACATTCTTTCTTCCAGCTTATCGTTACCGCCGTGGGTAATCCAGGCGGCTTCGGGAGCAAAACCTTCTACGTGGTCCTTTTCGATTTGTAAAAGGCTTTCGGGAATAAACATAGGCATAGAAACGTTTTCGTGCCCCGTTTCTTTAAACATACCATCCATAATTTTCTGAATGTTTTCCCAAATAGCCCAACCGTAAGGACGAATAATCATACAGCCCTTAACGGAAGAGTAATCCATAAGCTCGGCTTTGGAAACAACGTCCGTATACCATTTTGCAAAATCCTCTTCCATAGAAGTGATTTCTTTTACCAATTTTTCTTTCGCCATTTATATCACCATTAAACAAATAAATTCTTAAATATTATACCTTACGCGCAATGTTTTTGCAACCATATTTTGCTGCTCTTCCCCACTCTTTTCAAAAAAACTATTGACAAACAGCAGATTTTTGCATATTATTTTCTTGATGAACGTATAGTTAATCACCACATTAACAAGAAGGAGCATTTTAAATGATTCTCGAAAGACTTAAAGAAATAGTTGCAGAACAACTTGAAATTGATGCAGAAACCATCACCGCTGAAACCAGACTTAATGAAGACCTTAACGCTGACAGCCTCGACGTTGTTGAAATGCTTATGGCTCTTGAAGATGAGTTCGGCGTTGACATCCCCGATGAAGAAATTGAAAAAATGAAGACCATCGGCGATGTTGTTAGCTTTATTGAAGAAAACAAATAAGGATACATAAAATAACCCCCGAGTATTTCTACTCGGGGTTATTTTTATGCGTAGTACTTATTTACGTTCCTTTCGCCCTTAATTACTTTGAATTTTTTACGGCGAATAGAACGCATAATGCGTTTTTCAAAAGCTACAAGCTTCTTTTCGTTAAAAAGGCACCATACGGTAAAGCCAACTGCCAAAACTTCTAAAATACTGATAATTATAGCGTTCATTTGTGTTTTCCTCCCGAAAGAACATTTGTTCTTTTCTGTATTTTCATTATATAACAAGATTTTCAATTTGTCAACTGTTTTTTAATTTTTTATTCAGTTGCGCCCTTCTTCCTGTTACAAATGTATTATAAACCGCCTTGTGTACCATAAACGTCTCTTTGAGCAATACTTGTAAAAAACTTTTAAATATGTTATTATCTCTACAGAATACTTACTGCGAGGTATGGCTATGAACAAGAAGAACAACCGTAACACTAAAAGCAAAATCGTTTCCGCCGCCTGGAAATTATTTTACGAGCAAGGTTACGACGATACTACCGTAGACGATATTATTTTCGAATCCAAAACTTCCAAGGGTTCCTTTTATCATTACTTTGACAGCAAGGACGCTTTACTTGGTTCCCTTGCCTATCTGTTCGACGAAAAGTACGAGCAGCTGGAAAGCGAAATTGATGAAGAACTCACCACCGTTGAAGTACTGCTCTTCCTTAACCGCCAGCTTTTTGAAATGATAGAAAACACGGTTGACCTTGAACTTATAAAGCGTCTTTATTCTACTCAGCTTGTCACCCGCACCGAAAAGCAGTTACTTGACCACAACCGAGTTTATTACAGACTTTTGCGAAAACTCGTTTTAGCCGGTCAGGAAAAAGGCGACGTAACAAAGGATATGTCGGTTAACGACGTGGTTAAGTATTACGCATTTTGCGAAAGAGCGGTTATTTACGACTGGTGCCTTTGTAACGGCGATTATTCTTTAAGCGATTCCGCAGAAAAACTTATGCCCTTCTTCTTAAAACGCATTGAAAAGTCTTAAGTTTATTTTTCGTACATTTTTCCGTATAGACTTCGGTCTATACGGTTTTTCTTTTAAACAAAAAGACAAATTGTATTATCTATTAAATATGTACAGTTTTTAGTCTGTACGCAGTTCTGTATTGCATTATTATAAAATATGTGTTATACTGTTCCTGTTATTTTTTTAAAAGGAGAGATTTTATGAACATCTCAAAACTACTGGCATTTATAATCTATTTTCTTGCCATGCTTGCTATTGGATTTATCTTTTTCATTAAATCCAGAAAAGAAAGCGGCGAAAAAGATTATTTCTTAGGCGGTCGTTCTATGGGTCCATGGGTAACCGCTATGAGCGCTCAGGCTTCCGATATGAGCGGTTGGCTTTTAATGGGCTTCCCCGGAAGTATCCTTGCTTTCGGTATGGGCAAAACCTGGATAGGTATAGGTCTTGCCTTAGGTACTATCCTTAACTGGGTGATTATGGCTAAAAGGCTTCGCCGTTTTTCCAAAGCCGCAAACGATTCTATAACCCTTCCCCAATATCTTACTAACCGTTTCGCTTCATCAAGTCCTGCATTAAAGGTAATTTGCGCAATAATCTTCCTTATTGCCTTTACTGTATACGTTGCTTCCGCCTTCAACGCAGGAACAACGGTATTTTGTTCGGTTATCCCTTGGTTTAACAACCACAAACAGTTAGCAATGATAATTTTCGCCGCAATTATTCTTGTTTACACTTTTATGGGCGGCTACAAAGCGGTTTGCTGGACCGACTTTTTCCAAGGAATTCTTATGCTCGTCGCCCTTCTTGCGGTTCCGATCATTATGTTATCTTTAGGAAACTTTGACGCTACTTACAAAACCGCATTTGCCGACGGAGTTTCTGCTTTCAATTCCAACCCCTTTACCGCAAAATGGCAAGACATTGCTTCCGGCCTCGGCTGGGGTCTCGGTTATTTCGGTATGCCCCATATACTTGTAAGGTTTATGTCTATAAAGAAATCTTCAATGGTTAAAAAGTCCGCTTCAGTTGCAATCGTTTGGGTTATTCTCACCCTTGGCGCAGCAATAGTTATCGCTTACCTTGCAAGAACCTTCTTATTCAGCGACGGTTCTTCCCTTGCCGCCACTTTAATTCCCAACGGAATTCAGCAGAACTTGTTTATCAGAATTGTTGATGATATTTTCCCCGGATTTATTGCAGGTGTTTTGCTTTCTGCCATAATAGCTGCGTCTATGTCCACTGCCGACTCTCAATTACTTGTTGCTTCGTCCTCTTTCACCAGCGATATTTACAAGCCCATTATCAGAAAAGACAAGGCAACCGACAAAGAAATCCTTTGGGTTGGAAGAATAGTAGTTCTTATTGTTTCCATAGTTGCTCTTCTTATTTCTCTTTCCGGACTGAACAGCACAAACGCTTGGGCTTCCAACATTATGGCAATGGTAGAAAACGCTTGGGGTCTCTTTGGCGCCGCTTTTGGACCTGTAGTTATTCTTTCCCTTTTCTGGAAACGCTTTAATTACGCAGGCGCAGTTGCGGGAATTATAGCAGGCGCAGTTGTTGATATTGCATGGCTTGTTCTTTTCACAAGCACGGTAACCGAAGCAGTTGTTTACAACACCGGTGTTTACGAAATTATCCCCGGATTCGTTTTCGGCGCAATTGTTTCTGTAATCGTTACCCTTTGCACCAAAGCGCCCAATGATAAAGTTGTTGCCATTTACAACAATGCGCTTGATAAAACAATTGACGACTAATTTAAGTATCTTAAAATAACCGACGAAAAAATCGTCGGTTATTTTTTTGTTTCTATTGATATTTTTGCTTATTATAAGTATAATAAGAATATCTATATATTTACATTTACTACGGAAGGGGCAGAATTATGGACTGCAAACAGTTCTGGCAACACATTTCCACTAAAAAAATCGCAATTTGCGGAATAGGTATAAGCAATACCCCGCTTATCCTTGATTTTTTAAATAAAGGCGCAAGAGTTATTGCTTGTGACCGCAGAAACCGTCAGCAAATCGGAGAAATTGCCGACACCATTGAAGCGGCAGGCGCAGAGCTTCGACTGGGAGAAAGATACCTGGACGACCTTGAAGTAGATATTATTTTCCGTACTCCGGGTATGAATTTTTATCTTCCCGAGCTTGAGCAGGCAAGAAAACGGGGAATCGCCGTAACCAGCGAAATGGAAGTTTTCTTTGACCTTTGCCCCGCTACCATTTTTGCGGTTACCGGTTCCGACGGCAAAACCACTACCACCACCCTTATTGCAAAAATGCTTGAAGCCGAAGGCAAAAAGGTACACATCGGCGGTAATATAGGAAAACCGTTGCTTCCGAGAATAAGCGAAATCCAGCCAGGTGATTTTGTCGTTGCAGAGCTTTCTTCTTTCCAGCTTATTTCTATGAGAAAGAGTCCCGATGTTGCGGTTGTAACCAACGTTGCCCCAAACCATCTTGATATTCACAAGGATATGGACGAATACGTTGAAGCAAAGAAGAACATTCTTATGCACCAAAACGCTTTCTCCCGTACCGTACTTAACCGCGATAATGAAATCACCTCAGGCTTTTCCCGCCACGTCAGAGGGCAGTCTTTAAGCTTTAGTATGGAGCGTCCCGTTAAAAACGGTGCCTGGCTTGATACCGACGGAACACTTCATATGTCGTACCGCGGTATGGACGTTCCCGTAATGCACAGAAGCAGCATTACAATAATCGGTGACCACAACGTAGAAAACTACCTTGCGGCAATTTCCGCCGTATGGGGATACGTAAGCGCCGAAACCATAAGAAAAGTCGCAAAGGAATTTACGGGCGTTGAGCACCGTAACGAATTCGTAAGAGAAATCGGCGGCGTTAAGTATTTTAACGATTCCATTGCAAGCAGTCCCACCCGTACTATAGCAGGGCTTAAATCCTTCGACCAAAAGGTTATGCTTATTGCGGGAGGCTATGATAAACACATTCCCTTTGAACCGTTAGCGCCTTACATTATCGAAAAGGTTAAGTTTATGGCGCTTTCAGGCCCCACCGCCGCCGCTATAGAAAAAGCGGTTACGGAGCATCCTCATTATAACGGTTGCCCCGAAATTGTAAGGGTAAACGACATTAAAGAGGCGGTTGAGCTTATTCACGCCAAAGCGCAAAACGGCGATATAGTAACCCTTTCCCCTGCCTGCGCTTCCTTCGACGCATTCCCGAACTTCGAAGCAAGAGGCAAATACTTTAAGGACTTGGTAAACAACCTATAATGGAAATTAAGAAACTTTTAAACGAACTTTCCGCTTCCACAGGTATTGGTCATATTAACGGCGCCCGAGAAACTATCGGGCGCGTTATTTCGCCTTTTGCGGAAATTGAAAATTGCGGCAACAGCGGACTTGTTGCCACCATAAATCAAAATAAAGAAAAAACAATACTTTTTGACGCTCATCTGGACGAAGTCGGATTTATTGTAACAAATGTAGACGATAACGGCTTTTTAACCGTTTCCAACTGCGGCGGTATTGATTTGCGCCAACTTCCCACCCGCGAAGTGGTAATTCACGGGAAAGAGGAAATTTCCGGTGTTTTTGTAAGCACCCCTCCCCACTTATCCAAAAAGGACGAAGCCTTTTCGGATATAAGTAAAATCAAAATCGACACCGCTCTTAAAAGCAAAGCCAAAGAGGTTATCTCGGTTGGCGATTTCGTTACCTATAAAAGCAACTTTACGTCTCTTGCGGGAACAAGAGTTGCCGGTAAATCCTTGGATAATCGCGCAGGCTGCGCCGTACTTTGTTTGCTTTTAGAAAAATTAAACGGAAAAGCCCTGCCCGTTAACCTGAAATTCCTTTTCAGCGACAGCGAAGAATTAGGACTTCGCGGCGCAAGAACTGCTGTTTTCGGTATTGACGCCCAAGAAGCAGTAGTAATAGACGTAAGCTTCGGCGATGCTCCCGACGTACCCGCCCAAAAATGCGGAAAGCTCGGCAGCGGCGCAATGATTGGTATTTCACCTATCCTTTCCCGTCAAATCACCCGTACCCTTGAAGATATAGCCGAAAAGGAAGGTATCCCCTTCCAACGTGAGGTTATGGGCTCAACAACCGGCACAAACGCCGATGTTATTACGGTAAGCAAAAGCGGTATACCAAGCGGTCTCGTTTCGGTTCCGCTTCGCAATATGCACACCGATTGTGAAATAGTAGACTTAAAGGATATTGAAAATACCGTAAAACTCCTTGAAAGTTATATTCTTAAAGGAGGAAGCAGTAATGCGTGAACTTCTTAAAAAATTATGCCTTGCCGACGGTGTTTCGGGCGGAGAAAACTCCGTCAGCGAAATTATAAAGCAGGAAATTAACGGTTATGCCGATTACCGCACCGACGGTATGGGTAATATAATCGCCTTTAAAAAGGGCGAAAAGACACCCAAAAACATCCTTATGATAGACGCGCACACCGACGAAGTAGGAATGATTATAACAAACGTTACCTCCGACGGCTTTTTTAAATTCGAAACCGTAGGCGGTATAAACCCTTCTGCACTTCTTTGCAGAGCAGTTACGATTGAAGGAAAAGTGGGCGGCGTAATAGGAGCAAAGCCCATTCACCTTTGCAAAGGTGACGAAAAAGAAAAGCCCCCCGCCGAAGAAAGCCTTTACATTGATATCGGCGCTTCTTCCAAGGAAGAAGCATTAAAGCTGGTTCGCATAGGCGACCTTGCAACCTTTAAAAGTGATTTCACTTTAATGGGTGACGGTTTTGTAAAGGCGAAGGCTTTAGATGACCGTGTTGGTTGCGCCTTATTGATTTCTCTTTTAAAAAAGCCTTCCGAATACGACTTTTACGCTACTTTCACCGTTCAGGAAGAGGTTGGCTGCAGAGGTGCCAGAGCTGCGGCATTTGCGGTAAATCCGCAATACGCAATTTGTCTTGAAGCAACCACCGCGGCTGATATTGCCGACGTTCCCGAAGAATCAAAGGTTTGCGCTTTGGGGGACGGCGCCGCTGTATCCTTTATGGACCGTTCAACCCTTTATGACCGCGCTCTTTATAACTGCGCGATAAGCAGCGGCGAAAAATGTCAAAGCAAATCTGCCGTTACGGGCGGAAATAATTCGGGCGCTATTCACCTTTCAAAAGAAGGTATCCGCACCCTTGCAATTTCGGTGCCCTGCCGTTATATTCACTCCGCTTCCTGCCTTTGCAGTTTTGAGGATATTGAAAGCGCCGCAAAGCTTACAGAGTATATGCTTTCTAAAATTTGTTCGGGAGAGATATAATGATTCTTTCAGGATTACCCGAAAAGCAATTAAACATCAGCGATGCCGCGCTTATTAAAATTAAATGCGCCTACGCCGCTTACCGTGATTACAACAACGTAGCACAATTTTATCACGGAGAAGCAGACGGTTCCGTTTTTGCCGTAATAGGCAAAATATGCGGTTACGTAAGTTTGTGGACCGACGGAAGAAACAAGGAAGAGCTTAAAAGCTTCCTTAAATTTATTGGGTACAACGGTATTTTCACCTCTTTAAAAACGGCGCAGTCACTAAACCTTAAAATCAATGAAGAATGCCTTGTTTTTAAAGCGTTACCCCCTTTTGAAAAGGCAGAAACAAGCCAAAGTGCATCTGTCAGAGAATTGCTTGCCGTTCTCCGCCAAGGGCTTACCATTCCCGACGCGGACGAATTTGTTGCCGACGTAACCTTTCGCGTACTTCACGGTTGCGCCGATTACGTTACTGAAGACGGCGGCGGAGCAGTGCTTTTCTACGACCAAAGCGGCGCGCTTATAAACGGAATAGCGGTACCGCAAAACAACCGCGGCAAAGGTCAGGGAAGCCGAATAATGAAGCTTCTTCTTTCCCGCGCCGAAAACCGCGAGGTTTACGCTTGTTGCGTTGAAGAAAATAAACATTTTTATATAAAAAACGGCTTTTCGCTGATTGGCGAAGCCGCTTATTGTGAGGAAGAATAATGGATAACAACTTTTTTGACATAGACAGCAGATTACTGGAGCTTGACAGCGCCATAATCAGTAATATAAAACCTGTATTTGAGAAAATCGACGACATTACCCGTTTTAATCAACAAAAGGTGCTTTCCGCCTTTATAAAAAACAGGGTAAGCGAAACCCACCTTGGTATTTCAACGGGTTACGGTTACGACGATATAGGCAGAGAAACCCTTGAAAAGCTTTGGGCAGACTGTATGGGCGCGGAGGATTCCTTAATCCGTCATAATTTTGTTTCGGGTACCCACACCCTTTGCGTTGCGCTTTTCGGTGTTTTACGTCCCAAAGACAAAATGCTTTGCCTTACCGGACGTCCTTACGATACCCTTATAGGCGTACTTGGAATTGACGAGCAGGTAGACGGCTCTCTTGCGGATTTCGGGGTTGAGTACAGTCAGGTTGATTTAAAGGAGGACGGTACGCCCGATAAAGAAGCCATAAGGGTTGCCCTGAAAAAAGACAACTACAAAATGGCTTACATACAGCGTTCCCGCGGTTACAGTTTGCGTCCGAGCCTTTCTGTAGGTGAAATTGAAGAGCTTTGCAAAATAGTAAAAGAGGTTTCTCCCGATACAATAATTATGGTAGATAACTGTTACGGTGAATTTGTTGAGAAAAAGGAACCCACCCAAGTGGGCGCTGACCTTATTGCAGGCTCTCTAATTAAAAACCCCGGCGGCGGAATTGCTCCCACCGGCGGGTATATTGCAGGCAGACGCGACCTTATTGAAAAATGCGCTTTCCGCCTTACCGCACCCGGCGTAGGTAAGGAAGTGGGCGCCACTTTAGGTCATAACCGCGAACTTTATATGGGTGTTTTTGCCGCTCCCCACACCGTTGGAGAAGCTCTTAAAACCGCTGTGTACTGCTCCGCGCTGTTTTCAAAACTGGGTTATTCGGTTACCCCCTCTCCCACAGAAGCCAGAGCCGATATAATTCAGGCAGTAATTTTAGGCAACCGCGAATCTTTAATTGCTTTTTGCAAGGGTATGCAAAGCGGGGCGCCTATTGACTCTTTCGTTTCTCCCGAACCCTGGGCAATGCCCGGTTATACCGACGAAGTTATTATGGCGGCGGGAAGCTTTACCCTTGGCGCATCGATAGAGCTTTCGGCAGACGCTCCCTTGCGTGAACCTTATGCCGCTTGGATGCAAGGCGGTCTTAATTTCCACAGCGGACAAACCGGCGTTTTACTTGCCGCCGACAGTATGCTTAAAAAAGGACTATTGACCTTATAAAAAAATTATAGTAAAATAAATAAAACAGTTTTAAAGGAGATGATATAAATGACCACGGTTTACGAAGGTGACGTGCTTCACGTTATACCAATGGAAAAAGGTATTATAATTACCTATTGTGATGAACGTACCGAAACCCAGATATCTGCGGCATTTAAAATGATTTCCTTTGAAACGGGCAAAGTAACCAACGTTGCAAAAAACATTTACCGCCTTTCAAAATTCGGCGCTAATTATAAAGCCTTTTGTATGCAAGTGGATAACTATTTCACCTGCAAAACCATTCCCCTGCCCAGCGAAAAAATGTTGGTTATGGAGCTGGACGGAAGCTTAAAGCTTCTTGATACCGACTCCTCCGTGCTTTGGACGGGTAAACTCAATTACAAAAACGCTCCTCCTTCGGGAATTGCGCTTTTTGAAAACAAGCTCTGGACCTGCTACCCCGAACATAACGTGCTTATCCGCTATAATATAAATACTATGCGGGAAGAGCTTCGTATCGGCGGCGGGGCTAATTCCCCCTTTATGCAACCTACCGACATTTTCATAAAAGGAAATTACGGTTACGTTTGCAACCCCGGAAGCTTGCAAATACTTAAAGTCGACCTTACCACTTACGCTCTGGAAGTATTTGAAGAATTCACCCGTCCCGTCAAACAGTATTTAGAGGTTGACGGTTACCGCTTTGCAGTAATGAACGACGGGGTGTATCTGCTCCCTTGACAAAACAGAGAGTTATTGGTATAATGATAAAAAATTAAACGCTGTGATAAGAAGTAGTAACAGAATAAAGATTTTGCAGAGAAAAAGCGGTTGGTGAAAGCTTTTATTTCTTTTCTGTGAAGCCGTCTTTGAGCTGTCACCCCGAACTTTTAAGGGTGAACGGGTTCTCCCGTTACAGAGAAACGGTTTTTGACCGGCAGAGTGCGGGGTTTCCCCGAATTCAGGTGGTAACACGGATTATATTCGTCCTGAACGCTTTTTAGCGTTTGGGATTTATTTTTTTATTAGGAGGAAAACTTATGAACACAGCAATCTTAAAACTCTTAAAGAAAAACGCAAGAATGTCTTCTGCGGATATTGCTACCGCTACCGGACTGACGGTAGCGGAGGTTAAAGCAGAAATTAAAGAAATGGAAGAAAGCGGCCTTATCCGCGGTTACAAAACCGTAATCGACTGGGAAAGCATTGACACGTCTTCGGTTTCCGCAATTATTGAATTAAAGGTTACTCCCAAAACGGGTTACGGTTTTGAAGAAATTGCCGAAAGGGTTACCAAATACCCTCAGGTAGAATCGGTTTACCTTATGTCGGGTGTGTACGACCTTAACGTGGTGGTAAGGGGTCATTCCTTTCAGGAAGTAGCCCAGTTCGTTGCAAAGGAGCTTTCTACCATTGAGTCGGTTACTTCAACCGCTACTCACTTTGTACTCAGAAGATACAAAGATTTTAACGTTGAATTAGGGGCAAAAGAACCTGACGAAAGAGGAAATTTCTCCTTATGATAGATTATTCCAAAATTTTAAACGATACTATCGAAGAGGTTAAGTGGTCGGGAATAAGAAAGTTTTTTGATATAGCAAACACAATGGAAGGGGTTATATCCCTTGGTGTTGGCGAACCCGACTTCCCCACCCCTTGGAAAATCCGAAACTGCGCCATTAACACCCTTCAAAAGGGTAAAACGCGTTATTCTTCAAACTGGGGACTTGCCCCCCTCAGAGAGGAAATTTCGCGTTATCTTGACAGAAAATACAACCTTTCCTACTCCCCCGAAAGCGAAATTCTGGTTACGGTGGGCGGCAGTGAAGCAATAGACGCCTGTCTTCGTGTGGTCACAAACCCAGGGGATGAAATAATAATCCCCCAGCCCAGCTACGTTTGTTACGAGCCCATTACCCAGATTTGCGGCGGTGTGCCCGTAATTATTAACACCAAAGCCGAAAATGATTTTAAGGTAACCGCGCAGGAACTTAAAGAAAAAATCACCCCTAAAACAAAGGCGCTTATTCTCCCCTACCCCTGTAACCCAACGGGAGCAATTATGGAGAAAGAAGATTTTGAAGAGCTTGCCGCGGTGCTTAAAGACACCAATATTTTAGTTATTTCCGACGAAATTTATTCCGAACTCACCTTTAGCGGAAAAAGCCACGTTTCCCCCGCAAGCATTGACGGACTTACAGAAAGAACGGTAGTTATTAACGGCTTTTCCAAATCCTTTTCCATGACAGGTTGGCGCCTTGGTTTTGTTTGCGGCCCCGAACCCATAATAAGCCAGATAACAAAGCTTCACCAGTTCGCCATAATGTGCGCTCCCACCACTTCCCAGTACGCGGCTATTGAAGCCCTTAAAAGCTGCGACGAAGAAGTACAGGAAATGATGGAAGAATACGATATTCGGCGTAAGATAATCGTAAAAGGTTTTAACGATTTAGGGCTTACCTGCCGCGAACCCAAAGGCGCTTTTTACGCCTTCCCCTCTGTTAAAAGCACGGGTATGACCAGCGACGAGTTTTGTGAAAAACTCCTTTATTCCAAAAAGGTTGCAATAGTTCCCGGCACCGCTTTCGGTGACAGCGGCGAAGGCTTTGTAAGAGCCTCCTACTGCTACTCCACCGAACATATCAAAGAAGCATTGGAACGCATCGGCGAATTCTTAAAGGAAATAAAATAAAAAATTCACCCGAAAGGTTTTGTGCCTTTCGGGTGATTTGTTATATTGAATATTACGGGTTGTTGCCTTCTTCAGGGATTGAGGGAGGCTCGGAGGAAGTTGGGGGTTCGGAGGAAGTATCTCCCGAAGGATCCTGGGAAGTATCGCCGCCTATACCGCCGGAGGGATCTTGAGACGGATCTTGTGACGGATCGTCGCTGGAACTGCCCTCACTTGAACTGCCTTCAGAGGAAGAAGGATCGGGGTCTTTAAGGGAATAACGGGAACTGATAAGTTGTTCGCGTTTGATTATCTTACCGTCTTTCCAAAGGATTCTGAAAGCGGCAACGTCGTAGTGACTGCCGGGTACGCGGTTAGTGGTACTGCTTTCAAAAGTGATTTCATCAAAGGTATTATCGGGGGCGCCGTAAATATTTACGGTAAGTTTTCTGCCGTCCATAATACACTGGAGATAAACGGGATATTTGCTGTTATTGGTAAGCTTTAAGTCCTTGCTGGGATAGTCAACGGTAGCGTCGAAACCAACCTTACAGTAGGTAGAAGGATAGGTATGATTATATCTCATTGCAATAGCAAGGTTAGCGCGGAGAGCCGCGTTATAAATAGTGGTACTTGCCTGACAGATACCGCCGCCGTAACCGTTAACAAACTGACCGCCGGAAATTACTCTTGCAGACTTCCAGCCGCCAGAAGCAAGGTTACTGTTACCGGTACAGGCGTTAAAGGACCAGGTAGCGCCCGGCTCAATTACACTTCCGTCGCAAAGGCCCATAGCCTTACCCATATTAAAGGTAGAGTTAGCGCTTGCGGTAGAGGTGGTAGAGAAAGTACCGATAAGCTGAATCTTTTCGCTTAAGGTTGCAACGGTGATTTCGGGGTTTGTGGGATTATTGGTGGCAATAATTTCACCCGTAGTAGCGCCCTTTGCAAGGAAGGCTTCAATATCGTTAACAAGGTTATCGGTGGTGATATTAACGCCAACCTTTTCGTTTTCGAACTGAATACCTGCGGAGTTAACACCCTTAAAAGTAGCGTTAACAGGTTCCTGATGAAGTTCATTTTGAATAGCGGTAAGTACGTCAGCCATTTTTTCTTCATCTATATTGATTTTTGCTTCAAAGTTCTTATCGTTTTTGAAAGCCTTACCGTGCATTACGGAAACGCAGTAAGCTTTTGCTTCCTTAAGCGCGTCGGTACAGTCAACCGAAAAGACAATATCTTTACCGTCTAAAACGTAAGATTTTTCCCCTGCGGTTATGGTGATTTTATAATCGCCCTTGTTACTGTCCTGAGCGGCGTTAACAGCCTTCTTTGCCTGATTTTTGGTCATACCGCCAACGTCTACACCGTTAATGCTGATTCCGTCGAAATAACGGAAGGTGAAGCCCTGGTACATACCGATTTGCGCAAAGAACTTAGGCATAGCCTTTTCACCGCGTCTCCAGGGTGCGGAAACAAAATGCATAACCGTAAAGAAAATAGCAATAACCAAAATTATGCTTGTGCCGATAATGGCAAGCTTCTTTAACTTTTTCTTTCCGACTTTTGCTGCAATACCGCCTGCGGGTTTAACGTCGTCATCATTAGCAATATACATTGCTTCGCCTTCTAAAATTTCGGGCGTTTCGGAGTTAACCGTTTTTTTAGACATAATCACACTTCTCCAATATCATTAAAATAATGCCATTTTAAAATGCACTAACATAATACACTATAAGCGACAAAAAATAAAGTCTTTTTTGAAATTACAACAAAATTGTAAACATTTACTTGTTAAAACTGCACAAAAAAGCCTCCGACAAATCAGGAGTTTATCGGAGACTTTTATAACTACTATTTAAGCACGTTAGTTTCAAGGAAGTTTTGAAGAGAACGAGCTATAATTCTTTGCTGTTTAGCGTCAGGGTGACCGTTTTGTCCTGCGCTCATATTAAGCGGCACATCACAAAGGAAATATCCGTTTTCAATTCCGCCGCTTTGCTCAATAGCTCTGCGGGCAGATTCACGGTATTTATCGGTCATACCGCCGCTGACCCAAACGATTTTTGCATTAGGATTATAAGATTTAACCTTATCGATAAGCTGCTTCATACCGCCTGCAAGCTCGGCAATTTCGGCTTCGGTATCAATAGTTTTAAAGCCCCAGTTATCGTTAGTACCAAGGTAAAGCACAACCACGTCTGCTTCACGTGATTCATTATAAGGCGTAGTAGTATTTCTCCAGCCGTTTTCTATATGGTAAGAATTAAGCCAGTCGGAATTAAGCCCCATACCGCCGCCCGAATTCTTATACGCGCCGATACCGCTTCTTGAACGTATTCTCCAATCAACACCCATATTTATAGCCGAAAGGAAGGCGTAAGAATTAGTGCCGTCGTTTGCCCAACCGTCGGGAGTACGGTGAACGCCGATACCTGTGGTAATAGAGTCGCCTATATATTCAATAAGAAGGTCAGTCTCTTCGCTTTTATAAAGCTCACCCGCCATATTAAAGCCTGTTATTACAGCGGCGCCGCCTATACAGGCTTCCTGCTGACGGATAAAGCGGATATCCTGAACCTTGGGATAATTGCCAACATTAAAGGTTACCTTATCGGCAGAAACGGTTACGGTTGTTCCCTTTCCGTATTCCTTTGTATTTTTAGCGTTGGTAAAGGTTAAGGTAAGGTCGTTATTACTGTTTCCCTCTGCCTTGTAAGCAAAGGTAAGTCTATAAGAAGTGTTATTCTTTAAAAGCACGCCGTTGCTTATATCGGCTATTTTCTTATTTACGTCCGAGGATACCTGCTTAAAGCTTAAGGAATGCTCGCTCATATAGCCTGTATCTGCTATTTTAAAGTTACCGCTTTCAAAACCGTTATAGCCTGCAAGGCTCCATTCGTCTTGAATAAATACGCCATTTTCGGTATAACCCTTATCGTAACGGGAAATTATGTATTTGTTGGTTGCGTCAATATAACCGTCTATGGGAACAACAGAAGAATTTTCGAAACCGCAATAGCTTTGCTGGTCACTTCCGTATTCTATAGACTTATCGTACTTCTGGTAATAAACTGTGAGTCTTTCTTTGGTAAAGTATACGTTATTCCCATCAACAACGTTTAAATAATTTTCATCGGAATACCAGTTACTTCCGCTAACGGTATTACCTGTTCCGTCTTCGGCGTACACGTCGTGACTGCCCTCTGTTTCGGGGAATTTAACCTTATTTTCTTCTTCACCGCTTATATAGGTTTTATTGCCGTACTCGTCTACAAAAGCAACAGTGGGAATTTCCTGAACGTAGTAGTTATCGAAATAGATAAGAACGTCGGCATCCTTTTCCATATACATCCATAAATGAGCAAGCTTACACTCATTACCCTGGTTCATAGTGTAAGAATCGGGGAATTTAATAATATAAGATACCGTTACCCAGTCGTTTGTGGGAGCGGATATAGTGTAGCCTAAGGTTTCGTTTACTTTTCCACCCGTCCATTGATTAGAATATGCCGCCATAAACCATCCCATTTGCACAGGTGTATCCACCTTTTCCGCCTTATAGGAGAAGGTCACCTTATAGGAAGAACCGTTGTTTATATTTATGTTAATGTTTGGATATATAGCGTTATAATGAGCGTAGGAATAGCTTAAGCTGGTTTTATGGTTAGAGCAATAGCTACCCTTAACGTGGTCGTATTTAACAATATTACCGTCGGTATAGCCGCCGAAAACTGAAGCGCCGCTTATAACCGACATATTGTTTTTATAGGTTTTGCCGTCCTCTGCCGTTGCGCCGGTATCCTGCATAAGGTAAAATTTTGTCTGCGGGTCGGCAGGGTAATTTTCAAAGCCCGCATAATAAATAGTAGAACTTACAGGGTTAATAAGCTCGGTTTTAGCCTTTTCTTCAATTCGGAATTCATCAAAGTAAACGGTACAAGGTGTGGTATTATTGCCTGCATTATTAACTATGCGAAGGAAAAGGTTATCGTATCCCGATACAATATCCCCCGTTTTCAAATATATTTCGCCAACACGCCAACTGCCCTCTGCATCGTTGTTAAAAGTAACCGACTGAGCGTCGTACACCACTCTATTGTCTGTCACCCAGAAGTTGGAATGAGCGGTCATAGGAATGATTTTAAAGCCGCAGTTACTTGATTTATCAAAATAATACCTAAAGGTGATTCTGTAATTCTTGTTAGCCTCCAGCGTCCAAAGGTCAATATTATGTTCAAGTGCATTGTAAGTGCGCTTCATATAATAAGTATCAGGCTTCCACTCAGGAGCGACGTCGCCCGTAACGGCAATATAGGTATCCGTAGCCTTGTCGTAGGTATGATAATCCTTATATCCCGTAGACCAGTTAAAGGGCTTGCTTTCGCTTAGTCCGTACTCTACGTTTCTGTAACGAACCGATTTATTACCCGAAAAAGCAAATTCGTCGGTTATTTTAACAAGGGAGGAAAACTTGTATAGTCGTAGGATTTATGATTTTCAAAGCCAAATATGTCACGTTGGAAGGCGTAAACCGTAAGCGCGCCTGCGGTCATTTTTTCGGGCGCGGGAATATATTCGTCCTTTGACAGCGACCAAACAAAGTCTCCCTTATGATTAGGAGTAAGGGCAGGATATTTAATCTCTTCACCGGGGTTAAAGCTTGCCTGAGTCTGACTGCCGCCGTTAACAAAGGTGACTGCGGGAGGATTAAGTATAACCTCAATTTCTACAATTTCCCATACGTTATGATATGTAACGCCATCTAAAGTAAAGGTAGAACCGCCGCCGTTTATGGTAAAGTAGTTATTATAAGTTCTTGTATCAATTTGCTGATTATTTTCCCAAACAGAGGTGGAAGGATTCTGTACAGAATTCCATACGTCTACCTCAAAGGTGTAAGTATTATTCACGCTGTCGTAAACGCCGTTATTGTCGGTTACAATATTATGTCCGCCGTTAAAATACTGGTTTTTATTGGAACTGTCAAAACCATTATATACTTTAGGAGAAGTACCTGCATAAAGCATACTGGCAGACTGGAACAGGAACTTTATGGACTGACGGTCATTAAGCTTTCCCTGATAACTGCCCGAAGTAGTAAAAAGTCCCTTTTGCCAGTCCATATCTGCATAAGGAATAGGAGTATTTGAAGCGCCCATACCAAAATGAAGCTGACCGTAGGAATTAAGGCTTTCTACGAAAAATTTCATCTTTATTGTATAAGAAGCGTTGGGTGCCACCTCAAAGGGTGTACCGTCAGCCTTTAAAGGAGTCCATTGCCAGGAATTTGTCCCCTTTGACTCAATACGCATAGTATTAAGGGTTTCACCCGTTGCGCTGTCATTAACGGAGCTTCCCTTTATAACGGTATTACCTGCTGCTGCGGTTTCCCACAAAGGATAATAGGTATTATTCTTATGTGTAGCGGTTTTTCCGCTTTCATAATCCATATAAGAAGTACCGTTTTCGCCAAAGGTAAACTTATAATAGGTATCACCTGTATAAATTTCCCCTTTATCGGCATTAACGGGAATAACTACAAGGCTTAATACCATACATAAAGTAAGCATTAAAGAAAGAATTTTTTTCATAACCCTTCTCCTTTTATCATAATTTGATATATTGTCATTATATCACAATTGTATTTACAAGTCAATATAAGTCACTTCTTAAATAAAAATCCGAGAGCGCTTGGCCTCGGATAATTATTACTCAAAATACACCTTATTTTTCATTGCCTCAAGCATAACCGTTGCGCTTTTTTCGTTGGTTGCAAGCGGGATTTTCTGAACGTCACAAAGGCGAAGAAGCGCCGATACGTCAGGTTCGTGGGGCTGAGCCGTAAGCGGGTCACGCAGGAAAATAACCAAATCCATATTTCCGTCGGCAAGCATAGCACCGATTTGCTGGTCACCGCCCAAGGGGCCGCTTTTCATACGGTGAATGTTAAGTCCCGTTTCACCCATAATAAGAGTTCCTGTAGTGCCGGTTGCATAAAGCTCATGACCGTCAAGAACATTTTTATAGGTTTTCGCAAGTTCGATTATATCGTTTTTCTTTTTATCATGTGCAATTAGTGCAATTTTCATAATTTGTACCTCATTTATGTTTTCTATAATCATTATAACAGTTTTATCACAAAAATGTTAAAAAATCAATATTTTTTGTTAAAGGCGCGTATTTACTTTTATTTTTCATTGCTGTATAATATTTCTTGTTTACGAGGTGATTTATATGACGTCTGTATCATTGGTTATTTCACAAGTTACCATACTTTTTTTATTCGCTTCCATTGGCTTCGTACTTGCCAAAGCAAAACTCGTTAATCCCGACCACAGTAAAATTTTATCAACCTTACTTGTGTACGTATTCCTGCCCGCTAACCTTTTCAAAACCTTTGCAACCAATTTTAACGTAGATTACATAAAAGCAAACTATACTCTTATTCTTGTTTCTGTGAGCGTGTTGGCTTTTTTAATATTAGGTTCGCATTTCCTTTCAAAAATCCTCACAAAAGACAAATACAAACAAGCCATTTATAAATATTCACTTACCATTCCAAACTACGGCTATATGGGTTATGCGCTGACCGAAAGCATTTTCGGAAGCGCGACGTTACTTAACGTAATGATGTTCGGACTTCCTCTATCCCTTTATATTTATACCTACGGCTATTGCATACTTACAAAATCCGAGCTTAAGTTCAAAAAGCTTATTAACCCTGTAATCATTGCAATTCTGCTGGGTATGGTTGTAGGACTCAGCGGTATTACGTTACCAAAACCGGTAAGCGGCTTTTTAACCACCGCCGCGGCGCCTATGGGTGTAGCAAGTATGCTGTTAACCGGAATTACCATTTCTCAATACAAGTTTAAAGATATGTTATCGGATAAATGTAACTATATAGTATCTGTTTTAAGACTTTTTGTTTGTCCCGTTGCTATTGCCTATATTCTTAAAACCTTTGTAAGCAGCGAAGCGGCGCTGGTTTCCCTTATGATTTACGCAATGCCTTGCGGACTTAATACCGTGGTATTTCCCAAACTTGTAGGAGAAGATTGCCGCACCGGCGCTTCATTAGCCCTTATTTCCAGTATTTTATCAATAATTACAATTCCGCTATGCATTTATCTCTTTACATAACAAAAATTCCTAAGCGACGCTTAGGAATTTTTTTATTCTAAATGTTTTGCTTTGCGTTCTTCCACGCCTATGCCTGCCGCAATAAAAAGGATTATCATACCTGTTTGAACCCAAACTACAGTAGTGTCTATCATTCCATAACAAGCAATTGCCGAAATAACGGCGGCTATAAACTTAATTATTAGGCAGTTTTTACCGTTCTTCTTTAATTTCGAATAGCAATTAAACGTATCTTTCATATACAAAGCCAAGAAACCAAAAAGTAAAACCGTTCCCACAATACCGTGGCAAAGAAGACTGTCAATTAAAATATTGTGACAAAGGCTTGCTTTATAAATTGTTGGGTCGGTAGGACTGAGCTGATTGTAAAGGTGCTTATAAGAGAAAAAGCCTCTGCCGAAAATCGGCTTTTCTTTTATATGCTTTATTGCAAAATTCCATATAGTTATACGGTTATCGGTGGTATCGCCCATTTCGTTAATTCTGGGTAAGAATCGGGGGATAAGAATAACCGTCATAAGAACCAAAACGCCAAGACCTACAAATATGGCAAGAAGTTTATATTCACGGCTTATTGTAAGAAGTATTATAATACCAATGGCGGCAACCAGCCAAAGGCTCATACTTCCGCTTAAATATATTCCCACAGCATTAAAAACAGCGGCTATATAATAAAGATAGGTATGTTTTGCGCGGCTAACCGCTTTATAAGCGCAAACAAGAACCACCAAAGTCACACCCACACCGAAAAAGTTAGGGTTTGGGTACATTACGGTACAGCGATACCCCGCAACGTTATGGTTTATAATACGCTCTATTATGCTTCCCAAGGTTGCAAGACAACCACCGATTATTACGGTATCAAGAAGTTGTTCGTAAAATCTTTTGGTTGCAATACTTCGGGTAACAAAGCTGACCGCCATCATTGCAAGAAAGGAAAGGGCGCAAAAGAAGCCTAAAACATTAGAGTAACAAAGGGCAACCACCGCCGTAACAACAGTAAACAGCAAAATAACAAAAGAGCCGACGTTTGAAAAAATCTTTCCCCTTGTACCGGGCAAGAGCACAAATAAAATTGCACTTGCGCCTATTACCGCCCTTGCCGCAATAGGATGAGTAAAACAGGAAAGAGCGCAAAGCAAAATTAAAAACTTTGCAATGCGAGCGTCACGGTTTCTTTGAAACCCTGCGTGAGCTTCGTCCTTTTCCTTAAAAAACAATTTTTTAATATCCATAAGCACCTTCACAAATATACTTATTTTTTAGTAGTATACCACAAAAACATTCCGTGTGCAATATAAAAGCAACCGGCGTCTTTTGTCTACGCCTTAACTATGATACTTCTTAATTCAAACACCATAAAAAACACTTGACTTTTTTGCCGGGTTATTATATAATCATTAAGTCACAGCCAAACACACGCAGAGATGGCTGAGTTGGTCTAAGGCGCACGACTGGAAATCGTGTAAGTGCTAATACCACTTCGGGGGTTCGAATCCCCCTCTCTGCGCCAATACAAAACCCCAATATTTAGTGATTGCATTTTTATAGTTCACTAAATATTGGGGTTTTTTGTTTTATTTAATCAAAATAGAAGAAAAAGAACAATAAAAAAATCGTGAGTAATGTTTTTTTAAAAAATCGTGAGTACTGTCCCTTTTATGGGACATACATTGGTTTATAATAAGTATGTAAGATAAATAAAAGAGAGGTAATAAAAATGAAAAGACAAAAAATTTCACTAAACCGAAGAAAAAACATTACATTTGAAGAAAAGCAACAACAAATTGAAAACAATTTAACTGACTACACAGAGGAAGATTATCAATTCACAGTGCAATATGTATTCCTTGAGTTTTTAGTTTACCAAGAAGAAAAAGGAAACTCACAAGCAACAATAGATTACTATAAAAGATTTTATAAAAAGTTTAGTTCTTTTCTTTCTTCAGTAGTTGGTAGTGATGCAAAAGACACACCAATTGCAGTACTAACTAAATTAAGTGGTTTGCAATTATTGTTTATAAAGACTATGGGTGAAGTTAATATTCAAACTGTTAATAATTATTTAAGAGCATACAGAGCATTTGGAAAGTATGCAGAAGAAGTTGGTTATATAAGCGGTTTCAAATGCCCTATTAAAGAGGTTGAACCACAAATCAAACAAGTTTATACAGACAAAGAAATAAGCAGATTACTTGTTAAGCCTAAAATAAACAATTTTACTGAATATCGCAATTATGTAATAATCAATTTAATATTATCAACAGGCGCAAGAAGTAATACTATTCTTAATATTAAAATAAATGATGTTGATTTAGAAGAAAAAACAATAATTTTTAATACTACCAAAGCACATAAAACAATTGCTATTCCGCTTGATAATGATATTGTAAAAGTGTTGAAAGAATATCTTAATATTTATGGAGATTATTCAAATAAAGATTATCTGTTTTTTAATGAATATGGAGAACAATTAACAAGAGGTGGTTTGTCAAAAGCAATAGCAAACTATAATACCAAAAGAGATGTTAAAAAAACTTCTATCCATTTGTTTAGACATACATTTGCAAAAAAATGGATTCAGAGTGGAAAAGATATTTTTTCGCTTAAAAAAATATTAACTCACAGTGAATTAGCAATGGTTGAAAGATATTCAAACATTTATAGTAACGATTTAAGAGAGTCGGTAAATAAAAATTCTATTTTATCGCAACACAAAACAAGAAGTGGCGAAACAATTTCAACCAAAAGAAAAAAGATTACAAACACTAATGAAACAATTACTTTAATCGCATAAATGTCCTAAATATGGTACACTAAATCTATTATAATTAAACTAAAGTCAAGGGAATAATTGACTAAATAATAAAA